>JAUNVT010000252.1 GCA_030540655.1 Rhodobacterales bacterium
CCGCGTTGGCATTCCTGTGATTGGCGTCCATTCGGTCAATGCTGCGAAGGCTTTGTCAGGAAAGGATATGATCTCGGACGGGCTTTTGGAGAAAAGGAGCAATGAGTTAGCAAGACCTGCGAGATTGGTGGAAAAGTCTGTTGCCAAAACCAGGACACTCCGCCGAAGGTCCCGGGTGACATCGCCCGCTAAGCTGACAGGAACTTGGTTTGCGGACCCCATCAGGGCCAGCGGTCAAAACCGCGTAAACAGGCCGGACACATGACTGCTTCTGCAAATGCACAAATTGGGTCAAAAAAGTCTTGCTATGCAGGAGCCATCCACACACACCGTTCGTCCTTAAGGCAGTGATTGGCGGCTCCGAACCCTTATCCACTGAGAGTGCAGACGCATCATTTCGCAGGTGCGGCAGAGCGGTGCCGGGAAGGAATGCCAAAATCGAACCTTAGCTCGGCGCCCTGATGCCGCGGCGGCAACTTGCTACAGCTGAGGCTGCCGCGAGAGCGCGACATTTTGACCTCGCGGATCGCGGCCTAACCCTCTGATGGCCTGCTACCGCAGCAGTCTTACCTTGTAAGTAGTGATTTTTGACTCATTTCAAGTCCTTCCGAGGGCGTGGCCGAGTGGCAGTTGCCTCATCACCTGAGGCAACCAGATCCGGCCGTGGCGGGCCTTTGGGCTGGATCCGTCCGGGGGTAAGAGTGCGGCGCACGTCTTCGGCGCTGACAACTTCCCCTTCTTCAGCAACATCAACATACCAGGCGGTCAGTTGCGGGTTGGCGCTGTCGATCCACCCGCCTGCACCTTCGTCCCGTGTGACCACGCTGCTGCCGAAAACGAAGTCATCACCATGATTTGCGATGCCGAGCCTGACACCTTGGGCGATGGCCGCCTGTGCATACCGACGACGCAATATATAGGGATCCGTTCGCAACTCCTTGGCCCAGGATACCATCATGGCCATGATTACAAAGGAAAACGGCAGCGATGATACCACCATGATCGATTGCAGCCCCGACAGCGCGTCTTGTCCACCTGCAAGCAGAAGCGAGGCCGCCGTCAACCCAAGCAAAACGCCCCAGGTTATTGTTACGGGTACTGACGGTTCGGGCTTACCCTTTTGGGTCAATGAACTCATGACTATGGACGCAGAGTCGGCGGAGGTTACGAAAAAGATCAGAATCGAGGCCATCGCGATGATCGGCGTTATCGACGAAAGAGGCAAATTCTCCAGCACGGTGAACAACAGTGACTCGGGCGAGTTCCCCGGCTTGCTTAATCCGAGACCATTCATGTCCATATACATGGCCGTACCACCGAAAATCACGAACCAGGTGATGCAAACAACCGATGGGATGATGACAACAACGGTCACGAATTCCCGTATTGTTCGACCGCGCGAGATCTTGGCAATGAACATGCCGACGAAGGGGGCCCACGAAACCCACCATGCCCAATAATAAGTGGTCCAACTGGCCATGAACTCGGCCGCGTGTTCACCTTCATTGGGATTGCGGATCAGCATCGTGCCGAGGTTCTGAAAAAAGGACAGGATTGACGCAGGATAAAAGTTGAGCAGAAACAACGTCGGGCCGGTAACGAACACAAATAGCGCGAGGGCTCCCGCAGCCATCATGTTCGCATTGGATAAAATCCGGATACCGCGTTTGACGCCTGACACGGCTGAAATAATAAACGCGACAGTCAATACCGCCATGACGCTGACAATGAAGGTTTTGCCAAGCGGGCCGGAGCCGGTAACGATTTCCATCCCCTGGCCGATCTGCAGTGCCCCGATTCCCAAAGAGATGGCTGTTCCGAAAAGCGTAACTATGATCGCGAAGATATCGATCACGGCACCCACCGCACCCTGAGTATATTTCCCGAAGAGAGGTTCCAGCATGGCCGAGACCAGCGGCGGCCGACCGCGTCGATAAGCGTTGTAGGCAATTATCCCACCAACCAGCGCATAAAATGCCCAAGCGATCGGTCCCCAATGCAAGGCAGTCTGTGCAAGGGCCGTTTCTGCAGCGTCGACAGTATGTGATTTTACGTCAAAGCCGGGGGGCGGGTTGACATAATAAGTCAGAGGTTCATAGGGGCCGTAAAAGAGCAGACCGATTCCCATCCCGGCCGAAAATAGCATGGCAACCCATGAAACCGTCGAGAATTCGGGCTGCTCATCATCTGCACCGAGCCGGACGCCGCCCGCTCGACCATACCCAAGAACGATCATGAAGGAAAATATTGTGATGGCAAGAACGCCATACAGCCAGCCAAAGCGGGTTGTTACCCAAGCCAAAGCGGCATTGCCAGTGGTCGAGATGCTGTCGGGCGCAATGATGGCCCACACGATAACGCCGACGATCAATATTCCCGAAATGACAAACACGGCAGGATTGGTGCCAAAAGTATAATTCGTGCGCTCGACACCGATGCCCGGGATCAGCGCGGGGTGGACGAGACCCGGACCAGGATGGGTCACCTCCCTGAGCACTCGCCGCGCTGAACTGTCGCCCCGCGTGCTCCCAGCCCCTTTTCCACTGCCACCTTGCTGATCGGTCATAAAATGCTGTCCTTGCTTCTCATAGGAGGCTCGCTTCAGATTCCGCTCGTCACAGCGTTCGAAAGCGCTGGATTTATCGCTCGTATTTCCAAGCCGAAATGCGACTGTTTCCTGTGTGGTTTCGCGCGGTTCGCTCGCCAGCCTAACTATCTGGCACCGGACATACAACGAGTTGTCTGGCTCCTGACGAAGGCACACAACTGCGCAGGCAAGACCGGATAGGGCTAACATTTCCAAAACGGTTGATCAATTCTGTGGAAGCCAGAAGTGCCTATGCCAGTCCGGCCGGACTTTTACGACGCGCGGCCGCAGAGCGTGATTGGACCGATCTGCTTGCAACATCTTTGGAAAAGAGCGGAAACTGCCGCCTGCGGTCACGTTTCTTCAGCGCGCGGCGATCGCCAAAGCAACCAGCCGACGATCAGCGCGGCACCCCACACCAGAAATCCGATGTCCCAGAAGATTTATTGCTCCGGCGGGACCGTCTCATTCAGGCTG
>JAUNVT010000253.1 GCA_030540655.1 Rhodobacterales bacterium
GCCAGGTGCCCCGATGCCGCCCCAATGTCGCCCCGTCAAAGTCCACCCGCAATGCCATCGCTGCGCCCATGGCAATGGCCTCCCGGACCTGCCGCCATAGATTCAGACGTTCGCCGCTTTGGGAATCCCCTGCGAGCCAGTCTTCAAGCCGGTTGGTATGAGGCCGGTGCCAATGTCATGGCCAGTTTGCAAAACAATTGAGCAGCCCGAGGCGCACTGGCTGCTACTGACCTGCGTCTCTGAAAGGGATCAAGAAGCGGACTGAGCAGATCCGTCCCGCCACGTACCTATTGGCAGCGTTTCTGCGCCTCTTCCATTGCGGCGGTGTAGCCGATGAGCGAAAAGGTGTCCTTGGTCTGGGTGCCGCGTCCCGAACGTCCGGTCAGCACGACTTCCGAGCCACGCTTGAGCGCTGCGATGATCTTGGCATCATCATCGGCGCTAGCCGGCCATGCCCATTCCTTCTCGGAGTAGAGTTGAAATTTCGTCCCGCCCACATCCACTTCGATGGTAGAGCCGTCAGCAAAGGGATAGCCGCCAGTAAACGCCACCTGCCCTCGCACGCCCGCATCGGGGCGGAAGAATGTCATCAGCAAAATCTCGCCGCGCCGCACCTCCACGACCTTGCCATCCTTGCTGTTGACCGTCTTTGTCGGAGCGGACACCGTCCAGCATTCGCGCGGCGAGGTTTCGGTGAATACGCTCCACGCCGTTTTCGCGGCAACCTGATTGGTGCTGGCCGATTGCGCCAATACAGGGGAAACCGCGCCGAAACCGAAGATTGCGATAGCAGAAATTGCCGCGCCCAGCGCGCCGCGCGTCACAGGTAGTGCCATATCTTGTGCAGCCTCCAAGCTGTCATGAGCCTCAGTTCAACCGCGCCCGCAGGCCGCCCCTGTTGCCGGGGTTTTCCACTTGGCAAGCGCGAAGTTCTTCTCGACACTGCATCAATAGCCTGAAACCTGCCGGAAACGAAAGAATGAATTGGCGGAAATTCGCATATCCCGCGCAAAGGAGCCTGACCATGATCCCACCTGTCCCTCTGACCGAAATCTGGCGCGGCCCGATGGCCGAAAGCGTGCATCTGGGCCATGCGGTGATCTGCGGACCGGGCGGCCAGGTCATTCACGCCTGGGGTGATCCGGATGTCGAGGTCTATCCGCGCTCATCGTGCAAGATGCTCCAGGCACTGCCTTTGGTGGAAAGCGGCGCGGCTGACGCTGCCGGACTGGATTCGTCGCACCTCGCGCTGGCCTGCGCCTCGCATAACGGGGCCGCCATTCATACAGCCCCCGTGGCGGAATGGATCAAGCATATCAGCCTGACCGAACGAGATCTGCGCTGCGGCTCCCACATGCCCATGGACACAGAGGCCGCGCATGCCCTGATCCGCGCTTACGCGCAGCCCTGCCAGTTTCATAACAGCTGTTCGGGCAAACATGCAGGCTTCATGACGCTGAACCAGTATCTGGGGGGCGGCCCGGATTACGAATTGTTCGATCATCCGGTCCAGCAGGCGTGCCTTTCCGCGTTCGAGGATGTGACCGGGCAGACCAGCCCCGGCTACGGCATCGACGGCTGCTCGGCACCGAATTTTCTTACCACGCTCCACGGTATGGGCCGTGCGATGGCGTATTTTGCCAATGCCCGCACCGGCACGGACGCCCGACAGAGCGCTGCTGCCCGGTTGCGCGATGCAATGATCGCGCATCCGGCGTTGGTGGCTGGCGAAAGGCGCGCCTGTACCGAGTTGATGCGCGCCTGCAACCAGCCCGTGGCTTTGAAAACCGGAGCCGAGGCATTTTTTGTTGCCATGATCCCCGGTATGGGTCTCGGCATTGCGCTGAAAGTAGCCGATGGCGCGGACCGGGCGGCCGCATGTACGATCACGGCGCTTCTGGTCCGGCTGGGGGTGCTGGATCCTTCTCATCCGGCCGCCCGCCGGTTCATGAACAAGACAATCCGCAGCTGGCGCGGGATTGAAACCGGCGCGGTCAAACCCGCCGCGGGGTTGATGGCCTAACCGGCGGCGTCCACGAATTCTGTGCGCGAGTAGCCCTGAAGATAAAGCAGCGCCGTCAGATCGCCGTGATTGATCCGCAAATCGCACCGGGCCGCCACGGATGGCTTGGCATGCAGCGCGACCCCCGCGCCCGCGCGGCCCAGCATACCCAGATCGTTTGCCCCGTCGCCCACCGCGATAACGTCTTGTGGCCCGATCCCCAGCCGCGCTGTGATCTGCTCCAGCGCGTCGATCTTGGCTTGCCGGCCCAGGATCGGCCGTTCGACATCGCCGGTCAGCGCGCCGTTCCGGATACACAGCACATTCGCTTGATGCTCATCGAAGCCAAGCGCAGCGGCGATCGGCCCGGTAAACGCTGTGAACCCGCCCGACACCAGTGCAGTATGCGCGCCATTGGCCCGCATGGTTGCAACCAGGGTCCGCCCCCCAAAAGCATAGGTGATCCGGTTCTGCAGCACCTGAGAAACGACCGCCTCCGGCAGCCCTTTCAGAAGCGCCACACGCTCCAGCAGTGATGCCTCGAAATCCAGCTCGCCATTCATCGCGCGGGCGGTGATGGCGCGCACATGATCTCCGGCACCCGCCACCTCAGCCAATTCGTCGATGCATTCCTGAGCGATCATTGTGCTGTCCATGTCGGCGAGCAACATCCGCTTGCGCCGCCCGTCGCTCGGCTGCACTGCCAGATCGACACTCATCCCCTGCACATCCCGCCATACATCCCACAGGTTTGCGGGACGCTCTGCCAGCGAAAATTCAGCCGCCTCATCCGGGCTGAGCCACTCCACATCGCCGCCACCCCACGCGTTACGCAGGTTTTCCGCAAGGGCGGGCTCCAGCCCCCCAGGACGGGCAATCAGAATAGCTGTGAACATATGCCGTAAACTCCGGCCAAGGCCGCAAAGGATTGGAGGTAATACCCTGCGCGCTATAGCCTGATTCATCCCGTTATAAAAGGCTCCGGCTCCGCAG
>JAUNVT010000254.1 GCA_030540655.1 Rhodobacterales bacterium
CTGGATCATGGCAACGACATGGGGCTCGTCTGCGGTGGCGCGATGCATCTGGCGGAGAGGCCATATCGGCTGGGTCGGAAGACGGTGTTAATCTGATCGTGAGCGGCAAGGAATTTCTGGGCCTGTCGGGGGAATTGAACTGCCTTATCAACTTCATCAACTTTCCGCGTTTTTGGGTTGACCTGTGTGAGCCTTCGATCCGGTCATTCACTCCCTTGCGCGCGCGATGATCCGCGCCCGGCGCAAGGTCCTGGACCGGCTTGAAACCGCTGCGCAGCCTATCCGTGACCATGACACGTGGCTCGCCAAACCGGTCGACCAGCCTTGCCAGAAAACGTCTTGCAGCCTTTGTGTTGCGCTGCGGCTGAACGAGAATATCAAGCACGTCGCCGTTCGCTTCGACCGCTCGCCAGAGCCAGTATTTCCGGCCGTTGATCGGGGTGACGACCGCGTCCAAGTGCCATTTGTCGACCGCGGCCGGTCTGTCACGCCTGATACAATCGACAAAATGGCGGCCAAAGCGGTTCATCCATTTCCGGATTGTTTCCCGGCTGATGATCACACCCCGATCGGCGAGAAGGTCCTCGACATCGGCCGTGCTGAGAGCGAAGCGATGGTAGACCCAGACGGCATATGCGACTATTTCAAGAGGGAAACGGTCGCCTTTCAGGCGCGGCATGGGGGGAAGGTATTCATACTCACGCGTGAGCAAGCGCCAGACTGCAAACAAGTTGGCAATTCTCCGTAAAGTCTTCTAATTTCAAAGATGTCTTACCGACTTGCGAACCAACGCGTTGTTGCGCATATTGTCAGTTGCACAGGACCAAGCAAAGAAAATTGCTTTAGACTTACGACAATGAATGCCCAAGCACGGGTATTGGCGGAATGACACCCGCAATGAAACTGGAGGCAGCCGCATGAGTTCTACGGCTGGACCATACTCCTTCACATATCACGAAAAGGATCTGAAAATGGCAGAACGTGTTTTCGCAAACGAAGACGAACATAAGGCATTGGGCGCTGAGTTCATGGACTGGAACGGCTCCAAGCTGGCCGCGAGCTACTCCGGGATCT
Source organism: Rhodobacterales bacterium (assembly GCA_030540655.1). GTDB lineage: Bacteria > Pseudomonadota > Alphaproteobacteria > Rhodobacterales > Rhodobacteraceae > Roseovarius. The sequence continues at coordinate 1,075 of JAUNVT010000254.1, forward strand.
CGGCGGAGCAGGAGCATGACGCGGTGCGTGATGCGGCCGGGATGTACGACCTCACCGCCTTCCGCAAACTCTGGGTCAGGGGCCCTGATGCGCGTGCGGTTCTGGACAAGGCCTGCACCCGTGACATCACCAAGCTCAAACCGGGCAAGGCGACTTATACATGTGTTCTCACCGAGGACGGTGGTGTGGTCGACGACAGTGTCGTCTTTTGTACGGCTGACGATGAATTCCTTTATATCATCGGCACCGGTAACAGCGGCGAAGTCATTGAGGGAATCGCAAAAGGCAAGGATGTGGAACTGGAGTGGGACAAATCGCTTCAACTCATGTCGGTTCAAGGCCCGAAGTCGATCGATATCCTTGCACCCAATTCCAGCGAAGATTTGGCCGGACTGAAGTTCTTCGGGCACATGAAGACCAAGCTGTTCGACCGCGACGTGTTGATCGGTCGCGTCGGCTACTCCGGTGAGCGCGGCTATGAGATCTATGCCAAGGCCGAGGATGCGCCGCATATCTGGAGCAGCATTCTTGAAGCCGGCAAGGAATATGGTATCCAGCCAGGCTCATTTGCCAGCCTGACCCCGATCCGGGTAGAAGCAGGTCTGCTGTTCCATCCCTTCGATGTGGACGAGACCACGACGCCGTGGGAGGTTGGTCTCGGATTTACGATAGACAAGAACAAGGGTGACTTCGTTGGCCGAGATGCGGTTCTGGCGAAGGAAGGCGAGGCGCGCTTTCACACACGCGGCGTCTCGTGCTCCTCGGACAAGCTGCTTTTCGAAGTTGGAGACGAGTTGTATCAGGATGGCAAGAAGGTCGGCAAGATCGTCACCCCCGCGTATTCCCACCGAATGAAAAAATCGCTCGCGATGGCCTATCTCGACCCGGATGTGACCGAAGGGGCGAAGCTGACGGTCGGAAACGGGGCCGACGCTCAGGAAGTCACTGTTGAGGATCTCCCCTTCTATGACAAGAAGAAGGAGCGGCTTCGCGCTGCATGACCGGATCGTCGTAACGGTATGGTCGTAAAGTCAGGTCCATTTTTTGGACCTGACTCGCGCTGACGCATGATAATCCTGAACCTGACTTGAACTCCCCTTTTCCCGGACACACTTATCCCACGACAGTCGTGACAGGCATGTCGAGCGCGGTGAACGGGATTGCCAACTTGTTTGCAATCTAGCGCTTGGTCAGGCGCTGGGTATGAATACCGTTCTCCATGCCGCGCCTGAAAAGCAACTGGTTTCCCCGTTAAATTATTGCACATGCCGTTTGGGTCTCCCATCGCGCTGAGCACAGCCGATGTCGCAGATCTCCTAGCCGCTCAGGGTGTGATGGTCCTCCCGGAATCAATCCGGAAATGGATGAACCGATTTGGCCGCCAGTTTGCCTACTGTATCAGGCGCGACAGACCCGCCGCGGTCGACAAATGGCACTTGGACGCGGTCGTCACCCTTATCAACCGCAGAAAATACTTGCTCTGGCAGGCGGTCGACGCGAACGGCGACGTGCTTGATATTCTCGTTCAGCCGCAGCGCAACGCCAAGGCTTCAAGACGTTTTCCGGCAAGGCTAGTCGACCGGTTCGGTGAAGCCCGTATCGTGGTCACGGACAAGTTGCGCAGCGGTTTCAAGCTGGTCTGGGACCTTGCGCCGGGCGCGGATCATCGCGCGCACAAGGGGTGATTGACCGGATCGAAGGCTCACAGGTCAGCCCGAAAACGGGAGAAGTTGATAAAGTTGATAAGGCTGTTCAAATCCCCCCGACAGGCCCAGAAGGTCCTCGCCGCTCACGATCAGATCAACACCGTCTTCCGACCCCGCCGATATGAACTCTCCACCATCTCATGCCGTTACGCGCATTCCGATGGGGTGGACGCCCCCTACGGCCTCGAAATGTGCCAAGGTAGCGTAATGATG
>JAUNVT010000255.1 GCA_030540655.1 Rhodobacterales bacterium
GCGATTTTACCTGCGTGTCGACGTGGCAGGGCTTTGTCTATGTGGCCTTCGTCATAAAAGACCTCTTGATACTCCGTGCGCATGGACGCCTCAAGGTCCGCAAGCTCGATGCCGCGGGTGTAGCGGCCCTTCAGATCCCGCACGTACTCTGCGACCTGGTTGACGATAGCGTTCTGTACCGAGGTGAAGCGGGTAACGTGGATGAGCATCGAGGAATGTTTGCTTCCCTGTCCGCGCAGCTTCCGCACCGCACAGGCATAGACGAAGGAACGGATCGCTTCTGCGAGCGAGTCCGGCACACGATCCTCTCCCTGCCATCGCGGCCGATAGCCGTTCTTGTGTCGTGGCGGCATCCACGGCTGAAATTCATCGTCCGACAACGGACGCACCAGGGGCAGGTCTTCGGGCGTGCTGGAAGCCGATCCGAAGACGCGACCCGGCCCGACATAGTTCGATGGTGCCGCAAGGCTTGTGATGAAGGCTGCCGGGAAGAGGTCCGGTCCGTGTTCCTGTGTCTCCCCGCGGTCATGAATGAAGATGTTCGCAAAGGGCGTCGCTGTGTAACCGACATAGGCCTTCCGCGAAAAATGGTGGAGGATCGACCGGATCAACCTGTTGATGGTCTTGGGCTCATGTTCGAGATCGGGGTTGCCAAACTCGTCCACGACATTTTCACCGGTGTCGACCGATCCGTGGTCGGACTCGTCGTCGATCACCAAGAGAGGCAGGTTTGTGACGAGCTTGCGACCGTTTTCGGGGCCGACGTAATTGGCCACACGGTTGCGGATCCAGTGCAGCAGGCGCTCCAGCACAGTCTTGTTCTTCTTGACGACGAACAACCACGGTCGCTGTTCCGGGCTGATGTTCATCTTCGCGGCAACGGCCGTGTTGAAGTCGCCCTTGTCGCTCCGATTCGTTGCAGCATTGGGACGGACCGACATGTCCTTGTCGATCAGTCCGACCCCAACTGCTGGGAGCTCGTCAGCATCCGCGATGGTGGCAAAACCGAGAAACCCCTCGTCCAGCCGGATCTGGGTCTGTGCTCTCAGGTTGTTGTGCAGTCCGGCGAGCACGATGATGATCTTGTAACCTGCGTCCGCGGCCTTGCAGATCAATCCGGTATAATTACCAGTTTTCCCCGACTGAACGTGGCCCACAACTGCCGAGGATGCGGGACAGTCTATCCATGATCTTCATGAATGACCTCCCTGTTGAGAAGCACGATCTGCTGGTCCTGCGGCTTCCTTGCGCCGGGATCAGTATCAAGCCCGAGACGCCTGAGCGAGTAGTACAGCAGCGCGCGCCGGACCTTGATCTTCGTCTTGCCGCCACGCATCCCGTAGTCGAGTGCGATGACCTTTGCCTCAGTTTTTGAAAGGGCAGGGTGTGGCCCGATCTCCAAGGTAACCTCGGTATTCCAATCGCCGTCGTGCCCCGCAGGCACTTCGCTTTCCCGCGACCCGCGAATATCCAGTATTCGCAAGAGCAGGAAGTCCTTGAACGCTTCATCGGTCAGGCAGAACGCCCGCGTGTGCCAACGGAACCCGTCGAACGCGATGGCGTGGGGCGCGATCCAGCGCCAGCGCGGCTGCGGACTCGACAGGGACTGGTACTTCACTTCAATGGCCTCGGACCGGCGGATGGCACCGACGATCGAGCGGAGCGTCACCGGATCGACGCCCCGCACAGGCGTCGGTGCGGAGGCGTGGGACGGCAGGTCAAAAATCCAGCACTCTTCGCGCTTCAGCACATCATCGGCAACCAGACGGAGTTGCGCGAGGTAACGCGCGGCGTCTGGCGAGCGGAACTTGCAGGTGAAGTCTTGGCCGCGGACGTAGGTACGCGCGCTCTTGTCGTAGACCATGTTGTCCGGTGCCAGCGCGATGTAGCGGTTCAGGTCCGAGGATGCCTGGTTCACCGAAATGCCGAACTGTTGCATCACGTCAATACGATTGACGTGTCCCTCCCAGAACAGACGGAACTCGATGAACTCAAGGCGCTATTCGATCCCCCAGCGTAGCTCGGCCTTGTCCCTGTCCACTTTACGCTCCCGTCCAGTCCCGCGCGCACGCGAACTGTGCACGCCCAATTTCTGGGCTGATATTAATCTAACCGTACGATCATCAATAAATGTTTAACAGATTACATCCGTGGCGTGATCCTCTTCGGAGGCGGAGGTATTGGCCTCAATCTGGCCGAGAAGCCGACGAAGGATTGCACGTCGCCCGCATCCCTGCCCTCGAGAAAAAGGAGGGATAAGGAAAAACACAAGCGCACCTTGAAAAACGGCGGCCCCGCGCGGGTCGCCCTTTCGCTTGTCCGGCCAAGGATCGCGTTCTGGCGGCGAGGTCAGATTGTCCGGTTGCGGCAGGGTCGTGCCGATCCCGCCGCAACCGGACCGGCGCTATTATTCGCGCGGGGGCCATACCTGCGGGATGGCAGCGCACCGCAACAAGTCCCCTGCCCGCTTAATCCCTTCGCTTTCGGCGAAAGTATTGCCAGACCCGTGTCGTCTAAAAGCAAATCGCATCGCCCAATCCAAAGGAGCGCATGATAGGCAGGCCGACGAAGAAAGAGAGAGACTATCAATGAGCGGTCAAAGTTGACCCGGCTTCAGCATTTGATTTTGGCTCACCGTTTGGATGGCAAAGCCCCCAGGCGCGCCACCCTCATATAGCGAGTTCTTCTGGGGGCTTTGCTTCCAGTGCGGTTATTTTTCTCTGCGGCTTTTGCTCTGCGCGAAGCGGTATGACCTGTTGCCGGTCTCGATGATGGCGCAGTGATCTATCGCGACGTAAGCGTAAGCGGCAAGTCGGACCTGTGCCGATCCGGCGATAGATAACACTGTCTTGTCCAAAACAAAGCCATCTTCCACCGGGCTTTTATTTGCTGTTAAAAAGCGCATCGTCAGTTCTCAGACGGGTGCCGCATTCCGAAAGCCAATCGAACAGCGACAGCTGCGCCATGATGGTCTCTGCA
>JAUNVT010000043.1 GCA_030540655.1 Rhodobacterales bacterium
CGCTCAAGCCGTTCAAAAACTACTTGCACCAACGGGGGCATCCATACATGCACAAGAGGGCGGGTCACATGCAGCCGGTCAAGGCGATATCGCTCAAGCTATGCGCCGTCGTTCTGTTCATTTTCATGTCCGCGCTGGTCAAGGCCGCCTCAGACCATGTTCCGGCAGGAGAGGCGGTATTCTTCCGGTCCTTCTTTGCCATTCCCATCACCGTGCTGTGGCTGGTGATGCTGGGACAGCTGGCGACGGGGCTGCGCGTTACATCCGTCTGGGGCCATGTGCGCCGCGGCGTATCCGGATCTGTGGCCGTGGGGATGACATTCGCGGGGCTGGCCCTCTTGCCGCTGCCCGAAGTGACGGCACTCAGTTATACATCTTCGCTGCTGATCGTGATATTCGCCGCGGTTTTCCTGGGCGAAAGCGTGGGAATTTTCCGCATCAGCGCCGTGTGCATCGGGCTCGCGGGAGTTCTGGTGATCCTGGCGCCCAAGATGAGCGTCCTCGGCGGCGCGCCGGTGGAACGGTCGCAGATTTTTGGCGCCGTTCTGGTGCTGATCGGCGCCACCTGCGCCGCCTTTGCGCAGATCACCATCCGCAAGCTGGTGCAGACGGAACACCCTGCGGCCATCGCATTCTATTTTTCGGCCACTGCCACGGCGCTGTCCCTGCTGACGGCGCCGTTTGGTTGGGTCTGGCCCGTGGGCTGGACCGCGGTTCAGCTTGTGCTGGCGGGCATTCTCGGAGGAATGGCGCAGATATTCCTGACGCTGTCCTATCGTCACGCCGATGCCAGCGTGGTTGCGCCGTTTGATTACGCGTCGATGCTGTTTGCGCTGGTCATTGGCTATGCCGTCTTCGACGAGGTTCCAAGCGCGGCGATGCTGATAGGGGCAGCCATGATCTCGGCGGCGGGTATCGCCATCATTTTGCGCGAACATCATCTGGGGCTGAAACGGGGCCGGGCGCGGGCGGTGCGGACCCCCGAAGGGTAGGCTGTCAGGCCCCGGTCGCCCACATCGCGGCATAGACAGGTGCGAACCACGCCCGCCGGAACCGGCCCAGTGGCCAGCGTCTGGGCGGAGACTGCATGATTTTCGGGTAGGGATATCGCGGCGCTCGCCCCTGCGCCAGATCGGCCAGAAGCGCCCCGGCATATGTCGCCATCGCAACCCCGTTACCGTGGTAGGACAGCGCCGTGAACGCGCCGGGCATCGTGTCGATAGGTCCGGCAAAGGGCGTCAGATCGCGCGCGATGCTCAGCAGCCCATGCCAGCTATGCGGCGTCTCCACATGGCGCCACGCGGGGAACATCGCTTCGAAATGCTGGCGGATATTCCGGTGCATCCTTGCATCGGCCCAAGACGCGCTGAACAGCCCCCCGCGCATTCCGAACAGCATCCGGTTATCCGGCATCAGGCGAAAATAATGCAGGAAGAACCTGTCATCATAGCAGGCCTGCCGCGTGGTCCAGCCTTGGCCCGCCAGTTCAGCGTCGGTCATTTCCCGCGTCACCAGCACATTCGATTGCGTCGGCAGATACCGTCCCTTCATCCAGGCCGGAATATCGTCCGAGCTGTAGCCGTTTGTCGCCACGATCAGGCGGCGCGTCTTTATCTGTGCCTCCGGCGTGGTGAGGGTAAAGCCGTCGCCCTGATCGATCCGCAATACCGGGCTGCGCGCGCAGATGCGCGCGCCTGCGGCAATGGTGGCCACCGCAAGGCCCTGAACATATTTGACAGGGTTCAATCCAAAGCCGACGGGCGTGGTCAGGGCGCCATGGAACGGGCCGTTCATGCCGTTTTGCGCCAGTTCCCCGGGCGGGATCAGGATCGGCGTGACGCCGTAGTCGCGCTCGATCCCCGCTGCCTGAATCTCCAGCCCGGCATAGGCGGCGGGGGTGTGCGCCATCACCGTCTCCCCATTCGAATGGCGATCAACCTGCATGGAATGGCGCTCGATCAGCCGCTCGGCCAGATCGACTGCGGCGCGTTCGGCGTGGCGGAATTCGCGCCGCGCATCCTCGCCGAAACGACGCGTCAGCGCGGCGTCGGTTGCCGCCGATCCGCCGAGGCAGCAAAATCCGCCATTGCGCCCCGAGGCACCCCAGCCGACCTCCTGCGCCTCAAGCACGATGACATCCGCGCCGTCTTCGGCCAGATGCAGCGCCGCCGAAAGGCCGGTAAACCCCGCGCCGATGATCGCCACATCTGCCGATACCGCGCCCCGGGCGGGGGCATTCGCCATTGGCGCAATTGTCGTGGGCCAGTAGCACCCCGCGCGCGGGCCCTCCCCGTATGCGTGGGCCGGATAGATCCGCCTCATATGCCTGCGGCGCGTTCATCCGCCTGACGCGACAGACTCCTGCGCTTGCTGATCAGGGATGCAGTGATAACGCCGATTGTGACGATCCCGATCATCAGGGTGGACAGCGCATTGATCTCGGGGCTCAGGCCCAGGCGGATGGACGACCAGATCTTGATGGGCAGCGTGGTTGAGGAGGGGCCTGCGGTAAAGCTCGCGATCACCAGATCATCAAGGCTGAGCGTGAAGGCCAGCAGCCAGCCCGAAATCACCGCAGGCGCGATGATCGGCAGCGTGACGAGAAAGAATGCCTGCACTTGCGAGCATCCCAGATCCAGCGCCGCCTCCTCAAGCGAGCGATCAAAGCTGACCAGTCGCGACGAGACCACTACAGATACGAAACACATGGAAAACGTGGTATGGGCCAGCACGATGGTCATCACGCCGCGGTCAATGTCGAGGCCGATGAACAGCAGCAGCAGCGACAGGCCGGTGATCACTTCGGGCATGACCAGCGGCGCATAGACCATGCCGGAAAAGAGCGTGCGCCCCGAAAACCGGCCCGACCGCACCAGCACAAGAGCCGCCATCGTGCCCAGCACCGTCGCGATCGAGGAAGACAGCACCGCCACCTTGAGCGTGACCCAGGCCGCATCCAGAAATGACTGGTTGCGCAGCAAGGCGCCGTACCATTTGGTTGAAAACCCCGCCCAGACGGTGACCAGCTTGCTTTCGTTGAAGCTGTAGATGACCAGGATCACCATCGGCAGATAAAGGAATGCAAATCCAAGCGTGAGGGATGTGGCGTTGAACCACGTGACGCGCCTCATCCTTCGGCCTCCCTTTGTTTCTGTTCGTTGCGCTGAAACAGGATGATGGGAATGATCAGCAGGAGGAGCAGGATCACCGCCACGGCGCTGGCGACCGGCCAGTCGCGGTTGTTGAAGAACTCCTCCCACAGCACCTTGCCGATCATCAGGGTCCGCGATCCGCCGAGGAGGGACGGGATGACGAATTCGCCGATGGTCGGGATGAAGACCAGAAAGCAGCCCGCGATGATGCCGTTCTTGGAGAGCGGGAATGTCACCAGCCAGAAGGCGGTGATGCGGCTGCACCCCAGATCCTCGGCCGCCTCCAGCAGCGATCCGTCCATCCGCTCCAGCGCTGAATAGATCGGCAGGATCATGAAGGGCAGGTAGGTGTAGACGATGCCGATATAGACCGCCGTATTGGTGTTCAGGATCGTCAGCGGCGAGGATATGATCCCGATGGAGAGCAGGAACTGGTTCAGATACCCCTCGCTGGACAGGATGCCGACCCAAGAATAGACGCGGATCAGAAAACTGGTCCAGAAGGGCAGGATCACCAGCATCATCAGAGTGGGGCGCCAGTGATCTGGCGCCGCTGCCATTCCGTAGGCGATGGGGTAGGCGACCAGCAGCGTGAGGATGGTGGCAACGGTAGCGATCTTGAGCGAGGACAGGTACGCTTTCCAGTAAAGATCATCGGTCGTGAGAAAGCTGAAGTTCTCGAAATCCAGTTCCACAAAGAAATTGCGGATCCCCTCCCATCCTTCCGACAGGTCCAGCGTGGGGGTATAGGGCGGGATGGCGAGCGCCGTGTCGCTGAGGCTGATCTTGAGCACGATCACGAAGGGCACGAGGAAAAGGCAGAGCAGCCACAGGTAAGGGATGGCGATCAGGACAACGCGGCGCATCCCCTATCCCTCCAGCAATACAGCGGCAGTGTCGGTCCAGCTCAGCCAGACTGTATCCTCCCAGGTGAAGCCGCGGCGCGACAGGCGGCGCGTATTTGCGGCCTGCGCCTTGATGATCTGACCGGTGTCCAACCTGACATGGTAGGTCGACAGGTTCCCCAGATAGGCGATATCCAGGATCTTGCCCTGCAGGGCGTTCCGCGTCTCGGGCTTTTCAGTGGTGATGCTGACTTTTTCGGGGCGGATGGCCAGATGACAGGCCTGCCCGTTCTGCAATGTCTTGCCGGATTCGGCGAACAGGGTCGGCTGCCCTTCGGTAAAGGCGACGTCATAGCCGTCGCCGGATTTTGTGGCACGACCTTGGAGGATCGTGACCTCGCCGATGAAATCGGCCACATAGACGGAATTGGGACGTTCGTAGATATTGGCGGGCGTGTCGGCCTGCATGATCTTGCCATCATCCATCACGGCGACGCGGGTGGCGACGGTCATCGCCTCCTCCTGATCATGGGTGACGATGACAAAGGTCGTGCCGGTCTTTTCCTGTATATCCACCAGTTCGAACTGGGTGTCCTGCCGGAGCTTGGCGTCCAGCGCGCCCAAAGGTTCGTCGAGCAGCAGCAGCTTGGGCGCCTTGGCAAGGCTGCGCGCGAGCGCAACCCGCTGCCGCTGCCCGCCCGATATCTGATGGGGCTTGCGTTTGGCGAATTTTTCCAGACGCACCAGTTTCAGCATCTGGGCGACGCGCGCCGCGATCTCGTCCTTGGGTTTCCTGTCGCGCTTCAGGCCAAAGGCGATGTTGTCCCAGACCGACAGATGCGGAAACAGCGCGTAGGACTGGAACATCATGTTCACCGCCCGCTTGTTCGGGGGGATCGGCGCCATATCCTGGCCGGCCAGCAGGATCTTGCCCTCGGTGGGTTTTTCAAAGCCCGCCAGCATGCGCATCATGGTGGTCTTGCCGCAGCCCGAGGGCCCGAGAAGGGCAAAGAATTCCCGCTCGTATATGTCAAAGCTCTGATCGTCGATTGCGGTGAAATCGCCGAACCGTTTGGTCACGTTCCTGAACTGGATCAGCGGCTTGGCCTGTGGATCGTTCCACGGCTCGAAAACGGTCTGGCTCATCATGGCTCCGGTCTGGAGGGGCGTTATGGTCCGCGCAGGGAAAGCGCCTTGCGCGGATTTTGGGTCGCGGGCACGTGGCGGGCTCAGGTGCCCGACTTGATCTTGGTCCACAGCCGCGTGACGACGCGCTGGACCTTTGGCTCGAACGGGGTGGTAGTGTAGAGGTTGTTCAGCGTCTCCTCGTCCGGATAGACGGCCGGATCGCCGATGACATCCTCGTTCAGGGATGCCTGCGCCGCCTTGTTGCCACTGGCATAATAGACATAATTCGATGCCGCTGCGGCATTCTCAGGGACCATCATGAAGTTCAGGAACGCATGTGCTGCGTCCGGATTGGGCGCATCGACAGGAATTGCCATCTGGTCGAACCACATCTGAGCGCCCTCCTTGGGGGCGTGGTAGGCAATTTCGATACCCCTGTCGGCCTCGGCCGCGCGATCGCGCGCCTGAAGAATGTCCCCGGACCAGCCTACCGCGACGCAGATATCGCCATTGGCCAGCGCGTTGATGAATTCGCTGGAATGGAACTTGCGGATATAAGGCCGGATCGGTGCATACACCTCCTCGACCTTGGCGATGACCTCGGGATCGTGGCTGTCGGGTTCCTCGCCAAGGAATTTCAGCGCCATCGGGATCATTTCATCCGGCGCATCCAGAAAATGCACGCCGCATTTGGCAAGTTTTTCCATGTTCTCGGGCTTGAACACCAGATCGAGCGAGCCGACGGGCGCATCCTCGCCCAGTACGTCGCGCACCTTGGCGACATTGACGCCGATGCCGGTGGTGCCCCACATGTAGTTGATCGAATATTCATTCCCGGGGTCATACTGATCGGTCCGGTCCTGGATCAGGTCCCACATGTTCTCGAGGTTGGGCAGCTTGGATTTATCGAGCTTCTGGAACGCGCCGGCGGTGATCTGCCTTTGCATGAAGGTGCCAGTCGGCACCACCACGTCATAGCCTGATCCGCTGGACAGCATTTTCGTCTCCAGCACCTCGTTGCTGTCGAAAACGTCGTAAGTGAGGGTGATGCCGGTTTCCTTCTGGAACTTGTCCAGCAGCGACTTGTCGATATAGTCAGACCAGTTATAGACCCGCACCTCCGCGGCTGCGGCGGCCGTGGCCGCCATTGCCAGGGCAGCCGTGGCGGTCAGAATGGCTTTTTTCATTTTCTTCTCCCGTTGGTCGATGGGTATACCACCGTTGATCCGAATTTGATCAAGTTTTTTCGCGTATGGCAATATGGTATTGTTTTCATGAGGCCGCTAAACTCGCAACATTTGTTGTAACAGGCCGGGGGAGCGCTGCGCGACATGACCAATCTTGCCCGAAACGCGAGTCCGCGCAGCGCCTCTGCCGATACGGCTATGACCGCCCATGCGCAGGTCTACCTTCGTCTGCGCGATATGGTGCTTTATGGCGATCTGATGCCGGGGCAGGCAGTGACGATTCAGGGGCTTACCGAATCGCTCACTGCAGGCATGACCCCTGTGCGCGAGGCGATCAGACGCCTCATTTCGCAGGGGGCGCTGGAATTGCAGGGCAACCGCCGTGTCTGCGTGCCGCTGCTGACGGCAGCCGACATAGACGAGATCATCGTGGCGCGCGAATGGCTGGACCCTTACCTGACGCGAAAGGCTGTGGATTACGCCACAGGCGCCGATATTGCCGCGCTGACGCAGGTGGACCGGATGCTGGACGGGGCGATCGGGCAGGGTGATCTGCGGGCCTATCTGCATCTGAACCATCAGTTCCACGTGGCGATCTACCGTCTGGCACGCTCGCCCATCCTGACGGATCTGGCCGAGGGGCTTTGGCTGCGGTTCGGCCCGTCAATGCGGGTTTTGTGCGGGCGGCTGGGCACGCAGAATCTGCCCGACAACCATAAACAGACGCTGACCGCGATGGAGGCAGGGGATGCCGATGCCGCCGCCGCCGCCATCTGTGCAGACGTGCGTCAAGGGATGGACCAGCTTCGTGCATCGCTCGCAGACAAGGCGGCGGACGGTTGATTCGATTGACATCGCCGGATTTGATCATATTCTCGCTGGGCTTGGGCAGGTCATGCCGCTGCCCTTCTTCTGATCATCCCACGACTCACAGCTTGCGAAAGGCCAGCCCATGAACATGATCGCGAACCATCCTCCCACGGCCGAACTTCAGGCGCTGGATGCGGCGCACCATATGCACCCCTTCACGCATAACGTCGATCTGGGGCAGAAGGGCGCGCGCATCATCACCCGGGCGCAGGGCGTCACTCTGACCGACAGCGATGGCAAGGATTACCTTGATGCGATGGCTGGCCTCTGGTGCGTCAATATCGGTTATGGCCGCGAGGAAATGGCCGAGGCCGCCGCCCGTCAGATGCGCGAACTGCCTTATTACAACACCTTCTTCCAGACATCGCACGTGCCCGCCATTGCCCTTTCGGCCAAACTGGCCGAGTTGGCGCCGCGCGATCTGAACCACGTGTTCTTTGCCGGTTCCGGGTCCGAGGCCAATGACACGAACATTCGCATGGTCCGCACCTATTGGGCACAAAAGGGCAAGCCGGAAAAGACCGTCATCATCAGCCGCAAGAACGCCTATCACGGCTCCTCCATGGGCAGCGGCAGCCTTGGCGGCATGGCGTTCATGCATGATCAGGGCGGGCTGCCGATTGCGGATATCTGCCATATCGACCAGCCGCACTGGTGGGCCGAGGGGGGTGAGCTGTCGCCCGAGGAGTTCGGGCTGGAGCGCGCGCGCCAGCTGGAGAAGAAGATCGAGGAGCTGGGCGAACACCGCGTGGCCGCCTTCATCGCCGAGCCGGTTCAGGGCGCCGGCGGTGTCATCATCCCGCCCAGCACCTACTGGCCCGAAATCCAGCGCATCTGCGACAAATACGAGATATTGCTGATCGCCGACGAGGTCATCTGCGGATTCGGCCGGACCGGCAAATGGTTCGGCAGCGAAACGTTCGGGATCCGCCCGCATATCATGACCGTCGCCAAGGGGCTCAGCAGCGGCTACGCGCCCATCGGCGGGTCGATCGTTTGCGACGAGGTCGCGCAAGTGATCGACAATTGTGAATTCGCGCATGGCTACACCTATTCCGGCCATCCGATGACCTGCGCCGTCGCACTGGAGAACCTGCGCATTCTGGAAGAGGAAAAGATCGTGGACCGCGTTGCGGATCACACAGCCGCCTATCTGGCCGATAAATGGGCGGGGCTCGCGGATCATCCGCTGGTGGGCGAGGCAAAGACCATCGGCATGATGGGCGCTGTCGTTCTGACGCCCGACGCGCCCAGCCGCGCGGCCTTTGCCGGCGACGAGGGCGACGCGGGGCTGATCTGCCGCGAGCATTGCTTTGCCAACGGGCTGGTCATGCGCCATGTCGGGGACCGCATGATCATCTCGCCGCCGCTGGTCATTACGGATGCGCAGATCGACACGCTGGTCGAGCGGGCATGGATTGCGCTGGACCTTGCGCACAAGCAACTGAAGGACGAGGGCCGTATGAAGTCCGCCTGATCCCCTATCCGGGGAGGGAACCGACAGGGCGCGGCCTCGGCTCGCGTCCTGTTCTACTTGTCGCGTGCCATCGCTGAAATGCGCGATCAAGGCTTTCGTTTGCCGCCGGATCGGCTAGAGTCGCGCAATCTGGTTTTCGGGGACCTCATGGGTAAAAACAAGAAACCGGGCCGACAGGACACGTTTGCAGTCATCGGATTGGGGAATTTCGGCGGTACCGTGGCAAGCGAGCTGGTCCGTTTCGGCAATCACGTCATCGGTATGGATATCAACGAGAAATTCGTGAACGCGCAGGCCGAGATCCTGAGCCAGGCGATGATTGCTGACGCGCGCGACGAAGCTGCGCTCCGCGAGGCGGGCGTTGCCGAATGTCATGTTGCGCTGATTGCCATCGGGAACGATCTGGAATCGAGCATCCTTGCCGCGATCAATGTCAAGACTCTGGGCGTGCCCGTTGTCTGGGCCAAGGCGATGTCCAAGACCCACCACCGTATCCTGAGCAAGCTGAGGGTGGACCGCATCATCCACCCCGAGGTAGAGGTGGGCTATCACATCGCCCAAGTGCTGCATAACCCCATGGTGCGCGATTATGTCAGCCTTGGCAACGGGTTCAACGTGGTGAATTTTCGTATCCCCGAATCGCTTCAGGGCAAGACGCTGTCCCAGATTCCCTACCGCGAGAAATACGCTCTTCGCTGCGTCGGCGCTATGCGCGGCACCGAATGGCTGGGCTGCGACGGTGAGGATGTGACGTTGCAAAAGGACGATCTTCTGCTGCTTTTGGGGCAGAGGGCGAATTTGCGCAGTTTCGCGGCAAGCCTCTAGATGCGGAGGGCACGCGCCCGCCCCGCCACGAGCGGAGGGCTGCGGGTGGCGCCGCCCGCGATCCTGGGAGCGATCTATCTGACTTTCATCCTGCTCGGCGCGGTGGTGCTGTGGCTTCCGATATCCAATTCGGTCGGCCTGACGCTGGCCGACGCAGCGTTCACCGCGACGTCGGCGGTGACGGTGACGGGGCTGATCGTGGTCGATACCGGCAGCGCCTTTACCGGCTTTGGACAGGCGGTGATCGCGCTCCTGATCCAACTGGGCGGGCTGGGGCTGATGACCTTTGCGGTGTTGCTGCTGACGGTCCTCGGCATCCCCGTGAGCCTGTCGTATCGCGCCGTTCTGCGGGAGGAGGTCAATCAGAAGTCCCTGAACAATCTGACCGATATCGCGCGCGTGATCCTGATTGCGTCCCTGCTGAGCGAGCTGATCGGTGCCGCGCTTCTCTGCTCCGTTTTCGTGCCGGAATTCGGATGGACGACGGGGGTGTGGCATGCGCTTTTTCATTCGGTATCGGCGTTCAACAATGCGGGTTTCGCGCTTTATCCGGACAATCTGATGGGCTGGGTGGGGAACCCGATGATCAACATCGTGATCCCGGCGCTCTTCATTCTGGGAGGGTTGGGGTTCATCGTTCTGGCAGATATCTGGCAGGTGCGCGGATGGCGCAAGCTGGGGTTGCACAGCAAGCTGATGATCGTCGGCACGCTGGGATTGATCGTGGTGCCATGGATAGGCTTCGCCGCTTTGGAATGGACCAACCTTGGCACGCTGGGCGGGCTGCCCGATATCGGGACGCGCATCTGGGCCAGCTGGTTTCAGGCGGTGACCGTGCGCACGGCGGGGTTCAATACGCTGGATCTGGCGCGGATCCATGACAGTACCGCGCTGATGATGATGTCGCTGATGCTGATCGGGGGCGGCAGCACGTCGACCGCAGGCGGGATCAAGGTGACGACGCTGATCGTGCTGCTCATCGCCACCACCGCGTTTTTCCGCAGGCAGACCCAGATGCACATCTTCGGCAGGGCGCTCGGCGCCGAAGAGGTGCAGAAAGTGCTGGCCCTGACGGTGATCAGCATGTTGCTGGTGCTGAGCGGCATCTTCATCACCTCGATTTCACATGATGGCGATTTTCTGGATATGGCGTTCGAGGTGACATCGGCCTTTGGCACGGTGGGCGTCACGCGTGGCGCCACGCCCGAGCTGGATGGCCTCGGGCGCGCGGTGATGATGGTCATCATGTTTCTGGGCCGGGTCGGCCCGCTGACCCTCGGATTTTTTCTGGCAACGCGCACTGTTCCGCGCGTGCGCTACCCCAAGGGTCAGATCTATCTGGGCTGAGCGTGTTCTGACGGTCAATCCTTGATGAACAGCTTGCGTGGCTGATTGCAAAGCGGCTCGGCTGCGCCCTCATCCCTGATCAGGATCGTTTCCGTGATCTCCATTCCCCAACTGTCCATCCACAGCCCGGGCATGAAGTGGAACGTCATTCCCGGCTCCAGCACTGTGTCATCGCTGGGGCGCAGGCTGATCGTGCGCTCGCCCCAGTCGGGCGGATAGCTGAGCCCGACAGGGTAGCCGCAGCGCGCGCCGCGTTTGATCCCCGCCTTCTCCAGCGAACCATTCAGCGCGTTTGCGATGTCTGCGGCGCGGGCGCCGGGGCGGGCCGCCTCGATTCCGGCATTCAGCCCCTCGACGATCGCGCCCTCGGCGAGCTTCATCTCCTCGGTAGGCTGGCCCAGCATCAGCGTGCGGCAACAGGGCGCGTGGTAGCGGCGATAAACGCCAGACACCTCGAAGAATGTCGCCTCTCCCTTGGTAAAAGGCCGCCCGTTCCACGTCAGATGCGGCGCGCCGGCGTCGGACCCCGATGGCAGCAGCGGCAGGATTGCAGGGTAGTCGCCCCATGCACCCGGCACCCCGCGCACCGCATCGCGAAAGATTTCGGCCACGATCTCGTTCTTCGGCACGCCCGGCTCCACCCGCTCCAGCAGGCCATTGACGATCTTGTCTGTTATGCTGGCCGCCTTGCGCATGAAGCCGATTTCCTCGGGTGATTTGACTGCGCGCTGCCAGTTCACCAATGCGGTCGCGTCAACCAGCGTGGCATCGGGTAAATTCGCCTTCAGAACCTCATAAGCCTTGGCCGAAAAATAGTAGTTGTCCATCTCCACGCCGATACGCGCGAACCCCAGACCCAGATCCTTCAGCCGCGCTGCCAGATCCTCCATCGGGTGACGTTCGGTGGATTGCACATAGATATCGTCATAGCCCCAGACGCGGTCATCCTCCATCCAGACGGTGCGCACGCCGCCATTGGCATCCATGGCGCGGCCCCACCACGCAGGATCGGCATCGGGAAATACCAGCACGCCCTGATGCACGTAAAAGGACCAGCCGTCATAGGCGGTCAGCCAGTTCTGGTTGGACGGGTCGGTGCAGAACATCAGATCGATATTCGCGCCGTCCATTGCGTGACGGGTTTTTACCAAACGCCGCTGATATTCGGCGTGGGTAAAAGGGATATCCTTCGCAATCATGTCTGGGCCTTTGCTTACGGTTCGTTCGCGGGCATCACATGATGAATTCGCATTTTGCGCAAGCTCTGCGTTGACCGCGCGGCGCCGCATGCCCAAAACTGCGCGCATGACACATTGGCCCGCCACACCATGATCCGTCTTGATGCCCGCGATCTGGATATCCTGCGCGCCCTCGCCGTCAATGGCCGGATGACAAACGCGGATCTGGCTGCCGCTGCGGGGCTTTCGGCCAGTCCCTGCTGGGAGCGGGTGCGCAAGCTGCAAAAGGCGGGCGTGATCGAAGGCATCCACGCCCGTATCGCGCTGAAGAAGATCGGTCCGCATGTGACTGTTTTCGTCACTGCCGAGCTGACAGACCACACCGCCGCCGCCTTTCGCAGCTTTGAGGCTGCGATGGCGCGGTATGATATGATCATTGCCTGCTGGGCGCTGGGCGGGGGCTATGATTACCTCTTGCATATCGTGGCGCGCGACATCGAGGCCTATCAGGCCCTGCTGGACGATATGCTGGAGGCACGGATCGGGCTGGCGCGGTATTTTACCTATGTCGTGACCAAGACGGTCAAGGACAGCCCCGTGCCGCCCCTTGCCGCGCTGCTGGGCGAATAGGCAGAAGATCCTTCTGCGCTCTGCGTACAATTCGGTGACACAGCCTGCCTCGGATGGTGCATGCTGCGCGCAAAGCCGCGCCATCATGCCGCGCGCCATCCGTCAAAAAAGGGGAGACACATGCTCAGAAACGATCAGCTTGCCGAATGGGACCGCGACAATTTCTTTCACCCCTCGACCCATCTGGCGCAGTTCGCGCGCGGCGAACTTTCCAGCCGCATCATCACCGGCGCCAAGGATTGCCATATCGAGGACCGTGAGGGAAAGCGGCATCTGGATGCCTTCGCCGGGCTTTACTGCGTGAATGTCGGCTATGGGCGCACGGAAATTGCCGATGCCATTGCCAAACAGGCGCATGAGCTGGCCTATTACCATGCCTATGTCGGCCATGGTACCGAGGCAAGCATCACGCTGGCCAAGATGATCCTGGACCGCGCGCCCGATCACATGTCGAAGGTTTATTTCGGGCAGTCGGGATCGGACGCGAACGAGACGAACATCAAGCTGATCTGGTATTACAACAATATCCTTGGCCGCCCCGAAAAGAAGAAGATCATCAGCCGCTGGCGTGGCTATCACGGCTCGGGGCTGATGACCGGCTCCCTGACCGGGCTGGAGCTGTTTCACAAGAAGTTTGATCTTCCGCTGAGCCAGGTGGTGCATACCGAGGCGCCCTATTACTTCCGTCGCGACGATCTGGACCAAAGTGAGGAAGAGTTTGTCGCCCATTGCGTCGCCAGGCTGGAAGAGTTGATCGCGGCCGAGGGCGCACATACCATTGCCGGGTTCATTGGCGAGCCTGTGCTGGGCACTGGCGGTCTGGTGCCACCGCCCGCAGGCTACTGGACGGCAATTCAGGAAGTGCTGGACAAGCATGACATCCTGTTGATCGCGGATGAGGTTGTCACCGGGTTCGGCCGGCTCGGATCAATGTTCGGGTCGCAACATTACGGGATGAAGCCGGACCTGATGACCATTGCCAAGGGCCTGACCAGCGCCTATGCGCCG
Source organism: Rhodobacterales bacterium (assembly GCA_030540655.1). Taxonomy (GTDB): domain Bacteria; phylum Pseudomonadota; class Alphaproteobacteria; order Rhodobacterales; family Rhodobacteraceae; genus Roseovarius. Next base: position 13,648 of record JAUNVT010000043.1, read on the forward strand.
CTTTCGGGCAGCATCGTATCGGACAAGATGTGGAAGGTGCTGGAGCAGGGCACAGATGAAAACGGCGCCATCGGCCATGGCTGGACCTACTCGGCCCACCCGATCGGCGCGGCCGCCGGTGTGGCAAACCTCAAGCTGCTGGATGATCTGGACCTGATCCAGAACAACCGCGAAGTGGGCAGATACCTCAATGCCGCCATGAAGGACGCGCTGGGCGATCATCCCAATGTCGGCGACATACGCGGCGAGGGGATGCTGTGCGCGGTCGAGTTCGTGAAGCACCGCGACGGGCGCGTTTTCTTCGACGCCGCCGACAAGATTGGCCCGCAAGTGACGGCCGCGCTGGGTGCCAGCGGCGTGATCGGCCGGGCGATGCCGCAGGGCGACATCCTGGGCTTCGCGCCCCCCTTCTGCCTGACCCGCGCCGAGGCGGACGAGGTGGTAACCAAGACAGAGCAGGCGGTCAAATCCGTGCTGGGGTGAAATCGGGATTCACTGCAATCACCTTCGAAGGGGCGCAAGACGTCGCGCCCCTTTTGGTTTCGAGGGCTGATAGTTTAACGCTGTGACCGGGGCGCGGCGCGCCCGGCGAAGGCACACCAACAGCCGCTTCCATACAATTCTTTTATACGGGCCTTTCTCTGATGATCGGGCAGCCTTCGCAGGATGCGGCAAGGACAAGATCGTGGCGCATTTTGATCAAAAAGCGCCGCATTGCGGTTGCTTTTCTGCCATCAAGGCAGTTTACTCTCAATTCAACGCGGCTTGATCGCGAATAATGATAAACAATGGGGAGACTCCTTTGGTCGAGTCGCAGAGGGGCGACGCGTTCGTCGAGTTCGAGCGTGTGCAGAAGAGCTATGACGGGGAAAATCTGGTCGTCAAGGATTTGAACCTGTCAGTTCCCAAGGGCGAATTCCTGACAATGCTGGGCCCTTCCGGATCGGGCAAGACGACCTGCCTGATGATGCTGGCCGGGTTCGAGACGGCCACGCATGGCGATATTCGGCTGGCCGGAACGTCGATCAACAACATCCCTCCGCACAAGCGCGGGATCGGCATGGTTTTCCAGAACTACGCGCTGTTCCCGCATATGACCATCGCCGAAAATCTCGCCTTTCCGCTGGAGGTGCGCAAGATCGGCAAGGCCGAGCGGGAGAAGAAGGTCAAGCGTGCGCTGGATATGGTCGAGATGGGCAAATTCGGCGGCCGCCGCCCGGCGCAGCTTTCGGGCGGTCAGCAGCAGCGTGTCGCTCTGGCGCGCGCCTTGGTGTTTGAGCCAGAGCTGGTGCTGATGGACGAACCGCTGGGGGCGCTGGACAAGCAGCTGCGCGAAAAGATGCAGTTTGAAATCACTCATCTGGCGCATGAGCTGGGCATCACGACCGTCTATGTGACGCATGATCAGACCGAGGCGCTCACGATGTCCGACCGTGTTGCCGTGTTCGACGACGGCCGCATCCAGCAGATCGCTCCGCCAGACGTTCTCTACGAGCGGCCCCAGAACAGTTTCGTTGCACAGTTCATCGGCGAGAACAACACGCTGCGCGGTCTGGTCAAGCAGATCAAGGGCGATCTTGCCGTGGTCCAGCTGGATGATGGCGAGCTGATCGATTGCAAGCCGATCAACGTCAAGGAAGGCGAGCGCACGCAGGTGTCGATCCGCCCCGAGAGGGTGGAATTCGACAAGAAGCGCCTGCAACCGGGCGTTCACACGCTGAAGGCCGAGGTTCTGGAATTTGTCTATATGGGCGACATCTTCCGCACACGGCTCCGCGTCGCCGGCAATGACGATTTCATCGTCAAGACCCGGAACGCCCCTGATCAGAAGCGGCTGGAGCCGGGCCAGATGCTGGAAATCGGTTGGTTGCCACAGGATTGCCGCGCGCTGGACGCGTGAGAACACGAAAAATACCGCGCCGCCTGCGGCCCGGTTCACAAAGGGGGCATCGCCAAGCCCGTTGCAGCCCCCTCCAAGCAATAAAACGGGTTACCAATGGAGAGACTGATGAGATTCACTACCGCATTGCTGGCCTCGACAGCCCTTACGGCCGCGGCCGGCATGGCACTGGCGCAGGATATGGCCAATTCGATGACGATCGTGTCGTGGGGCGGCGCGTATCAGGACAGCCAGAAAAAGGCATATACCGAACCCTACATGAAGGCGCATCCCGAGGTTAAGATCTCGTGGGATGAAAGCTCCAACGAGGCGGTGGCCAAGCTGCGCGCCCAGAACGAGGCCGGCAACATCACCTGGGATCTGGTCGATGTGGTTGGTGCCGATGCGATGCGCCTTTGTGATGAAGGTCTGGCGATGGAAATCGACCATGACGAATTTCTGGCACCGGGCGATGACGGATCGACTCCCACCGAGGATTTCGGTGACACCATCGTATCCGACTGCTTCATCCCGCAGATCGTCTATTCGATCACCTTCGGCTACCGCACCGATATGGTCCCCGAGGGCACCGAGCCGCCGGGCAAGCTGTGCGACGTCTTTGATCTGGAGAAGTATCCGGGCAAGCGGTCCCTGGAGAAGCGTCCCATCAACAATATGGAATGGGCGCTGATGTGTGACGGCGTGGCGAATGAGGATGTATATGACGTTCTGGCCACTCCCGAAGGGCAGCAGCAGGCGCTGGACAAGCTGAGCACGATCAAGGACAGCGTGGTGTGGTGGTCCGCGGGCGCAGATACGCCGCAACTGCTGGCCGATGGTGAAGTCTTTATCGGATCGACCTATAATGGCCGCCTGTTCAGCGTCATCGAAGAGCAGAAGCAGCCCGTTGCGATGCTGTGGGATGGCCAGGTCTATGATTTTGACGGCTGGATCATCCCCACCGGCCTGTCCGAGGACCGTCTGGCACGTGTAAAGGATTTCGTGCGCACCACTACGGATACCAAACATCTGGCCGAGCAGGCGAAATACATTTCCTACGGGCCTGCGCGCGCGTCCTCGGCACCGCTGGTCGGCAAACATGCAGAGCTGGGAATCGAGATGGCGCCTCACATGCCGACTGATCCTGCGAACTCCGGAAATGTGCTTCAGCCGAACTTTGTCTTCTGGGCGGATTACCGCGATGACATCGACACCAAGTTCCAGTCCTGGCTGGCGCAATAAAATTTGGTTTCGGGCGCGGCTCGAACCCGCGCCCGGCCTGGGCAATGCAAGTGCGGCCCGTAATAACCGGGCCGCACAGACCAGACGGGGGACCATTTCCATATGCCAAAAGGGTATCTGATCGGTCATATCACGGTGAATGATCCAGACGCGTATGCCGAATACGTTGCGCGCGATACAGCTATTCTGGCTCGGCACGGGGGAAGGTTCATCGTGCGGGGCGGCCTGTCTGAAACGCCCGAAGGCGCGGCGCATCAGCGGCATGTCGTGATCGAGTTTCCGAGCTATGCCGCGGCGCAGTCGGCCTATGCCGATCCCGACTATCAAGACGTTGCCGACATTCGCAGACGCACGGCCGACAGCGTGATCATCCTGGTCGAAGGGACCTGAAGACATGAGCGACACCGCAATACATGCGCCGGTCCTGGCCGCCGACGGCACCCCGCTGAAACGCAGCCTGGGGCGCGCCCTCCGCGTACAGAAGATGCGCGCGCTGGCGCTGATCGCGCCGCTGCTGATATTTGTCCTCATCTCCTTCATCCTGCCCATCGGCGACATGTTGTTCCGATCGGTCGAAAACCAGATCGTCGAAGATACGATGCCCTATACGGTCGAGGAGCTGAAAAATTGGGACGGCGCGAGCGACGAGCTTCCGCCCGAGCCTGTCTTCCGCGACATGTATTTCGATCTTTTCCTTGCCACCGAGATGAAGCGCCATACCCGCCTCGGATCGCGCTTCAATTACGAATCCAGCGGCATGTCCTCGCTTTTCCGCCAGGCAGGCCGCAAGCTGACAGATGCAGGCAAGGCCGCACAGGAGGCTCTGGAGGAGGTGGATCCGGTCTGGGGCGAGCGGGAGACATATTTTACCCTGTTCAACGCTCCGGAAGGCACCGCGGTCGATACCGATCTGATAGATACGCAGAAAAAGCGCATCCGCTCTCTGGCCGATGAGGCACCGAAAGGCGAGATGGATTTCGCGCCCTCTGAACAGGCATCTGCCCTGCTGCCGTTTTCGGCACGCGTCTATACGTCCTTTGCCGTCATCACCGGGATGATCAAGAACAAGGCCGTGGAGAAGACCAAGCCGATGGAATCGCTTTATCTTGCCATGATTCAGGATGTGACCCGGCCGGGTTTTTCTGATGATCTGAAGGCCTATGACGGCCCGTTCAAGGATGATCTGGCGCGGCTTGCCACCGGCGGACTGACCGCCCCTGACTATACTGCCATATTCGAGAGTGTTGACCGCGCATGGGGCAACGTAGAAACGTGGCGCGTGATTCAAACCCATAGCGGGGCCTACACATCGGGATACTTCCTGAACGCGATCGACATGCAGAAAACGCCAGAAGGGGCAAAGATGCAGCCTCAAAACAAGCGCGTCCTGATCCAGCTTTTCATCCGCACGATCATCATGTCGCTGACCATCATGGGCGCATGCATCCTCTTGGGTTACCCGGTGGCCTGGCTGCTTTCCAACGTGCCGACGCGCACGGCGAACCTGCTGCTGATGCTGGTGCTGCTGCCCTTCTGGACGTCGCTTCTGGTGCGCACTTCGGCCTGGAAGGTGATGCTGCAACAGCAGGGGGTCATCAACGATGTCCTCGTTTGGATCGGGCTGGTCGCCAACAACAACCGGCTGGTCCTGATCAACAATGAAATCGGCACGATCACGGCGATGACCCATATCCTGCTGCCTTTCATGATCCTGCCGATGTATTCGGTCATGCAGACCATCAATCCCAGTTACCTGCGCGCCGCGAAATCGCTGGGCGCTACGAACTGGACAGCCTTCTGGCGCGTCTATTTCCCGCAATCGGTTCCGGGCATCGGCGCGGGGTCGATCCTCGTCTTCATCCTGTCCATCGGTTACTACATCACCCCCGAGATCGTCGGCGGAACCAAGGGGGTCTTCATCTCGAACCGGATCGCCTATCACATTTCGTCCAGCCTGAACTGGGGCCTTGCCGCCGCACTCGGCACCATCCTGCTGGTCGTCGTGCTGGCGCTCTACTGGTGCTACGACAAGATCGTCGGCATCGATAACGTGAAACTGGGGTAACGCGACATGAGCCTTCCAATCTACGCCACGTTCGGCCAACGCGTCTGGTATTATTCCTTCCGGGTGATCTGTGCGCTGATCTTCATCTTCCTGATCACGCCGATCCTTGTCGTCATTCCGCTATCTTTCAACGCCGAGAACTTCTTTACCTTCACGCCCAAGATGCTCAGCTTCGATCCCGAAGGATATTCGCTGAAACATTACAAGGATTTTTTCAACAACAACGAATGGCAGCGCAGTTTCAAGAACTCGCTCATCATCGCTCCCATTGCCACCATCATCTCGGTGACTCTGGGCACGCTGGCGGCCATCGGCCTGTCGCAGAGCCATGTGCCCTTTCGCCGCGGTATCATGGCCATCCTGATTTCCCCGATGATCGTGCCGCTGATCATCTCGGCCACGGGAATGTTTTTCTTCTACTCCAAAATCGGCAATTTCATGGAAAGCAGCATGGGTCTGGACAAGGCTCTGGTCGGCTATATCAAGGTTATTCTGGCCCATGCCGTTCTGGGCATCCCATTTGTCATCATCACGGTCACGGCGACGCTGGTCGGGTTTGACCGCTCGCTGACCCGCGCTGCGGCAAATATGGGCGCAAGCCCGGTGACAACGTTCTTTCGCGTACAGATGCCGCTGATTCTGCCGGGTGTCATCTCGGGCGGACTTTTTGCCTTCATCACCTCCTTCGATGAGGTGGTGGTGGTGCTGTTCGTCGGCTCGGCCAGTCAGAAGACGCTGCCATGGCAGATGTTCATTGGCCTGCGAGAGCAGGTGTCACCCACCATCCTGGCGGTGGCGACCATTCTGGTGGGGGTGTCAATCCTGTTGCTGACCACCGTAGAGCTTTTGCGCCGCCGGTCTGAACGGTTACGGGGCATGTCGCCCAGCTGAAAACGATCATCGATAAGACATAAACGTGTGAATTCTTGATTCCACATTTTTCATAGCGTTGGAGTTCACCAACCTCACCAAGTTCGTCATTGGATTCGCCGAGCTGCCCCCGTTTTGGGAGGCAGGTGAAGAACCGCCCACTGGCAACTACTGTTACGACAATTCCTGCACTGATTTCGAGATCGACAATGTCGCGCTGAATTTGCTTACCCCGGCGATTGTGCCGCTACCTGCCGGGCTTGTTCTGCTAACGTCTGCAATTGGCGGAGTGGGGTTTGTCCGGAGGTTGCAAAAGACCTGATCTCCAGTCGAAAAGCTGGAAAATCTTCAAAGCGAATCCAGATCGTCCCTCGTCGCAAGAGCGTCGTGTACCGTGATCCATGCTAAACGGCCAGTCCCGTAAGACGGGTTAACTCCGAGGGAAAGGACAGCTCAACAGCGGAGTTTGATAAAATATTATCCTTCTAAATCAGGATTTTGCATCTTTCGGGATGCGCAGAACCTGACCGGGATAGATCTTGTCGGGATCGCTCAGCATCGGCTTGTTGGCCTCGAATATTTCCATGTAGCGATTCGCGCTGCCGAGTGTCTTTTTAGCGATTGCCGAAAGGGTGTCGCCAGATGCAACCGTGTGGAATACCGTATGGTCGGCGCTGTCGTCTTCCACTTCGGCAACGCCTGCGACATTCCCGACAGCCAGAATGACTTTTTCCCGCACTTCTTTGGAAACCGCATCGCCTTTGATCTTCACCTTGTCGCCCTCAACCGTAATGTCGAGCCCTTTGGCGTCCAGACCCAGATCTGCGACCTCTTTGTTTAGCGTGTCTGCCGTTGGCTGGTCTGCAACCTTCTTGCCGGAGTCCTTCCAGAAATTGAAAAGTCCCATCTTGTCTCTTCCTCTTATAGCTCATGCCATTTTACTACAGCGCGTGTCACACACTTTAGAAGCATTTTCTGAACCCGACTAAAAATGCATTGGAGCCTGTGTCCGTGTTGAAAAGGCCAAATCCATCTAAGCGATGATGAAGGCGGAAGAAAACGTCATTTCCGGGTTCACCAACAGAAAAGGCGACTTCCAGCGACAGATAGACCAAGGTTCTTTGCGAATCTCCGCGCCTCAGAATTTCGACTTCATCGCGCGCTCGGTTCGCACCGAGCCAGAGCGCGTCGAAGACGCGTGGGATTGACTGATGGCCGCATGACCAACACGGTTTTCAGACATGGCCGCGAACAATGATTACGATCAAGGAAATAAGCATGCCACGGGGCGGATAGCACCGGGGTTATGCGTGATGCTACGGTGCATATTGTCGCCCATCAGCGGCGCTTTTTATCGAGGTTGACGGCGCACTGGCGCGGGCCAAAGCGTCAGGAAAAGAGATTATGGTATTCGGTGGAGAGCAGATACTTCGACAGATATTTTCTGCCGCTGATCGGCTGTTACTATCGTATCTCGACCTGAAGATCGAAGGGACGGATGCATTTTTCCCTGATTTTGACCGCGCAGACTGGACAGAGGTGAGACGGGAAAAGCTTCGTATCGACGATCCGAACTGCGTACTTATCGAGTATATCCCCCAAAGGCTGACTTAACGTGGGTTCGGCGGATTTGAGAAGTTGGTATCGATTCGGAAGGCAGCGGGTTAGGGTATTGTTGAAAGTATAAAAAGGAGGCTGTCATGCGACATGTATGTCCATCGGTGCTGTTTGCTGTATTGGTGGGGCTGCCTGCAATAGCCCAGGATCCAACAGAAGGTGAACGACTGTTTCAGCATAAATGTGCGACGTGCCATGGACTTGACGCAAATGGCGCGGGGCCGATGGCTCCGCTATTACTTTTGCAGCCAACTGACCTGACGCAGTTACAGCAGAAAAATAGCGGTATGTTTCCATTTGAGAGGGTGATCAGGCGGATTGACGGGCGCGATCCGTTGGTCAGCCACGGATCACCAATGCCAGTGTATGGTGACTTTTTTGAGGGGAGTGACGTCAGTATGAAAACCCCCTCAGGTCAGCCGATCCTGACCAGCCAGCCGATTGCAGATCTTGTCGCATGGCTGCAATCGATACAGCAATAGATGGATGCTTCCTGCTTGGGGAAGTTGCCGATCTATATAAACATCAAAAAAATAGAGGAAAAGTAATGACAGGGAAAGCCTCGACAGGATCTCCCAGGAACCGTTTGGAAACCGAGAGTGACCCCGCAACCGCCGCTATTGGCATGACGAGCCAAGCAGGTTCGATGGACGATATGACGCGGGAACTTTGGGGCGATGTGGGCAATGAGACGCTGCAATTTATCGCATCTCGTGTGCAACAGTTTTCAGAAACCCGGCAGGCGATGCTTGCCTGCGCGAATCTGATGGACATTCAAAAAGTTCAGGCTGACTTTTACAAGGAGAGCTTGGAAGCATATAGCGCACAGGCAACCCGCATGATGAAAGCTATGTCGGCAGTCTCGCCCAAGGGATTGTATGGCGTGCCGCTTATGACCAGCCGGGACTATGACGACATACCTCTCTGAAAGCCTTCTAATTCAAAGCTGACTAAATAGTGTTACCAGCACATCTCGTCTGTCGGAAGGTCGAACAGCGCCGCGCGTTGGCGGGTTGTGAGAATCGAGCGTCTTGGCATGATGCATTGTCCTTGTTAGTCATTAGTCTGTTGAGGGCAATTCCCGCACCAGTAAAACCAACGACTTGCAAGGCCGGATTCAAGGGGGTTCGAATGGGACAGCGCGCCGCTATCTACGCCCGTGTTTCCACGCCCGACCAGTCCTGCAAGCGACAGGGTAATCCCCTCCGAAATTAAGGGGATGCGGAAGTAGAATTTTCTCGCCAAGATGAACGAGGAGATTCTGAATGAAGACAAGCAGATACACAGAGGCGCAGATTATCGCGATCCTGCGTCAGGGCGAAGGCGGCGTGCCGGTTGCAGAGCTGTGCCGCGAGCACGGTATGAGCAACGCGTCCTTCTATATCTATGGATGTCTCTCCCTTTGCAAGATTTTCGCTGATCTGTTCCGCCGTCAGGTCCCAGGTTGCAAACATCTATCCGGCGTCACCTGTCGATGGTGCGCCCAAATGGGAATTCCGCGTGGTGAGCCTCAACAAATGGTCGGCCTCGGCAGGCCATTATAAAAGCCAGGTTCCTCACACACCGGAGTTTGCCGGTCGGTTCGCCTCGATGATCGTCTTGCAATCCTTGTCACGCGCTTAAACGGGTGCGCGGAACTCCTCGTTTTTGTTCAGCATGGCCCAGATGATCCGGGCAATCTTGTTGGCCAGGGCGACGATGGCGCGGTTCATGCCGCGTCGCTCGCGGAGGCT
>JAUNVT010000044.1 GCA_030540655.1 Rhodobacterales bacterium
CGGCAAATTTACCCTTGGACTTGCCTTTGGATTTGCCATCGCTTTTGGCTTCGGACGGCGCGTCAGTGGGTGATGCTGGCTTCTCGGATACCGCTTTTTCATCTTCGGTCGCGGACGGTGCCGTGTCGCCACTGTTGCGGTCAATAAAGGCAAGCACGAGCGGGCGGATATTCCGGCGCCAGCTGCGGCCTGCAAAGATACCGTAATGGCCGGCATCCGGCTCAACATGGCTGGCCTTTTTGGAATCCGGCAGACCTGTCAACAGATCAAGCGCGGCAATGCACTGACCCGGCGCTGAAATGTCGTCATTTCCACCTTCGACTGTTTTGACAGCAACGTTGGTGATCTTGCCAATGTCGACGCGGCGGCCCTTTATCGTGAATTCGTTATTCGCAATCTCCAAGCCCTTGAAGATGCGCTCGACGGTTGAAAGGTAAAATTCCGCCGGCATATCCATCACCGCTAGATATTCGTCATAGAACCGGTTGTGGTGGTCATGATCGCCGCCCTCGCCCTTGGCTACGCGCGTGATCTGGTCGGTGAACGCCTTCGTGTGCTTTTCGCTGTTCATCGAAATGAACGAGGCAAGCTGCAACAGACCGGGATAAACCATGCGCCCGACACCGGGATATTTGAACCCCACGCGCTGCGTCATTGTGCCTTCGAGCTGGCCCATGGTGACACGGCGGCCAAAATCTGTCACTTCGGTAGGATTGGCGTCCGGATTGATCGGCCCTCCGATCAAGGTCAGCGTGCGCGGCTGCGCATCGGGCTCTTCCTCCGCCAGAAGGGCAGTGGCCGCAAGGGCCAGCGGCGCAGGCTGGCAGACCGCGATCACATGGGTATCCGGGCCCATCGCGCGCATGAATTCCGCCAGATAGAGGGTATAATCCTCCACATCGAACTTGCCCGCGCTAACCGGAATGTCGCGGGCATTGTGCCAGTCTGTAATGAAGACCTCACAATGAACAAGCAGACTCTTGACGGTCGAGCGCAACAGCGTGGCGTAGTGACCGGACATCGGCGCGATAAGCAGGATTCGCCGCTTCATCGGCTTGCGGCCCGGAACGGCGAATTGCACCAGATTGCCGAACGGCTTTTTCACGACAGTGTCTATGCTGACCAGATGATCCTTTCCGTCATCGCAGGTAAATGTGCGAATCCCCCAGTCTGGCTTGGTCACCATTCGGTCGAACGTTCGCTCGGTAACTTCGCCCCAGGCGGAGATCCACTGGAAAGTGGGGTTTGGCGTCATGCTGAAAATGGGATATGATGCGAAAGAGAGCGCGGTGGCGCCTAGCCATTGGTTGGCGTTGCGCATTGTTTCCATCATGTCATAGGTGACCATGTAGCGCATAAGACTCCTCCAGGGCAGATGCCCTATTTTTGGTGCCGCGAGCGTCGGGCCGGACTGGCCGACACATAGCGGCTTAATGCTGCATAGCAGAGAAATAGAATGAAAAGATTAAAATGACAACGGATCAGCAAAATTCAGACCAGCATGACGGCGGAACGCGGGACCGGATGACAGAAAACCTCTCTCGTGTAGAGACGCTTTCCCAACGTCTGATCGCGGCGTTGTCACAGCGTAATCCGGCCAATCCCACCCTGAACGCACCCTCGCAGGATCTGTTCACCAGAGCTGCGACCTCCTACTGGACCTCCGCGATGGAAAACCCGGGGAAACTCTACGAAAGCCAGGTAGCATACTGGACCCGGTCGGTGCGTCAGTTCATGGACGCGCAGAAGATGATGTTGACCGGAATACCCCCCGAAGAGGAGGCGGATGAGCTACCCAAAGACAAGCGGTTCAAAAACCCGTTATGGGCCACAAACCCTTATTTTCGTTATATTCGCGAGCAATATGAACTGAACGCCCAGGCAGTTGCGGATGCGGTCGCGGGCGCGGGCGATCTGGACCCGGTGGAGAGGCAGCGGCTGGAATACTTCTCGCGTCAGATCGTCGACATGATGGCACCCACCAATTTCCTTGGCACAAATCCTGACGCGCTGGAAAAGGCCGTCGAAACCGAGGGCGAAAGTCTCGTCAAGGGGCTGGAAAATCTGGTCGCGGATCTGGAGGCAAATAACGGGGAGATGGTTGTGCGGCTGGCGGACGAATCCGCGTTCAAGCTGGGTGGCAATATTGCCACAACCCCAGGCAAGGTCGTTTATCGTAACGAATTGATGGAACTGATCCAATACGCCCCTGCGACGGAAAAGGTGCGGGAGATTCCCATCGTAATATTTCCTCCTTGGATCAACAAGTTCTACATACTGGATCTGACCGAGAAAAACAGTCTGATCAAATGGATCACCGAGCAGGGCTATACCTTGTTCGTCGTATCGTGGATGAATCCCGACGCGAGCTATGCCGACGTCGGACTGGAGCAGTATATCGAGGATGGATATCTGACGGCGATTCGCGAGGTCCGCAGTATTACCCGCGCATCCAAGGTAAATGCTGTCGGCTATTGCATCGCGGGAACCACGCTTGCGTTGACCCTGTCCCTGATGAAGAAGCGCGGCGACACTTCCGTCAATTCTGCAACTTTCTTTACTGCGCTTACTGATTTTGACAGCCAAGGCGAATTCGTCCCGTTTCTTCAGGATGATTTTGTCGACGGTATCGAGGCCGAGGTCGAGGCGCAGGGAATCCTGCGCGCATTCATACTGGGTCGCACGATGAGCTTTTTGCGCTCGAACGATCTGATCTATACGCCGGCCATCCGCAGTTACATGCTCGGCGAAGCGCCCCCTGCCTTCGATCTGCTCTATTGGAATGGCGACGGCGCCAATCTGCCGGGCCGCATGACGCGGCAATACCTCCGCGGCCTGTGCCAGCAAAACAAGTTCGCAGGGGAGGGGTTCGATCTCCTGGGTGAAACCTTGCACCTGTCCGACGTGGATGTACCGCTCGTGGCAATCACATGCGAGACGGATCATATTGCACCATGGAAAGACTGCTATCGCGGGATGCAGAAGACCAGTTCCGAAGACCGGACGTTCATCGTGTCGCAATCAGGGCATATCGCGGGTATCGTCAATCCGCCCAGCAAGAAGAAATACGGCCACTACACCAATGGCGATTGGTCCGGCGATCATGCGACGTGGAAAGACGCCGCAACCTTCAACGAAGGAAGCTGGTGGCCCCGTTGGGAGAAATGGCTGGCCGAGCGATCCGGCAAGGAAGTGCCGGCGCGCCAGCCGGGCGATTCGGATCATCCGCCGCTTGCCGATGCACCGGGAGACTATGTGCGGGTCCACGCCCTGCGTTAATTATTCTTATATGTCAGAGGATTAGCTGTTTGCGCTGCGGAAAATGCTGCAGTGCAGAAAAAATACTTGAAATGCCGCGCTGCAGCATGCATATTGTTGGCAGACGCAGACAGGGCGGAGCACCTTCCGCCACCAGCAAAGGAGCTTTACCATGAGCAACAAAGATATGAATTCGATGATGAAAGACATGATGGGCGCATTCCCCGTCGACACCAAGTCGATGGAAAACGCGTTCAAGAACCAGGCCGCACTGGGCGAAAAGCTGTCGAGCGTTTGCCTGAGCGCCGCTGAGAAGTCGACCGAGATTCAGACCAACTGGACAAAGTCCACGCTTGCCAAGCTGGCCGAAATGTCCCGCGCAAAGGCAGAGCCTGCTGACTACGCAAAGGCCCTGAGCGATTTCGCATCCGCCAACGCCGAAGTCGCAGCCGAGAACATGGCCGCTTTCGCCGAAGTTGCCAAGCGCGTTCAGAGCGAAACAGTCGAACTGATGATGTCGGCGGGCCGCGACATGCAGGAAGATGCTTCGCAGTCGTTCAAGAAAGCATCCGACGACATGACCAAGGTTGCCACAAAAGCAGGCATCAAGCAGTAAGTTACGTCACAACGTATCCCACCCCTCCCTGTGCGGGATACAGTGACGATCGGGCGGGCCGCCATGCGGCTCGCCCTTTCTTTTTGCTCAGGCAACCCCTAAGCTTGCTGCACTGCTGCATCTTGAGGGGAGAGCCGTCCGTGGCCGACAAAGACACACCGTTGCTGATCAAACGCTATGCCAGTCGCCGCCTTTATAATACGGAAACATCGGACTACGTGACGCTTGAGGATATCAGCCAGTTCATCCGCGACGGGCGCGATGTGCAGATCATTGACCTGAAATCGGGTGATGACCTTACCCGCCAATACTTGCTTCAGATCATCGCGGAAAACGAAAGCCGGGGCCAGAATGTGCTGCCGACGAATGTGCTGAACGATCTGGTGCGCAGCTATACGACCCAAGCCAGCAGTATCGTCCCCGAATTTTTGGCAGCAAGCTTCGAGATGTTGCGCGACGGGCAGTCCAAAGTTCTCGAAAATATGACCAAAGCTAACCCGATGGCCCAGATGCCCGGTATGGAGGCCATGCGTGTTCAGCAAGAGGCTTTCATGAAGGCGATGACCGGCGGTCTGGGCGGCCTTGGCGGTGCGCGTCCCAGCGAAAAGCGCGGGGCTGACTCGGACCGTGATCTGGAAGAAATCAAGGCGCAGCTCGCCGCGCTTCAGCAGCAGTTGTCGCGCATGGGCAAGTAGCCCGGAATGACGGGTGGCCCCGGTCGAATTGCTCTGTAGGGATCGAGGTGTTTGCGGCTGACGCGGGCGGGCGGAGATAATGCAACGCCGTACGCTGGTCATTCCTGAACGAGGCGGCGCAGGCGCGGGCTGAACTGACGAGGTCCGATCTGAGCGCGCTGACGTTATTTCGTTTGGGAATGCAGATGGGGGCCGCGCCAAGCTGAGCCGAGGTTCATCCGCTATTCGTAATCGCGGCATCGCAAAGGATGATGGATGCCGCTACTGCCTCTTACGCGGACTTTTGCCCTGACCGCGCGCGAATATATTCGGCACTTCGTGCCCAGCGACGTAGCGGCTGCGCTGAAATCCATCCTGCAGGAGACTATCGCAATGCCTGCCTTGACGCGATGCCCTTTTCTGAAGAACGCGCTGACCCTTTTGTAGCGCCATCAGGTGCCGTAAGCCTGTGCCGGATCCATCACATCCCGGGCCGCCGCCAATATGGCCCCGGCTATTGTCTCCTGTTGCTCACGCGTCAGGCGTGCGGGCAGCCGGGTGTCACAGGCGCGCGATAGCATGGCGCGGGTGCGGGGAAGGTCGGGCACATCGCCCGGGATAAAATTCCAGTTCCAGAAGGCGCGCGCATTGTCGCGGCTATGGCCGAAGATCTGAAGCTTTACGCCGCGCCGGGCGGCGGCATCGGAAAAAGCGAGCGCGTCCTCATCATCCATTCCGACCAGATTGAACTGGATGGAATCGGGTGCACGTTCTTCGGGAGGCAGCGGGGCGGGAACGTTCAGCCAAGGGCTTTGCCGCAGCAGGGCCGCAACATGATCGTGACCCGCCCGCCCGTCACGCACCCGGCGGGGGATTTCGGCCAGTTGGGATCGGATGAGCGCCGCGCTCAGGTTGTTCAGGCGCAGATTATACAGCGGCAGCCTGTTCTGCCAATGTGCAAAAGCCGCCTGCAGTGCGTTATCGCCATGGGCGATGTGCTTGACCCAGTTGTGCTCGTAAGCGCCCGACATGATGACTGCGCGTGCCAGCAGATCGGCGTCATCGGTAACCATGATCCCGCCTTCACCGGCATTCAGCAATTTGTAGGACTGGAAGGAATAGCAGCCAAAGCGCCCGATCGTCCCGATATTGCGCCCATGCCAGGTAGCGCCCAGAGAATGGGCCGCATCCTCGATCACCGGGACAGAGCGCGCATCACACAGCGCCATGATGGCATCCATGTCGGATGTGTGTCCGCGCATGTGGCTGATGATAACAGCGCGGATGTCACCATTCAGCCGCGCCTCGAAATCCGCCAGATCAATTCGGTAGTTGTCGCCCACCTCGCACAAGATGGGCAGGCAATCAGCATGGAGCACGGCGGATGGCACTGCGGCAAACGTGAAGGCCGGGATCAGGACACGCGCATCCCGTGGCAGGGCGAGCGCCTTCAGCGACAAGAACAATGCAGCCGAGCAGCTCGACACTGCGAGCGCATATCGCACGCCAATCGTCTGGGCAAACTCCCGCTCCAGCAACGCGACGGGCGATGCTTCTTGCGAGGTATAGCGGAAGAGATCGCCTGATTGCAGCATGGCATCGATTTCAGCGCGAGCGGATTCGGGAATGGGCTCGGCGTCATATGTATGGGTGGGCAGGGCGGCGAAGGGCATGTTTCACCTTTTCCAAAAAGACGTTTTATCGTTCCTAAATGAAAATGGCACCCGTCTAAAGCGCAAACTGGAAAAGGATTTCGTCAGAAACTATTCCAGAATCCGATCTGAAGCCCGAAAGATTCCGAATTTATCACGCTCGTCGTCGCCCCCAGCTCGATGTGGCGCCCCGGGGCAAATTGCCATACGACCGAAGCAAAGGCACGCATGTAATCCGGTGACGTGAGGGGGCCGCCCTGCTGCAACTGGCCGATCAGCTTCGCTCGCTTCGATACATTCACGCCCAAAGTGGTGTCGATCGACAGATACGTGCCGCTGCCAGTAACATCGCTGCGAATGTCGATATTACCCCAGCCGTCCAGCGCGCCCAGCTTCAGACCCTTGCCGATGGACACCCCCGGCCGCATCGCAGCCTCGCCAGAAATGACCCCGGCACCGAGTTGAAACGAAACATGCAGGTCGTCGCGGCGGATTGGCATCAGCACAAAGGCCAGCGCCTTATGTTCACCCAACTCGTTACCGCCAATATCCAGCCCACCGGTCAGGTCAGGATTCAGCCCGTATTCAAGATAGGCGGTGCTATAACCTCTGGTTGCGGCGTCGTCCTGCACCTTGACGCTCCACGAGGTAAAGCCTTCGCCCTCGGCGCGCAGCCACGCGCCCGCCTGCGCAGGCCCGGCAGCCAAGGGACAAAGGACAAGGATCATGGCGAGGGCGCGGCGCATCGGGCCATGATGCGCAAACTTGGTAAAAAAAGTGTTAACCATTTGCCGGCCCCAGCCACCTTGCGCCAGTTTGCGCTGGTGTTAGGCTGAGATCGCACACAGGAGAATGCCATGCCCCAGATCCAGTTTCCATGCTCGCACCAGACCGTCCTGACCACGTTCGAGATGACGCCCGGCACTGCACAGGATTTGCTTGACGCTCTGACCGATGCCTATTCCAGCTTCATCTCGAAACAGCCCGGATTTATCGGCGCCGGACTGCATATGAACGATGCGCAAACCCGCATTGCCAATTATTCACAATGGTCGCGCCGCGAGGACTTTCAGGCTATGTTGCGCACGGATGAAATGCGCCGCCGCAATCGCGAAATTCACAGCCTGTGTCGCAGTTTCGAGCCTGTCATGTATGAAGTGACCTCGATCTTCTGAAGCCTATACGCCCAGCCGGTCGCGCAAGGCATACCATGTCATGGCAAGCGCAAGGAGGGGCGTTCGCAGCGCAGCCCCCCCGGGAAATGGTGTGGCGGGAACGCGCGCCATGGTGTCAAAGCCCTCGGCTTGGCCACGCACCGCCATCGCCATCAGCTGTCCTGCATGGGTCGCCGTCCCGACGCCGTGACCGGAATAGCCCGATGCGCTGAGGATATTGGGCGCAATCCGCGTCATATAGGGCATCCGCCGCATCGTGATTGCGAGGGTGCCGCCCCAGACGTAATCGATCTCAACATCGTACAGATGCGGAAAGATATGCGCCATCGGTTTGCGCACCACCGCTTCAATATTGGCCGGAAACCGGTACCCGTAGCTCTCACCACCGCCGAAAAGCAAACGCCCGTCATGGCTGAGCCGGAAGTAGTTCACCACGAATTTAGTATCTGCCACTGCAACATCGCGGGACAGGACCCGGGCCGTGTCGCGGCCGAGCGGCTTTGTAGCCGCAATGAAATTATTGATCGGCATGACACGTCTTGCGATCGTCCCGTTCAGGCCACCCAGATAGCCGTTGCAGGCCAGTATGACATGGCCCGCGCTGATCTGGCCCGTTCGGGTGCGCACAGTCGCGCGCGCGCCCTCATCAATTCCGATAACTTCGCTCCGCTCATGAATCCGCACGCCAGCGTCCTGTGCCGCGCGCGCCAAACCCAGCGCGTAGCGCAGCGGATGCAGATGTGCCGCCCCCATATCCAGCGTGCCGCCATGATAGGCAGGCGAGGGGCAGAGATCCCGCATCTGAGCCGCATCCAAGTTCTCGATCCGGGTATATCCATAACGGTCTGCCAGATGGTCCGCATAACGATGTTCCTGCGCGGCCTCCTTGGCGGTGAAGCAGGCATGGGCAACGCCGGGGGTGAAGGAGCAGTCTATCCCATGCTTTGCTATGAGCGATTTCACCAGCGCTTTTGCGTCTTCGGCCAGATTCCACAGTTTGGCAGCATCGGCATCGCCCACGAGCCGCTCCAGCCCGGTCTGCTCCATCCGCTGGCCGCTGCCGAGCTGCCCTCCATTACGGCCCGACGCGCCGAAACCTGCGCGCTGCGCCTCGATCAGAGCCACGTCCATCCCGGCCTCGGCCAGGTGGAGCGCGGCAGACAGGCCGGTATAACCCGCGCCGATTACCACAACATCTGCGCTGCCGGTTCCGGTGAGGGGGACAAATTCCGGCATGGCATCTGCCGTGGCCGCATACCAACTGCGGGGGTATTCCCCGCTGCGGTCGTTGGCATGCAGAAGGTTCAGCGCCATTGCCTCAGACGTTCAGCAGCAGATGTTCACGCTCCCAAGGGGAAATGACCTGCAGGAATTCCTCGTATTCCGTCCGTTTGACAATGGAATAGACGCGCGCGAATTCCGGGCCAAGAAGCGCATGCAGTTTTGGGGCTTCCTCGAACAGATCCAGCGCATCGCCCAAAACAGGGGGCACGTCGCCATCACCCTGATAGCTGTCGGTTTTGCATTCAGGCGCGGGCATCAGTTGCTCTTCAAGCCCCAGAAGGCCGCAAGCCAGGCTGGCGGCAATGCCCAGATAGGGGTTGCAATCCATCCCGGCCAGCCGATTTTCCACACGCCGGGCGTCGGGCGAGGAGAGTGGCACGCGGATGCCGGTGGTGCGGTTATCGCGGCCCCAGTCCAGATTGATGGGTGCCGAGTGATCCTTGACATAGCGGCGATAGGAATTGACATAAGGCGCGAGCACCGCGATGGCGCTGGGCAGATGGCGCTGCATTCCGCCGATAAAGTGATAGAACGCGTCTGTTTCCATCCCATCATCGTCCGAGAACAGGTTCTTGCCGCTTTTCGCGTCCAGCACGGAATGATGGATGTGCATCGCCGATCCCGGCTCCTCCGCGATAGGTTTGGCCATGAAGGTCGCATAGCAATTATGCCGCATCGCCGCCTCACGGATGAGTCGTTTGAAATAAAACACCTCATCTGCCAGATTGAGCGGATCTCCATGCGCCAGGTTGATCTCCAACTGCCCGGCACCGCCTTCCTGCGTGATGCCGTCAATCTCGAACCCCTGCGCCTCGGCGAAATCATAGATGTCATCGATCACGGGGCCAAATTCGTCCACGGCTGTCATTGAATAAGCCTGACGCGCGGCGGCCGGGCGGCCAGAGCGGCCCATCATCGGCTGAATTGTCTGCGCGGGATCCGTGTTGCGCTCGACCAGATAAAATTCCATCTCGGGCGCGACGACGGGAATCAGGCCGCGTTCGGCATAGGCATCGACCACGCGGCGCAGCACGTTGCGCGGTGAAAACGCGATCGGGCTCATATTGCGATCATAGGCATCGTGGATCACCTGAAGCGTCCAGTCCGCTGTCCAGGGTGCGGCACTGGCGGTGGACATGTCGGGGACGAGAATCATGTCCTGTTCGATGAATCCAGCCTCGCCCGCGGCCTCGCCCCAATCGCCGGTAATGGTTTGGAAAAAGATCGAGTCGGGCAGATGAAAATGCTTTTGCTTGGCGAATTTCGAGGCAGGCAGCGCCTTGCCCCGGGCAATGCCGGGCAAATCCGAGATGATGCACTCTACCTCGTCCAGACGCCTGCCTTCCAAAAAATTGCGCGCCGCTTGCGGCAGATTTTTGGTCCAGTCGGCCATGTCAGGCACCTCTTTTGAGGAAGGCGGCCATGCGATCCGCCATGATCTGATGCTGTGTAGGTTGGCCCACCCGCGCGATGGCGGCGTCCAGAACATCGTCCGGGACAAGTCCGCGCCCGCGACTTTGCGCAAGGCGGCTGAAGAAGTCATCGGTATGTTCCGGATGGGGCTGCATCGTCAGGATCCGGTCGCCGTAAAGCAGCGCGGCATTATCGCAAAATTCGTTGCGCCCGA
This sequence comes from Rhodobacterales bacterium, assembly GCA_030540655.1. Lineage (GTDB taxonomy): Bacteria > Pseudomonadota > Alphaproteobacteria > Rhodobacterales > Rhodobacteraceae > Roseovarius. Next base: position 10,287 of record JAUNVT010000044.1, read on the forward strand.
TGACAGTGGCACCCGGCGGGATCTGGGTCACCTGATCCTGATGCCACGCATTCAGCGCAATCGGCTGGCCGTCGATGACATAATCATGTCGGCCCACAGCCCAGCCATGCGCGTATTTCTCCACCTTGCCACCCATTGCCTGCGCAATGATCTGATGGCCAAAACACACACCCACCATTGGACGCCCGCTTGCATAGACATCGCGGATGAACTGCTCGAGCGGGGGGATCCAGTCATGCGGCTCATAGGCGCCATGTTTGGATCCGGTAATCAGCCAGCCGTCGCATTCATCCGCACGGGCCGGAAATTCGCCATCGACAACCGCATATGTGCGGTATCTGAACCCATGTCCCCGTAGCAGATCGGCAAACATCTGGTCATAATCGCCCAGATCGGACCGGATCTCATCCGGCGAATGGCCTGTCAGAAGGATTCCGATGATGGTCGTCTCGGGCTCGGGGGTGAGCGAGGGGTGGGGGGCGGTCAAAGGAAGCCTCGTGATTTGATCAAATTCAAGACTATCTTAGCCATAGCAGTCCGGCAAGGGGGTTTCAGGGGGTGCCATCGCAGTTTTCAGAACAGATTTGCAAGCACTGTCACCACGTAGTGTCAGCGCATGAAATTCAGGCGCAGCTTCAGTCTGGCGCGCGCTTCCTGGGGCAGATGTCGATTCAGCCGCGTGTTGATTGCGCCGAAAATTCCGGTCACGGTCAGCGTCAGAAGGATGAAGAAACCAGCCAGGATGGGGTAGGGCACGAAGGGGTTGAACGTCTTGTCGGCGAAGTAGCTGGCGTAATAGAGCGCATCGCCACGCTGTTGCCAGGCGGGGAACCCGCTGAGGAAAACCAGCGTCGTGGCGTGGAACAGAAAAATCGCTTCATTGGTATAGGCGGGCCATGCAAGGCGCAGCATGGTGGGCCAGATGATCCGCCGGAACCGGCTCCAGCCCGAGAATCCATAGGCATCCGCCGCCTCCACATCGCCTTTGGGAATTGAGCGCAGCGCGCCGTAGAAAATCTCGCCCGAATAGGCGGCGGTGTTCAGCACCAGCACCACCAGCGCGCCAAGCCAGGCCGAGGTGAAAGCATCGAAAACAGGGTTGATTCTCTTGAGGCTGAGGAAGAGGAAATAGGCAAAGAAAAACTGGATGAACAAAGGTGAGCCGCGCAGGACAAAGATGAACCATTCACTTGGTTTGCGTATCCACAAGGCGGAGGCACCTTTGCCCAGGCCGACCGCAGTGGCGATGAAGAATCCGATCACGACAGCGATGGCACCGAAATAAAGGTTCCAGATCATTCCCGAGCCAATCAACGTCACTTGCTGGCACAGGGTGAAATCTCCGCGGGGCAGCAGACGTTCGCCATAGCCGAGGCTGCGGAGCCCATAATCCTGAATGGTCTGCCAGCAGCTCATCTGCCCACCTTGCGTAGCGCCTCGCCGCCAGTGGTCGCCTGGCCGTGGGTGAGGCGGGTCGTCAGCCGCTCAAGAAGTACCTCGGACACCCGCGTGAAGATCAGATAGAAGATCAGTAGCGCCAGAAAATACCACACGCGCCAGTCGCCATGCGGATACTCGGTAAAGCGGGGGTTGGCGGTGCTGCCGAGATAACGTGCCCAATAGACGATGTCCTCGACCCCCAGAAGGAACAGCAGCGGCGTGGCCTTGATAAGGACCATCCACAGGTTGCTGAGCCCCGGCAGCGCATAGACCCACATCTGCGGCACAAGGATGCGGCGGAAGGACTGGCGGCGCGTCATGCCATATGCCTCGGCCGTCTCCAACTGGCCACGTGGCACCGCCCGCATGGCGCCAAACAGAACATTTGCCGCAAAGGCCCCGAATACGATGGCAAAGGTCAATACGGCCAATATGAAACCATAGGTTTCATGCACCCATTGCGGCGCATTGTTCAACGGCAGCTTGGCCGCCGAACAGACGACGAAATCGGCACCCTGACGGATCGGCTGGTCCCAATCCGGGCAAAGCACCTTGTGACGCACCCATTCAAATGCCTGATCGAGCGCAATGACGAAGAACAGGAAATAGACAATGTCCGGCACGCCGCGCACCAGCGCAATATATCCCTTGCCGATGATGCGCAGCGGCAGAAAATGCGACCGGGCCGCGACCGCGCCGCCAAAGCCGAAAGCGAGCGCGGCGGGCGCGGCGATCGCCAGAAGCAGCAGCACCGTGCCGAAGCTGAAATAGAACCCCATCTGCTTGCCCGTTGTCAGATAGCAGGCGAACCACTCGAACGTGCCAAGGGAGGCGGGATCTGTGCAGAAGCTGAAAATGGCGGGCCTCGTCGCGGCAGTTGAACAGTTCTGTTTTCAGGCAGGCGAAAAAGGGGGCGTGTGCCCCCTCGCTCCGGTTCAGAACTTGGCCGCGCCATCAAGCCATTTGTCAATCAGCGCATTCAGGGAACCGTCATCCTTCATTGAGTCTATCGCATCCGAGAATTTCCTGTTCAGCGCGGTGTCGCTCTTGCGGACGCCGATAGCCATGCCATCGCCCAGAAGAATGTCATCGCCCAAGATCATCAGGTCGGGGTCTTCCTCGGTGGCCGGCACGGCATAGGCCTTGTCCGAAAGAACAGCGTCAGCCTCGCCGTTACGGACGGCGGCCATGGTTTCCTCAGGTGTAGGGAACTCCACCAGCTTTGCGCCCGAGGAAGCGACATAGCCGGCCTGAATGGTGTTGGCCTGTGCCGCGACGACGGAGTCGGGGCTGGTCACGTCCACGTCCTCACGCATGACGACGTAGGAGGAAGGGTCGGGCTGGGTGTAGTTCGAGGTGAAGTCGATGTCTTTCTTGCGCTCGTCGGTGATGGACATGCCTGCTATGATGGCATCGTAGTTGCCCGAAGTCAGGTTGGGGATGATGCTGTCCCAGTCATTGGTGACCCAGGTGCATGTCAACTCGGCGCGTTCGCAAAGCTCGTCGCCCAGCTCGCGCTCGAACCCGTCGACCTGCCCCGCGTCGTTGACGAAATTGAAGGGGGGGTAGGCGCCCTCGGTGGCAAGGCGGACGGTATCCTGGGCGAAGGCAGCACCTGCCGTAAGGCCGGCAACAGCGGCAGCGATGATGAGTTTTTTCATTTGGTTTCTCCCTTTGGTATTTACGTGGTCTCAGTCGGGTATCGTCGAACTGAGGAATTGCCGTAGCCGGTCAGATCTGGGGGCACCGAACACCGCTTCCGGCTCACCCTGTTCCTCGATCAGGCCTTGATGCAGGAATATGACATGATCGCTCACGTCGCGCGCCATTTTCATATCATGGGTAACGATCATCATGGTACGGCCCTCGGCCGCCAGAGCCTTGATGACACGAATGACTTCCTGCTCCAGTTCCGGGTCCAGCGCCGATGTCGGCTCGTCAAAAAGCAGCGCCTCGGGCTCCATCGCCAGCGCGCGGGCGATGGCAGCGCGCTGTTGCTGGCCCCCCGACAATTGGGCGGGATAGGCCTCGCATTTGTCGCCGATGCCGACCTTGTCCAGATAGGCGCGCGCGGCTTTTTCGACTTCGGCGCGGGGGCGGCGCAGGACAGTCACTGGGGCCTCCATCACATTTTGCAAGACGGTCAGATGTGCCCACAGATTGAACTGCTGAAACACCATGGCAAGATTTGTGCGAATGCGCAGCACCTGTGATGCATCTGCGGGCCGACGGGCGGCGCCGGTGCCGGCCCAGCGGACAGGTTCACCCTTGAACAGGATATCACCCTGCTGGCTGTCCTCAAGCAGGTTGGCGCAGCGCAGGATGGTGGATTTTCCCGAGCCCGAAGAGCCTATGAGTGATACCACGTCACCCCGGTGGGCGGTGATGGATACGCCCTTGATCACTTCGAGCGCGCCATAGGCCTTGTGCAGGTTCGAGATCTCTATGACGGGTGTATTGGTATTCAAGGGGCCGCGTTCCTGCAGGGAATATATATCTTGCAGTAGGCGGCAAATCGCTTCGTGATGCAATGGACAATGCGGCCAAAGGCGCAGCGGCGAGCGCTATCGAACGTGGCAGTGGCCTTTGCTACCAAAGAATAACAGATGACTCTCCAACGTCTCAATGAGCAGCGACATCTATACCCAAGCAGGTTAGGAGGTTGCCCCCTCGACACGCTGGCGCGCTTCGGCGCTTTCGATATCGCTGACGCCCAGCAGCCTTGCGGTCAGCCGCAGCAAGGCATTTTCGGGATCGGCGCGTTCGCCATCAGCCAGAACGACCTGCCACAGCGCCTCGACCACCTTGATGCGATGCTCGAAAGGCACGGCGTCCTTGATTGCACGGGTGAAACGGACGGTGTCGGGGGCGGTCGCCTCCGTTTCCTCGCCCTGCTTGCGAAGCTCGGCCGCAGCGGTGGCATCCAGCCCATAGCGCGCGCTCAGAATCCGGTCGATCCGGTCGATCTCTGCCGGGGCATAATAGCCGTCAGTGCGGGCTGCCCGCACCAAAAGTGCGGCCAAAGCCAGCCGCGCATCGGTTTCTGTCATCGGAGCGGCATCGGAGCCGCTGAGTCGTTTGAAAATATCTGAGAACATGGTGAAGTTATATCCCGGAGGTCGGCGAGGTCAAAAGTTTAATGTCAGATCAATCTGTGGCAGCGCGGCTCCAGCGGCCGTCTGCTCTCCCGCGCACGGTCAGAAAGGCGCCGCACGCGCTTTGGCGTCCTCACAATGAGTTTTACTCAGGCCCAGAGCGTCGCGAAATTGTTCGGCGATCCCTGTATCCGCTTTACCAGGCGGCGCGCCATCCGCCAGGAGAACATGCCACAGGGCCTCAAGCCCTTCCATTCGGGTTTCCATACTGACCGTCTCGCGGATGAGAAGCGCGAATTTGCGGGTCGATGGTGCTTCCGCCTCGATTTTTTCGCAGGTGGCGCGCATCTTGGCTGCATCCACGGGGCCGAGCCCGTTCATGCGCGCCAGAAACGCCTCGGTACGGGCAATGGCCAAGGCGTGTGAGGTGTCGGCAGAGGCCCCGACTCGCACCGCAAGCGCCCCCAGCGCCAACCGCGCATCCGCGTCCGGCAAAGGATCGGAAGAGCCACCCTTGAGCAGATTCAGAATAGTCGACAACATGGTGCCACGTTTATCCCGGATTGGCGGCGGGGCAAGCGTTTTCATTCTGAGAACAGCTACCGGCAATGAAGGTTGTTACGCAGCGGGATGTTTTGCGATAAGCGAGGGCAACTTTGAGCGGTATTTCGCCACGTGCCGCGTACACCTCGTCTTTCGGAACCAGATCCTGAACATATGAGCTCGCCTGACCCTTCCTTTGCCGCCACTACGATATCGGATATGCGGCGTGCCCTGGTTCATGCTTGGCATGTCATGCTGAGACGCGGCCCCAGCCAGTTCCAGTTCTGGCTGCTGGCGTTGATTGTCGGGATAGGGGCCGGATTTGCCGCGCTCGCCTTCCGCAAGGGGATCGACTGGCTTCAGGTGCTGCTCTACGGGGTGGATGACCCACGGCGCCTCAACACATTTGCCGAAGCTCTGCCGTGGTACTGGATTCTGGTCATTCCGATCATGGGAGGTCTGGCGGTGGGGATCATCCTCAACCGTTTTACCCCTGATGGAAAGGTGCGCGCGGTTTCGGATGTGATCGCCGATGCCGCGCTGAACAATGGCCGGGTCGAGCGTCGGGCGGGGCTGGCCTCGGCTGCGGCATCCCTGATCACGCTGGGCACGGGCGGATCATCCGGCCGCGAGGGGCCGGTGGTGCATCTGGCAGGCGTCGTTTCCACGTGGATCAGCATCCGCATCAATGCCAGCGGCGTCAACGGGCGCGATCTGCTCGGCTGCGCGGTGGCAGCGGCCGTTTCGGCGTCGTTCAACGCGCCGATTGCAGGAGCGCTGTTTGCAATGGAGGTGGTGCTGCGGCGGTTTTCAGTCAACGGATTTGCCCCGATTGCGATTGCCAGCGTCGCAGGAACGGTGATCAACCGGCTGGAATTTGGGGATATTACCGAATTCAATCTGCCCTCGGCGTCGCCGCAGGAGTTTTATCTTGAACTGCCTGCCTTTCTGATGCTGGGTCTTATCTGTGCAGTTGTTGCCGCACTTCTGATCCGCACCATTTTCTTTGCCGAGGATCTGGGGGACGTTCTATACCAGCGCCTGCATATTCCCGGATGGCTGCGCCCCGCTATCGCAGGTGGGATGCTTGGCGGGATTGCGATCTGGTTTCCGCATATCATTGGCGTTGGGTACGAAACGACGGCGGCCGCGCTGAACGGAAATCTGGTGCTGCATGAGGCGATAGTGTTTACCGTGCTGAAGGTGCTGGCCGTTGCGGTCACGCTGGGCGGGCGGATGGGGGGTGGCATCTTTTCGCCCTCACTTATGATTGGCGCCCTCACCGGCCTTGCCTTCGGACTCATCGCGACACAGATGCTACCGGAGATATCGGGGTCGCACACGATCTATGCGCTCGTGGGGATGGGAGCGGTTTCCGCCGCCGTGCTCGGCGCGCCCATTTCAACCACGTTGATCGTGTTCGAACTGACCGGCGACTGGCACACCGGTCTGGCGGTGATGGTCGCCGTATCGACCTCGACCGCGCTGGGTACACGTCTGGTAAACAGGTCGTTTTTCCTGACCCAGCTGAAACGGCGCGGCGTGCATCTGGCGGAAGGGCCGCAAGCCTATCTGCTGTCGATGACATTGGTGGCGGGGCTGATGCGGCCTGCGGACGATGACGGCGCGCCGTCGGAGGAGGTGTGTCGCCGGATGATAAGGAACGGGCTGCATATCGGCGTCGACGACACGCTGGAAACGGCAATGCCAGCTTTTGAGGCGCATGAAGTGACGTATCTGCCGGTTGTCGGCGCCGCCAACGGTGACGCGCCCGATTATGTCGGGGTTCTTTATTACGTCGATGCGCTGAAGGCGTTCAATCTCGCGCTGGCAAGTTTGTCGCGCGAGGTGCATGGATGATACGCTGTCAGAGCCGCTCTACCGTCACCAGATCCCCGGTGTGGAAGGCGAAATGGCCCTTGATCTGAAGCGCCTCTGCCTTGGGTTCTTCGTAGGACCACGCCGCATTCTCGATCGTGCCGCTTTTGGTGATGATGGAGTAGAAACGCGCGGTGCCCCTGGCTTCGCAGAGTGTTGTGTGATCGCTCGGATCAAGAAGAGCGGTGGCAATATCGACGCGGGGGAAATAGATAACCGGCTCGTACCCCTCCTCGGTCAGTTCCACTGCGGCGCGGCTTTCTCCGATCACGGCGCCGCCGGCGCGCACGGTCCAGGTACCAGTGAGGGTAGCTGTCTTGATGGTGCTCATGATTGTCCTCCTGATGCGGTAATCATAGTGGTGCGGCAGCCACGCGGAAGTCGGATCTTCCGCGCAGATGTCAGATCGGCCGAGTTGCGGCGGTCAGCCACGCTGCGGCATCTGGTCCAAGGCGGGGGCCGATTTTGCGCAGGCAGTCGGCGTGGTAGCCATCGAGCCAGGCAATTTCCGGCAGGCTGAGCATATCACGGCAGATCAGCCGGCGGTCGATGGGAACGAAATTCAGCGTCTCGAAGACCAGCTTGCCTGCGGCACTGTCGGCGGAGTGGCTGCCGGGAAGCGGAGCGGCAGGCTGCACGACCAGCAGGTTTTCGATGCGTATGCCGAAATGCCCTTCGCGGTAATAGCCGGGCTCGTTCGAGAGGATCATACCGGGGGCGAGCGCCACCTCGCTGGCGCGGCTGATGCGCTGCGGACCCTCATGCACGCACATGTAGACGCCAACGCCATGGCCCGTGCCATGCGCGTAATCCTGATCGGCCAGCCACAGCGGATAGCGTGCTATGGCGTCGATATCGCGCCCCGCGATCCCCTTGGGGAAACGGAGCCGACTGATCGCGATCATACCTTGCAGCACACGCGTAAAGGCAGCGCGCTCGCCATCACCCACAGTGCCGACAGGCAGCGTGCGGGTAATATCGGTGGTGCCATCCAGATACTGCCCGCCACCATCCAGAACCAGCAGATCGCCCTCCGCCAAAGTCCGGTTCGAGCTATGGGAGACGCGGTAATGCGGCAGCGCGCCATGAGGCCCTGCGCCGGCAATTGTCTCGAAACTGATGTCGAGCAGCTTTCCGGTATCGCGGCGCGCCTGCTCCAGCCGGGTCACCACGTCAATTTCGGTCAGTGTTCCCGGCGGCTGAGCATCGAACCACATGAGGAATTCGCACAAGGCGGCACCGTCGCGCAGATGCGCCTCGCCCGTGGCGGCGATTTCGGCACTGGTCTTGCAGGCCTTGGGCAAGATGCAGGGGTCGGGGGCAAAGGCGGGGGTGATTCCGACCTCCTGCAGTGCTGCGACCACTGCGAAGGGAATACTGGCCGGATCGACGCGGACCGGGCTCAGCAAAAGGGTCAGCGCGGCAGTAAAGCCGGTGTCGGGATGGGAGGTCACGCCGCCTGTGGTGCAATTGTCGGGCAGACTGTCCAGCTTGGCAGGGTGGACATAGAGCTCGACGCGCGCATCTTCGTGAAGGATGGCAAAGCCATGCGGAATCGGGTTGCGCGGAATGTCATTGCCGCGAATATTGAGCAGCCAGGCGATGCTGTCGGGCAGGGTGAGGATGGCCGCGCGGTGACCTGCTTCGCGCAGAGCGCTTGCCAATGCCGCGCGCTTCTCGGCGCTGCTCTTGCCCGCCAGCGCAGCGGGATAGGCCGTAATTGCGCCCGTCGGCGGGGCGGGACGGTCGGTCCACAGGCTGTCAATCAGGTTTGCATGGGGCGCCGGGCCAATGCCGGATCCTTCCAGCGCTTCGGTCAGATCTTCAATTTCCTTTGGAGTATGCAGCCACGGATCAAAGCCCAGCCTTCCCCCCTCGGGCATTGCGCGGCGCAGCCAGTCGGCAAGCTTGACCTCGGGCCAGTCCACAGGCTGAAACGCGTCGGCATCGGTCTGAACGCGAACCTGACTGCGATAACGGCCATCCACAAACACGCCAGCCTCTGCTGCCGTGATCGCGGCAAACCCGGCCGAGCCGGTGAAGCCGGTCAGCCACGCCAGACGCTCATCGCCGGGTGCCACATATTCGCCCTGATGCACGTCGGCCCGTGGCACCAGCCAGCCTTCCAGATCGGCCTTGACCATCGCCTCGCGCAAAAGCTTCAGGCGGGGAGGGCCCTGTTCGGGGCTGGCCCTGTCGGTAAAGGACTGGATCATCGCAACACCGTCTTTATACCCATCACGCGGGCACGGGCGCGCGGATCGCTGTCAAACAGGGCAGCAAGCTGTTCTGTCATCGCACCGGCCAATTGATCGACATCCGTGATGGTCACGGCACGGTCATAATAGCGCGTCACATCATGGCCGATGCCGATCGCGAGCAGTTCGACCGCCTTGCGCTTTTCGACCATGCCGATGACATCACGCAAATGTTTTTCCAGATAATTTGCGGGGTTCACGGACAAGGTGCTGTCGTCTACCGGTGCCCCGTCCGATATGACCATCAGGATCTTGCGAGATTCGCGCCGGGCCATCATGCGGCGGTGCGCCCATTCCAGCGCCTCGCCGTCGATATTCTCCTTGAGCAGCCCCTCTTTCATCATCAGGCCAAGATTCTGGCGCGTGCGCCGCATCGGCGAATCAGCCGGTTTATAGATGATATGGCGCAGATCGTTCAGGCGTCCCGGAAGTTGTGGGCGCGCATCCGCCAGCCATGTCTCGCGGCTTTGCCCCCCCTTCCATGCGCGGGTCGTAAAGCCCAGGATCTCGACCTTGACGTTGCATCGCTCCAGCGTGCGCGCCAGAACATCCGCGCAGATCGCCGCGATGGAAATGGGCCGCCCGCGCATGGAGCCCGAATTGTCCAGAAGCAGCGTCACCACCGTGTCGCGGAATTCAGTATCCTTCTCCACCTTGAAGCTGAGCGGGGTTGTCGGGCTGACCACGATCCGGGCAAGACGCCCTGCGTCCAGAATACCTTCCTCACGGTCGAACTCCCACGACCGGCTCTGCTGGGCCTGAAGGCGGCGTTGCAGCTTGTTGGCAAGACGGCTGACGGCACCTTTCAATGGCTCCAGCTGCTGGTCCAGATAGGCGCGCAGGCGGTCCAGCTCGACCGCATCGGCCAGATCCTCGGCGTGGATCTCTTCGTCGAATTCAGAGGTGTAAACCTTGTAATTGGGGTCGGCGTCCGACACGGGCTGCGGGGCAGGCGGCTCTGACGGAGCCTCGCCATCGGGCAGGTCGGCCTCCTCGCCCGCCTCCTGATCGGCCAGCTCATCCATGCTGACCTGCGCCTGCGACGCATCCTGCTGGTCTTCCTGCGTCTGCTCGGGTTCAGCATCGGCATCGTCGGGATCGGTGTCATCCTGACCCGTGCTGTCGGGTTCTTCCTCGCCGGTTTCCTCCTCGGCCTCATCGTCCTGCGTATCATCCTCGGCGTCGGGATCATCACCCAGCTGGTCACCATAGCCCAGCTCCTCGATCACCTTGCGGGTAAACCGGGCAAAGCTGCTTTGATCCGCCAGCGTCTCCTGCAAATTCTCCAGTGTCGCGCCTGCCTGCGCCTCGATAAAGCCGCGCCAGAGCTCCATCACATTTCGCGCGCCCTCGGGCAGATCGCGGCCCGTGGCAAGATGGCGGATCAGATAGCCGGCTGCGGTCGGCAAGGGCGCGTCGGCAGGATCGGTAATCTGATCAAATCCCAGTCGTGCGGCTTCGGCGGCGATCTTGGCATCGATATTGCTGGCCGTGCCCGGCATGACACGGGCGCCGACGGCCTCGCAACGCGCGGTCTCCATCGCTTCATAGATGTCGCGGGCCATGGCGCCCGGAGGGACGTATTTGGCGTGCGTCTTGGCGCTGTGATATTTGTGGCGCATTGCCAGCGCGTCGGCGGTACCTCGCGCGTGCAGCACCTCGTCGCGGGTCATGCGGCGGCTGACCTGGGGCAGGCGCATCGCATCACCCGACACGCCGGATGGATCGACCGAATAGCTGACCGTCAGATCGGCGTCACCGGCGAGCACCTTGGTCGCCTCGGCAAGGGCCTTCTTGAACGGATCTGCGGGGTTGTCGGATGGTTTTTTCACGGGCTTCCTCGAACGCGGTCAGGGCCTTTGTAGCCATCATAACAGATACCGCGCAGGGAAAGGGGATCCGGCGCGGCAAGGTCCCTCACGCCATGCTTACATTCGCGGCGCTTTCAGGCAATTCCTCGTCAAAACAGCGCTGATAAAATTCGGCCACCGTCTGGCGCTCCAGTTCGTCGCACTTGTTGAGGAAGGTCAGACGGAAGGAATAGCCGACATCGCGGAAGATGCTGGCATTCTGCGCCCAGGCGATCACCGTGCGCGGCGACATCACCGTGCTCAGTTCGCCATTCATGAAGGCGGTGCGGCTGAGATCGGCCACAGTCACCATCTGGCTGATCGTCTTACGGCCCGCCGCCGTGTTGTAGGTCGGGTTTTTCGACAGCACGATCGCCACTTCGGCGTCGTGGCTGAGATAGTTCAGCGTGGCGACAAGGCTCCAGCGATCCATCTGGCCCTGGTTGATCTGCTGGGTGCCATGATAAAGTCCGGTCGTATCTCCCAGACCGACCGTGTTCGCCGTGGCGAAGAGCCGGAAATAGGGGTTCGGGGTGATCACCTCGTTCTGGTCCAGCAGCGTCAGCTTGCCATCCGCCTCCAGCACGCGCTGGATCACGAACATCACGTCAGGGCGGCCCGCATCATATTCGTCGAACACGATGGCAGTGGGATTTCGCAGCGCCCAAGGCAGGATACCCTCGTGAAATTCAGTCACCTGCACGCCGTTCTTCAGCTTGATCGCATCCTTGCCGATCAGGTCGATCCGGCTGATATGGCTGTCGAGGTTGACGCGCACGCAAGGCCAGTTCAGCCGGCTTGCGATCTGTTCGATATGGGTGGATTTTCCGGTGCCGTGATAGCCTTGAATCATCACGCGGCGGTTATGGCAAAACCCTGCCAAGATCGCCAGCGTGGTATCACGGTCAAATTTATAGGTGCTGTCATTGTCCGGCACGCGGTCCGTACGCTGAGCAAATCCCTTGATGTGCATGTTGCTGTCGATACCGAACACCTCGCGCACATCGATGTCTTCGGTCGGTTTCGCGCCTGCGTCAATCGTGCTATCGGCCATTTCCGGGATCCTCAATTCGCGTCACTGGTTTGCGCCAAGTCCTGCAACATATCGTGGCCAAGGGCAAGAGAAAGGGAAAGGCCAATAAATGCCGGCGCCGTCCGGCTTCTATCCGCTTAAGTGGTCTGATGCGCCGTTACCGCGCCCCGGCAGCGGTAAGGCCCTTCGTGACACACGACGATCTGGAACATCTCATTGCCTGCACCGCGATGGGCGCGCGTTCGGCATTCGCCAGCGGTGCCCCCGCGGGCACTGTCCTTGCCAGCGGCACCGTAGCGCCTGCGTAGCAGGGCAAAAAATTATTTCGACCATTTTGAAGCTCTGCCGTCCCCGGCTGCGTGAGTTGCGGGTCAACTGCCGATATCGCCTTCATTTCTTAAGGGAGAGACCGATGACTTTGTAAGCGGTCTTTGGCGGGCACCTTCTGCTGAATCTTCTGATTTGAGATCCAGTC
>JAUNVT010000256.1 GCA_030540655.1 Rhodobacterales bacterium
GGCAAGCCATGTGAAATGGGTGGATGTTAAGGCGGATCTTGCTTCCGCGTCCCGGCTATCGCTGCTGAAGGCGCTTTTCTTCACAGCGCTCAGCTTTGGAGGCATTTCGCTCTATGACACATTGGCGGTGCGGTCGGTCGCGCCGGGCAGAGTGCCCTTCCGCATTGCGGCGCTCGCAGGGGCGGCGGGCTACGCGGTGTCGGGCTTGCTGGGGGTGTCCTATCTGACCGGCACGGCCGTCCGCTACCGTGTCTATTCGTCGTTCGGTCTGGATCTGGCGCTGGTTGCGGGGGTCATAGCGGTGTCCTGGACCGGGTTTCTGTCGGGTCTGGTTCTTGTCTTCAGTAGCTTGCTTGCTTTTCATCCCAATGGGCTGAGCGCCCTTCTGCCCGTTTCTCCCAAGATCGAGACGGCAATCGGCCTTGCACTGCTGATTGCACTTGCCGCATATCTGATCTGGCTGGGAGCAGGCCAGCGCCGCTTGAAAGCCGGCGGAGTCAGCATCTCCCTGCCGGGGGCAAAAATCGGGGCAGGACTCGCCGGGGCGGGGCTGCTCGACCTTACCTGCTCGGCAATGACGCTTTATGTGCTGATGCCCGCAGACGCGGTCACGAGCCTGCCTTTTTTCTTCACGGTCTATTTCGCTGCGGTGGGTCTTGGTATTCTCAGCCACTCTCCCGGCGGCCTTGGGGTGTTCGAGGCCACGATCATTGCCGGACTGGGCGCATCCGGGCGGTCTGACGTATTGGCGGCCCTGTTGCTCTACCGCGTGGCCTACACGATCTTGCCGTTTATTGTTGCTGCAACGGGCCTCGGCATAATGATGGGCATGGAGCGGCGACGCGCATTGACGGGTGGGGCACATGTCTTCTGGCGGGCTTTCCGCCCGCTGGTTCCTCCCGTCGCAGGAGGCATTGCGCTCCTGGCCGGAGTGATCCTGCTCGTGTCGGGCAACCTGCCCGCCGATGGATCTCGCCTTGGTGTGCTGCGGGAAATCCTGCCCCTGCCATTTATCGAGGCCTCGCATCTTGCAGGCAGCCTCGCAGGGGTGCTGTTGATTGTTGTGGCGCGGGGGCTTTATCGCAAGCTGTATCGGGCCTGGCTGGTCGCGATGGGCCTGCTTATGATCGGGCTGGTCGCGTCGCTGCTCAAAGGGCTGGACTGGAAAGAATCCCTGTCGATGCTGGCGACCTTGGCGGTGCTCGGCGTGTTTCGTCCGGCATTCTACCGTGCGGACAATGATTCAGTCTTTCGGCTGAGCGGGACATGGCTGCTCAGCATCCTTGCCCTGGCTGCCGCAATATTCTGGATCGGGCTTTTCGCCCATTCACATGTGCCCTACCGGAACGCGCTCTGGTGGGATTTTACATGGCATGGCGATGCTTCCCGCTTTCTGCGGGCGAGCCTTGCGGGCGCGATCGTGCTGGCGGTGATTGCATTCAATTCGCTGATATCCGGCAGGAAGGACCGCATCCTGCCCGAGCCTGTTCCGGACGCGGTGCGCAGGTTAGTGGCGGAAAGCGAAGATACCGAGGCGTATATCGCCCTGACAGGAGACAAGGCGTTTCTGGTTTCCGAGGACGGGCGCGCCTTCATCGCCTATGCCGATACCGGCCGGTCCCTGATCGCCAAGGGTGATCCGGTGGGCGCTCCCGATGCGGGCCGAAAACTTGTCTGGCAGTTGCGCGAGATGGCTGACCGGCAAGGCAAACGCTGCGCGTTTTACGCCGTCTCTCCTGCTTACTTGCCGACCTTTCTGGACCTCGGCCTGTCAATCCTCAAGATCGGCGAAGTGGCGCGCGTAGATCTGCGGGGATTTACCCTTGACGGAGCCACCCGCAAGGGGCTGCGACAGGCAAGACATCGTGCGGCGCGCAACGGGTTCACCTTCGAGGTGGTACCGGCATCATCGAACCCGCACGTTCTGCCGGATCTTCGCAAGATTTCGGACGCTTGGCTGGACAGCAAACAGGGAGATGAAAAGGGCTTTGCCCTGGGGGCCTTTACAGAGGCCTATATCGTCAATTTCGATGTCGCCGTGTTGCGGAACGCCGAGGGGCAAATCATCGCCTTCGCCAATCTTTTCAAAGGCGCCAACCGGCACGAGCTGTCGCTGGACCTCATGCGCTACAATCCCGCCGGCCCCGGCTTTGCGATGGACGCGCTTTTCGCGGAGCTCATGCTCTGGGGCGCAGCCGAGGGTTATCACTGGTTCGCGCTGGGAGCCGCGCCGTTTTCGGGGATCGAAGACAGGCAGCTCGCCCCGATCTGGAACCGCATCGGCGGGTTTGTCTATAAACACGGCGAGCATTTCTACAATTTTGAAGGCCTGCGCGCCTTCAAGGAAAAATTCGATCCTCAATGGTCGCCAAACTATCTGGCCTGTCCCGGCGGTCTGGCCGCACCGAAAATCCTCTACGAGATCAACATTCTGATTTCCGGCGGGTTGCGCGGATTGGTGAAATAGGGAACTGCGATGATTGTCAATTTTGAAACCCACGCTTCAAACGAGCGCACTTTCTTGGCCTGGGTGCGCACCGCTGTTTCCATAGTTGCCTTCGGGCTGGCAGCCGCGCGGCTCGGCCCTCAGCCCTCTTCGCTCTGGTCCGAGGTTGCGATGCTGGGTGCCGGTGCTGCCGTGATCCTCATTGCATGGATCAGGATGCGGCATGTGCGCAAGCGGATCGAGAACCCCGATCGTCTGCCGGACGATTCCACCCCGGCGGAGGTGTTCTTGATGCTCTTGCTGGCGGCGCTTTTCGTTCTGTTGGGGAGCTTTGCCTTCCATGTCAGCTGAGGCGTGGAAAGCCGCGCCTGCACGTCACACTGTCTTTGCGGTGATGATCAGGCTGCGCTTCACCCTCCTGTTTTAGTTCGTGATGCTGACCGCCAGTCTGCTGGA
>JAUNVT010000257.1:0-614 GCA_030540655.1 Rhodobacterales bacterium
CCAGAGGTGGGTCAAAATCAAACGATAAAACCGGGTCAGCTTTAATCGCTCATTGACAGGCAGCATCTGGCTGTGGCCCAAGTAGCCTGCCGATCATCTCGAGCGATGCGCCGCCGCTGACCAGCAGGGAGGCGAAGGTGTGGCGCAGATCGTGGATGCGCACATCGGGCAGATCCGCCTCCTTCTGGACGCGTGCCCAGAAGCGGCGGATTTCGCGCACAGGCTGGCCGATGGTCTCACCGGGGAACAGCCATGGATTGCCGTTCGGCACGATCATCTGGCGCTGGCGCACGATGGTCACCACCTCCTGCGAGATCGGTACTCGGTGGATCTTGCGCTGCTTGGTGGTCGCGGCGGGCTTCAACCAGATGGCATAGTCGAGGTTGAACTGCTCAAACTGAGCGGTTCGCACCTCGCAGACGCGCGCGCCGGTCAGCATGCACATGCGGATGATTGCCGCCCCGCGCTGATCCTCGGCATTGTCGAGCACCGCCGCGATCCGGGTCAGTTCCTCGGGGCCCAGAAACTGTTCGCGCGCCTGTTCGATGCGCCGGTGAAACCCCTGCGCGGGGTTGTCTGCTCGCCATTCCCACTCCATAGCCAGCGTGAACATC
>JAUNVT010000257.1:625-2889 GCA_030540655.1 Rhodobacterales bacterium
ACCCATGCGGTTGGCGCGGATCGGTGTGGGCTTGTGGCCCCGTAGCTTGCGCGCGCGGTTGTTGGGCTTCTCTTTGCTGGGGCGGGGGCGGCCTTCCGCCACAAAATCGAGGAAGCGCGCGACATCGGACTTGGTGACTTCGGTCACCAGCTTGTTGCCCCAGGCTGGCTCAACCATTTTCCTCAGCATCGAGAGCTGATCCGATGCGTTGTTGCGCGCCAGTTTGGGCAGATGTTCCACGATGTAACGGTCGATCATGTCCTTCACGCGAGGGGCTTCGCGAAAGTCCTCCCTCGCTGCCAGCGGGTCGCGCCCCTCGTCGATGGCGCGACGCAGTTCCTTGGCGCCTTCGCGCGTGGCGGTCACGCTCCATTCCGGCCAGCGCCCGATGTCCATGCGCCGCTGCCGCCCGGCATGGCGGTAATCGATGGTGAATGTCCGCGCCCCAGAGGACTGGACCCTCACGGCAAAGCCCATCAGCTCAGCGTCGAAGACCTGATAGCTGACGCCCGGCGGTAGCTCGGCGTCGCGCAGGGCTTTCTCATCCAATCTCAGTCTCTTGACCATGTATCCGGCCTCCTTGCCCCTCGACACAGGCGTAGATTCGTGCTGTTTTCAAGTCAGAGCACAGGGCAGCGGGCGGAATACAGGCGGAAGGCGGAATTGAAGCGGAGAGGGGTAGTTCCGGTCAAGGGGATCAATGGGTTAGCAGGTATGCGCCCAGCGCCCGGTGGAAAAATCGCGAGGATGAGTGGCGCGGGCCAGAAAAGGTACAACTTCCTGCGGCGTTCGGTGCGCGCTAATAAGGATCGGCCCACGCACATTTGTCTTGACGACCGGTGCCGCATTGCAGCTTCCTCAAAGTCGACCTTCGTAACTGCAAAATTTCCTGTGGGTCAGTCCGTCCGCCCCAGCCAAACTCTTCGGCAATGCGCGCTCTAGCTGCAGCCGCAATCAGGTTGTCTATTGATGGCCCAGAAGGTTGGTGAGGGAAATGCACAACGGCGGAGACCGCCCGCTTTCGCATTTGTCATCTAAGGTTGGCTCCTATTGAAACTTAACAGACATCTTCGTAGCTTAACTCTGTAATACCTGCAGTCTGAACAGGTGGGGGGTCCCTGCCAGAGGAGCGCCCGTTGTCAATTTCTGTTTCTTTCACCGAACTGGGCAACGCACTATGAGTTCTTACATCTCATGGGTCGACTTTGATCCCGAAGCACGCCAGAAAGCGCGAGAGCTTTTGGCACTGTCCAAGTCTCCCAATGCCCGCGATGAATTGGGGTTGGCGACGCTGCGCGATGGCATTTCGGACGCGCTGTTTCCTGCGACCAGCACGATTCACACCAAACTGCGGTATATGTTCTTCATCCCGTGGCTGGCACAGATCGCGCACCAAGAAAATAGGCGCGTTAGCAATCACTTTGAAACCCTAGAATACGACCTTATCAAAGCGCTAAAGAAGGGCCATTCGGGCGACGGCATCATTGGCGGCACGACCGGCGACAGCCTCAAGCGGCTTCCATCCAGCGTTTATTGGGCCGCGTTGGAAAGCCTTGGCATTCGAAATTTGCGCGGGACAATTGGATCCCTGCTGTCAGACAACGCCGGTGATCTTCGCAAGAATCTGTGGCATGCAGATCTTCCCGCAGCCCCTAAGGGGTTGCTAAAAGCGGTGTCTTTTAGATTGGAGCCCCACGAAAAGGCCTTTTTCCTTGGTCGATTGCAGGAACGGGCAAAAAGCAGTCTGTTCAACGAAATTGTCAGCAGTCACAAACTGGTTTCCCAGCTTCGAAACAACGATGGAACCCCCAGAAATATTGCGCCTTGGGACCTTATCGGCGTAAGCCCCCCAAACGCCCACCTTCTTGAACAGGCGCGCATTTTTTCTGATCTGATGCATGGTGCGGCCCTGCTGTATAACCTTTTGCTTATTCGCAAGGCAGCGCAGGACAAGAATGCGCATATGTTTTCCGTGGCCGATAGAGAAACAAGCGAGCTCGAGAAAAAACTTGCAGACTGGCAATCAGTATCGCGGCTAGAATTGCAGAAATGGGATGTCCGTGACCTTGACGCCTTGCAGAACAGAAAAGTCAAACCGGGTACGTTGCCGTTCATAAGCCGGTGGCAAGAGCTTGTTCTTACAACAGACGATCTTACCACCTCAGGCAAGACCGAGGACTTTATCACCAAACGGGAATACGCCCTAAAATGGAGCCAAAAGAAAGCCCGCCTTTCCAATCAAGATGCCCTGCGCAGGTGGAGCG
>JAUNVT010000258.1 GCA_030540655.1 Rhodobacterales bacterium
CACGGACTTCCTGCATCCACCGCACGTACAGCTCGATCTGCGCGCGGCTCACGGCAAGTGGTTCGACGCCGCGTTCGCGGCACCACACCAGATAGGCGCGCAGATCCGACTCGGTATGGACCCGGGTCTGATTGCGGTAGCGAGCCAGATGGGCCGCAACCGCCTTCAGAAGCGGATCGATGGCCGCGTCGAGCAGGACAGGGAACAGGACGGGATCAGGACTGGTCATACACGATTCTGCGATGCCCACCCGCACCAACGCAGGGCTCGAAGCGCCTTTCCAAACGCAGCACAGGCGCGGCAATAGCGTGCGTTCAGGGCAGGAGGTCCCAGAACTGTCGTCGGGCGGGCATCGCGTGGATGACCATCGCCTCGCCGCTTCTGAAGATCAGAACCACGGTCTCCAGCAGCCGCGCCTGGGTGTCGAAGCCAAGCCTCAACTCACGGTGCGGCCACTCCTCATCCTCGAGCGGCTCGATCCACAGCGACAGGTCGGCAGCCTGGATCGCATCCTCGGGCAGCACCCCGTGCTTGAACGCGCTGCGGTGGACCTTCACGCGGCGTAGCCAGCCAAGGCCCGCCGGATCGCTTCGGAGCGGGACAGGTGTTCCCGCGCGGCAAAGGCGTCAAGCGCTGCGATCTCCTCGGCCGTGAGGCGCACGGCGATCACCTGCATGGGGTCGGCCCCACGCCCGGGACGCCCGCGCCCGCGGCGCTTCAACTCCTCAACGTCGTAGCCAGCCTCAGCCTCGTCCGCCCACTCCTGAATCTGCGCATCCGTCACCTGCTCATCACTCACCATGGCAATTATCGTATAACGAAAAGTTGGGGACGGGAAGGGTACGGCCGACCTATCGAGCAACACTGCACGGAGCGCGGCAGATCCGGTCGCATAGGCTCTCCACGAGGCGCCTATGGGGGCATCGTTTCGCAGTCAGACCGTGGAGGCCGAGTAGCCCTACATCTTGTCGATAGTCTGCTCGACATGCCATTGTCCCGAGCAGACCGGGCAGCTCTCACTCAGATGCTTGAGACGCAGCCGGATCTTGACCGCTGGCGACTCAGAGCTCAAACCGTAGAAGAACCGGAGAGCGGCAGCGACCTCGCGCTTGACGACAAGATCTTTCCGCACATGGCGATCAGCCAACTCGCCCGGATGTCACTCGTCCTTTCCGGCGAGCATCTGCGGCTCGCACTCGATGCGGTGCAGGCCAAGCAGCTCTACCCGTCGTCGCACTTCACAGTGTTGCGCGGCGCGCTAGTTGGGGCATCTCAGGGGGTGTGGATCCTAAGCCCTGACGAGCGCGGGGAGCGTCGCGAGCGAGGTCTTACCGTTCTTGCCGAGATGTACAGCCAGATGGGAAAGTACTACGACTCGCTCGCTGAGGTGTCTCAGGACGACCAGAAGAGGCTTGATGATCAGAAGGACTGGCTGAGTGATCGCAAGGCCGTCGTTGCGGCCAGGCGAACAGGTAGGAGGGCGGGCCTCAACCTCACCGATGTCATCCGAGTATCAGCCGAAGACGTCTTCGCCAGCGCTGGCCACCACGAAGCAGTCCGTCGGCTGTGGCGTGAGATGAGTGCCGACGCACATGTCCTGGGTTGGTCGGTCTTTCAGCGCTCGTCATTCGGACCTCCCGACCGACGAACCGGGATCGGCCAGGGTCAAGCCCCTGGGAGTCCAGGTCACGTCGCCGACGCGTTCCTAGCTTCCTATCGAATGCTCAAGCATGGCTGGTCATTGTTCGACCGCCGGTGCGAGCAACCGCCCGGAGGATGACGACGCCAACGCGCGCTCCAGCACGCCTCACCGTCGCGAACATCGGTAAGTTCAACCGCGCGGACGGCGGCAGAAGCGGATGTCACCGGAGTCGGCTGCACGCCTTAAATCGACAACGCTGCTACCTAGGCGAGAGTCGTCGACACCTGGCTCACAGTTTAAGATTCGGCTATGAAGATCTCCGCCTCGATTAAATGGTTGGCTGCCGCAGGTGTGGTTGCCGGACTGGCTCTCCCAAGCGTCGGAACCTTCTATGCATTACGCCTCCAGCACCCAAGGGATCCATTCATCCTTGGTCTGGCTATTACGAGCTGGGGCTTGGTTGGCATAGCCGTAGTGTTGCTTGGAGTCGGTATCGCATCAGGCATCCGAACAATATATTCTATCAGAACAGCCCGTGCAGCTGACTGGGCTGTGCACGGTGAGAACCTACGTGCAACCATCGACTACCTCGCCAAGATTGCGGACCGGGAGACGCGGTCCTTCATCACCATGGAGGCCGAGGAACAAGAATACCGCGACCAGAACCCGGGGAAATCCGGAAGGTTCCAAGAGAATGCAGTCCGCGAACTTACACGGAGCGAAATGATTGAAGCGCGCAAAAATTTGGGCGACGCCAAGGCTCGGTTCTTGGAAATCGCGCCTCGCGAAGCTCGACGAACAGCCCTCGCCGACTGGTCATGAGAAGTGCGAGCATCTCTCATTTAGGGTGGAATCGCCCGATGGATCCCATCAGATCAGAAGCTTCGTACGGAATTTTCGCTTCCGACTTGTGAAGACTGTGCGCGCTGCGGCATGTGCGTGCGTTGCAGCGTCCCGTCGTCGAGTCTTACGCGGTGAACGAGAAGCCCGACGTGAACACCAATGGACCTAAAACTGAGCCGATCGCGGACGAGGCGGGTCTGACGCAGAAGTGGTGATAACGGCTCAGCCACGTCGGGCTGGCATACTGCATGAGTGAAACTTCCAGCCGCCCGGTCCGGATCGCCACTGCTGATCAAGACTCGTGAGCTCGACTTCACCTTCTGGGCCATGCGGCGGACGAACCGCCGATGGGGCGTGCATTCGATGTTGTACGCCGCTGATCCTTGGCCGGT
>JAUNVT010000259.1 GCA_030540655.1 Rhodobacterales bacterium
GTTCCTGGATGCGGTAGCCCAGTCGCAATTCGAGGTTCTGGCGGCTGGTGTTCGGTGCTGGCGCATCAAAGATCGCCGCCCATTTCTCGCGCAACTCGGGCACGGTCATGACCTTCAGCGCGACCAGGTCCGCCAGCACGGCGTGGCCCTGCGCAGAGCCAATGCCCGTTCTCTTTCCTACTGATTTCGTTCTGGTTTTCGTCATTCGTCCTCTCCAACTCGGGTTCGCAACTGGTGACGACGACGGCGAACAAGGGTGAGGATGTCCAGCGAACTGTCTGCGTCGTTCGCAGAATTCTCGTTTATTGTCGGTGGGTTGGTGCGATCCACGGCTGCAGCGAGGATCCGGGCGAGTTCCGCCAGCCGCTCATTGGTGGTGAGCGTTTCGGGCGGAGGAGCGAAATTGACGCTAGTGTCGGGCATGGCGGGCGAACCTCAGGAGCTGTTTTGTCCTGTGGTGGCCGCGATGCGAAAGGGATTTCAAGTTAAAACAAAGGGTTGTCGTAGGGGGGCGAAACGGATGGTAGCAGATCGCGTTCGACTCCCCGAGCGCGATTGCTTAGTGAGCGGGCATTGGGACTTTTTTCAGCGTTCAGTAGGAGATTGCAAAAATATTGTTGGTTCCGCGACTTTCTGAGTGCCATATAGCCATGAGAGCAAAATCCGCCGCAACTTCGCCCTTTTTGTCAACTACTTGTGCCACTTGCTGAGAACTGACAACCTACAAGAAAAGGGGGCAGATTGGCACAATGACGTTACGGATACTGTCGGGGACACCCAATAGAGAAACGCGCAATGCCGAACTGTTGCGGGACGCCTTGATAGCAAGCGAACCGCGCTTGGATCATCCAGACATCACCGCGGACATCTTGTGCGGCCTCCCCTTACCTGGGCGTGAGATAGACCTTCTGTTGCTCTATCACGACGCACGGGATGAGAGACTTCAGCTCAAAACGTCCGACGGTAAACCGATCCACTCTTTTGTGTTGGTGATCGAGGTGAAGCAGCATTCGCCTGACTTGATCCGCTTCGAGGGCCCCAGGGTTCTTGTGCGCTATGATCAGCTGTGGAGTGATGCCACATATCAATGTGACGATCAAACTTGGGCTCTGAAGCGATATCAGAAAGCCCCATACAAAGGTAAAAATCGCCGCCAGCCAACATTTGTCCAGCGAGCGATCTGGCTCCGGCGCGCGCACGAGTCGGCCTTTGACGGCATACCGGCCAAAAGCAGCGTGCCAGTGCATTTCGCCGACCTCAACTGGAACGGGCTGGTCGATAGCTTCGTCACCAATAGGGGAAGTGTACGGACGCTAGTCGATCATTTTGATCATCCGACACATCACAGTATCGAGACGTTGCGGACCCATTTGACACGCAAGGTAAGTCCGACACGGCTGGATCTTCGGCGCGTCAACGCTCTTACGCAAACCCGCTTTGACGCAGACAAGACGGCATATATTCAAAATCTAGGTAAAGGGCTTCTAATTCTGCGCGGGCGCGGTGGAACAGGTAAGACCTTTGCATTAGTCCAGGTAGCGTTGCATCTTGCTCGGCAAGGCAAGCGCACCATAATGTTGACGTATAACCACGGATTAATTGCCGACATCAATCGGGCTCTACGCTTTATCGAAGAAAAAGACCCAACGTTGAATCCATTGCCTAAATTAAAAACTCGTTATGCTTTTACGCAGGATATTTTCACACAGACATTTGGCATGGCAGCCGAGGAGGCTGTCAAAATGATTGCGGATATAGGCGCACGCGAAGAGCGTCGTCTTTCGGATCTAATGAACTGTAAAGAGCCGATAGAGCAAGAGTATGATTTTGTTTTGGTTGATGAGGGCCAAGACTGGGAGGACAAGCAGCGCGATCTCATGTTTCGCCTTTTCGGCCCCGAGCATGTGGTGGTCGCAGACGGGGTAGACCAGTTCGTAGGGCAGGATCGCTGCAATTGGGACCGAGGAGACATTCCCATTAACCGTCGCCACGGGCTGCGCGCATCACGCCGTACCAAAGCAGCGACCTGCCAAACTGTGGCCGAGATAGCGCTTGAATTAGGTCTTTCCGATTGGGATTTAGTACCAGACCCGGACACCCACGGCGGGCGTTTCACTGTCGTGGTTGAGCCAGATGCGCGGCGAGCTGTTGAGCGCGGAGTGAATATACTGGAAAGCGATCAGCGGCAGGAAACCACTGTCAAGGCAGTTGATAATCTAATTTGCCTGCCGTCTGCAAAGATGGCGAAGGGGATTAATTTTTCTGCTCTCTTTGACGAAGCCATTGAAGTTAATGCGCGTGATAGTTGGCGTGGGTTCGAAGAGGAGGACCGGCGGACTTACCCGTTGAGAGACGGACAGCTACGCGCCGTCCAGTATAGTTCTTGCCGCGGCATGGAGGGCTGGACCACACTCTGTCTGGGACTTGACGTCTTTTTTGAGTTTCAGGTTGGACATCCCCGTATTGATGTGAGCCAGCTGGAAGTATCGTTGCGCGAAAAGGAGGGGTTTCTATTTTCAAAGGAACTTTTGGAGGAAAAGTTGGCGCGAGAGACGCGACTATTTGCTGTAAACTGGCTAATGATCCCATTGACGCGGAGCATAGATCATCTTGTGGTACACATCTCGGATGAACGGTCTGAACTGGGTAGAATCCTGCGCAACGTTAGCGACCGGCTCCCTGGTTCCATGGAATGGATGCATCCCGAGGGTGCCACTCAGTGAGCCAGTGGCGCGAATACCGTATGCTGGCAGTTTTAATGGTTTCGCGGAAGCCTCAGGCGGGGAGAGTGTCCGATCTTCTGTGTAACTGTGCTTTGGTCCATGCTTCCTGAGAGG
>JAUNVT010000045.1 GCA_030540655.1 Rhodobacterales bacterium
GGGAACTGGCGAAACCCGCAGCAGAACCGCTTCATCGTGGCGCGTATCTCATCTGCAGATCTGACCCGTTTGCAGGGCCTGGGGTCTTCATTGTGCGCGTCGATAAAGGCAATGATATCCCTTTCCGGTTCGGCCACCGGACGATGCACGCCACGCTGTAACCGTTTGCGGCTCACCTCGGCGAAGCAGCGTTCCACCTCGTTGATCCGGGACGCTGAGGTTGGCGGGAAGTGGATGTGCAGTGCGGTCTGCGCACACGACCCACCATTATTCCATCCTCCGAATGTGCGCGGATCATTGGTATGAATTACAGGTTCAGGTGACTAGGGTATGAGGGACTTGGGCGTTGCGCACGAAGATCTGCGCTTTGATCTTCGCAAAACGCTCAGACGATTAACGTCGGCTACTTAAGAGACCGCCCAAAACCCGTGGAGCGGCCTGATCGGGAACCGATTCCGAAAGCAAAAGCTCCACCCGGCTATAATGGCGGAGGCGGCGTGAGATAGCTACGGCAAAGCGAACGAATTAATTGCGGTTGGGATCAGCCGGTTTGGGTTCGGAAGACTTTCCCTTGGGGTTCAGCGGATCGTCCTGACGCTGCACCGATCCCTCAAAATGAGCGCCGGACTCGATGGCGATCGTCTTGTGAATGATGTCGCCTTCGACCCGGGCAGTCGATGTCAGCCGCACCTTGAGGCCGCGCACCCGCCCGACGATCCGGCCGTTGATCACGACGTCATCAGCAATTACTTCACCCTTGATCGTCGCGGTCTCGCCGATCGTCAGAAGATGGGCGCGAATGTCGCCCTCAATAATACCTTCCACCTGAACGTCGCCGGTCGTTTTCATGTTTCCGGTGACGTGCAGATCAGATGACAGTACCGATGCGGGGGGCTTCGCCTTGGGAGCCTCTGCCTTGAATTCGCCGCCTTGCGGAGCCGTCGGCTTGGGCGCATCCAGAGGTTTGTCGTGTCCGGCGGGTTTGGATGCATCGCCCTTTTGCGAACTAGGGTCATTGATTTTGCTTTTAGAAAACATTTCTACCAGCCTTGATGAATGTCATTGCGTTGATGGCTTTACCGTCCACCCGGATTTCATAGTGCAGATGGGTACCGGTTGATCGTCCTGAATTTCCCATATCACCGATGTGATCCCCGCGCGAGACCCTTTGCCCCTTCTTCACGCGTATTTTCGATTGATGTGCATAGCGCGTCTCGACGCCAAAGGCATGTTCGATCTTGACCAGCCGCCCATAGCCGGACATCCAGCCTGCATAGGTGACCACCCCGTCAGCCGTGGCGTAAATCGGCGATCCGTAATCCCCCGCCATATCGGTGCCGTTATGCATCCGGCCCCACCGCTTGCCATAGGCCGATGTGTAACGGAACGCACCCTTCAGTGGCAGCACGAACGGTGCCTTTTCCGCGGCGATGCGATAAAGGTTCAGACGGTCCAGCTGGTTCAGCAGGCCGTTGGCACGGGCGGCGTCCGGGCTGGGCTCTTCGCTGCGGGTGGACAGGCTGAGCGGCATCAACGGCCCGCCCTGGCCCGAATATCCCTTGCGCACGGTCTTCAGCATGGAGTCGGGGTTCATGCCCGCTGAGCGGAACATCTTGTCAAGCGGTTCGACCGAGATGGTCATCGCATCTTCCAGCTGGCGGAAAATCTGGTCGTTCTGATCCTGCATCAGGCGGATCTGATGCTGCATTTCGTCGGCCTGGATCAGCGCATCCTGCGCGTCGGCGGTTACCTGATCGCGCTCGATGGCAGTGTCGGCCAATGCCTGCGTTAGGATATCGACAGCCTTGCCGCCTGCGCCATCTCCGGCCGATAATGCGTCAGGCGCGCCCGTTGTTTCCAGTTCCGCCGTCAGCGTCTCGGCCTTGCTCCGGGCGTCATCGCGCTCATGCATGGCGCGGCGGAGGGTTGCCTGAATCACGCCGATGCCTGTCTCCATCTCGCGGCGGCGCGTTTCAGAAGCAAGAAGTTCGGACTGCATCACGGAGATCTGGTCCAGGGCCGAGCTGAAACGCTCCTGCGCATCTCGGGCCTCGATCGCACGTTTGTCGCGTTCGCTGCTCAGATCGTTCAGCCGGTTTTCATAGATCCGCTGGTCGCGCCGTGCTTGTTCGCGGAAATTGCCCGACCCGATGCTGTCCATAAGCAGAATCGCCGTGGCAATGATCGACCAGGCAACAAAGAGCGACATGCCGCTGACGGCGATCAGCTGGGTTGCGGGGCGCAGCCGGATGAAGCGAGTGTCACATTCGGAGCGCAGAAATACCCGGCGTTCGGGGAATTGCCGCTCCAGAAAGGCGCGCGTCCTTATTGCGATGAGTGTCCGCAAATTACTCGGTCCCCGCTTCTGTGTGTTCATTTTCCGAAGTGGCGTTAACCTCGATACGGCCTGCGCCTTGGGGTGCTTGATTAGACAGAGCGTGGACGAGGAGCAACAGTTTTGGCCGTCTCGGCGGCTGGTCGCGTATATGACCTCCGGAAGCGGCGAGTTATCGCCTATTTCAGGCGGACCCGGCGATGAAATGCATCCTCTTCCTGCGTCCGGCTGTCGCAGGCCGGGCGTCTCAGCGTTGAGCAGCGCGCAGATTCGCCGCTGCGGGCAGGACGTGACGGCTGTCTGGATTTATCTGGCATCACAGGGCACGTGCGGCATCAAGAACATCGCTGGCATGGCCGGAAACCTTCACCTTGCGCCAGATCTTGGCGATTCGGCCCTCACTATCGATGAGGAAGGTGGTGCGTTCTATTCCCATGAATGTCTTGCCATACATTTTCTTCTCAACCCAGACGCCGTAATCCTCGCAGACGCTACCCTCTTCGTCGGATGCAAGCGGGATATCCAGCGCATGCTTTTCGCGGAACTTGTCATGCATTGCGACGGAGTCTCTGGATATACCGACGATCCGGGCACCGATCTTGTCAAAGTCACTGACGAGGGAAGTAAAATCCTGCGCCTCCCTGGTGCAGCCGGCTGTATTGTCGCGCGGATAGAAGAACACGATGACCGGCGCACCGCGCAGCATGCTCAGCTGAATTTGGCCGCCACCGGTGATGGGGAGCGTGAAATCGGGGGCGATGTCGGAGATATCAGGCATGACGTGTCCTTGGTGATGACGAAGTTGATGGTATATTAACGTCGAGCGGACCGGAGTGAAGGGACGCCCAAAAAACAAAGGCAGGCGCAAAGCGCCGCACGGGCAGGAGCAGATGAACGACACGAGGTCCCGGTCGCCTGGCACCGCGCCGCACGCGCCCGATGCCAAGAGCAATCATGCGCGCAAGCATCGGCGGCGCAAGGCAGGGCTGTGGTCGCTGCTGAGTCTTGCGGTCCTTGCAGGCGCGATGGGGCTGTTCGTCCTGTCCCACCTGGGTGCGCCCATCACTGTTCCCGACTGGCTGCGCGCGCGTATAACCGCACGCATCAATGATCAAGCCGGCGGTTTTCAGGTCGAACTGGGCAGCATGGCCATCGTGCTGGACGAGGGGTGGACGCCGCGTCTGGCTTTGCGCGCCGTCACGGTGCGCGGACCAGACCGGCGCGTGATCGCAACGCTGGCGGAACTTGGCGGGACTGCCCGGCTGCGCCCCTTGCTGCAGGGGCAGGTACAGCCGGGCAGTATCCGGCTGTCGGGATTGCAGGTGCATCTGCGCCGGGATGATGCGGGCAGTCTGGGCGTGCGGCTTGGGGCTGATATCGGCATGGGCGGCGGATTGAGCGGCAGCGGTGCCAAGCCCCGCGACGTGCCATCGCTGATCGCGCTGATTGACGAGGCGCTGGAGGAGCCAGCACTTGCATCGCTGGAGTCGGTTCGGGCGGATAACATGACGCTGCGCTACGAGGACGCGCGGACGGGCCGCGCCTGGACCGTTGATGGTGGCAGTCTGGGCGCTACGCGCGAAGATGGCATTCTGCGCGCGCATGGCGATTTCACGGTGCTGGGGGCGCGATCCTATGCCAGCACGCTCAGGTTCGCTTTCTCCAGCCGTATCGGCAGCACGGCCGCCCGAATGGGGCTGGATTTCACCGATTTGCCGGCCGATGAACTGGCGCTGCAATCGCCGGCGCTGGCGGTCATGGGCGCGCTCAACGCGCCGATCTCCGGCTCGTTGCGAGCCCGTCTGGACACGCAGGGCGCGCTCGGCCCACTTGCCGCGACGCTCCAGATCGGGCAGGGCGTCCTGCAACCCAATCCGGCAACCAAACCCATTGCGTTCGATGCGGCGCGGGCCAGCTTCACCTATGATCCCGGAGCACAGACTATCCGGCTGGACGATCTCATCATCGACAGCGCATGGGTCACGGCCAGCGCCGAAGGTACTGCGCACCTGATTGGCGGTGCCGCAGGATGGCCCGAAGAGTTACAGGCGCAGCTTCGCGTCAGCGAAATCATCGCAAATCCCGCCGATCTTTATGAGGCGCCCGTGCGTATCGATGGCGCGGCGCTGGACTTGCGCTTGCAGCTTGATCCGTTTCATCTGAGCCTCGGGCAGTTGAGCCTGTCCGATCAGGGCAAGCATCTGGTACTGAGCGGCGAGTTGCGCGGCAGCAATGCGGGCTGGGATCTGGCGCTGAACGGGCGGATGGACGGCATCAGCCGCACCCGGCTGATGCAGCTATGGCCCGCAGCGGCCGTGACCAAGACGCACAAATGGGTCGATGAAAACGTACAGAAGGCCGATCTGCGCAACATCGATCTGGCGCTGAGGGTGCGGCCGGGATCTGCTCCGGTCGTCGCGCTCAGTTTCGCTTTCGCGGATTTGCGGACCCGCTTTCTGAAACAAATGCCGCCGATCCAGGATGGGGCGGGCAAGGCGGTGCTGATCGGCAACCGCTTTGCCATCGAGGCCGAGAAGGGCCGCGTAAAGGCTCCCGAGGGCGGGTGGGTCGATATCGCGGGCACCAGCTTTGTCGTGCCGGACATCAAGCAAAAGCCCGCCCCCGCCGAGGTCGCGCTGCATACGTCCAGCCTGATTACAGCCGCGCTATCACTGATAGATCAGGAACCGTTCCGCTTTCTGAGCAAGCAGAACCGTCCCGTTACGCTGGCGGAGGGCAGGGCGCGGGTGGCGGCAGATCTGGCCTTTCCCTTGCGGCGGGATTTGAAAACGGAGGATGTGAGCGTTGACGTCTCCGGGCGCTTGACGGACCTGAGCAGCGACGTTGTGGTGCCGGGGCGCGTGCTGACGGCCGATGCGCTGGACTTGCGGCTGGCACAAAAAGAATTGAGCATTGGCGGCGATGGCAAGCTGGACGGTATCCCCTTTAGCGGCCACTGGAAAACCGCTCTTGGCCCAGAGCCGCATGGCAGCCGGGTGGAGGGCACGATCGCGTTGAGCCAAGCCTTTGCGGACGCGTTCGGTATCGGGCTTCCGCCGGGCAGCTTTACCGGCAGTGCGATGGGCCGGATTGCCCTAGATCTGGGGCCGGAAGGGGCTGCGGATTTTACACTGACGTCCGATCTGGCAGGGCTCGGCCTGTCCTTGCCGCAGCTCAGCTGGTCACTGGGGAGAGATGCCAAAGGCACACTGGAGGTGAAGGGCAGGCTGGGCGCGCCGCCCCGGATAGACCGGTTGTCGCTGAAAGCACCGGGCCTGAACGCTGAGGGCCGGATTACACTGAAACCAGACGGCCAGCTTGACCGTGCGCAATTCTCTCGCGTCAAGGTTGGGGGCTGGCTGGATGGGCCGATCTCGCTCGTCGGGCGCGGCAAAGGCGTGCCACCCCGGATCGAGATGACGGGGGGGAGCATCGATCTGCGGCGCGCCAAACTGGGCGAGAGCAGCGGCGGCGCGGGCGGACCATTGAAGCTGGCTCTGGACCGGCTGACCGTGACCGACGCGCTTGAGTTGACGGCATTTCACGCCGATCTGGATCTGGCGAACGGGATGACCGGGAGATTCACCGGCCGGGTCAACGATGGCGCGCCTGTGCGGGGTCAGATCGTGCCGCAGGAGGGTCGCAGCGCGTTTCGTGTCACCGCCGATGACGCGGGCGGGGTATTGAGATCGGCCGGGCTGCTTAAACAGGCGCGTGGCGGACATCTGGAGCTTATCCTGAAGCCCGCTGGCGCGCCCTCCACCTTTGAGGGCAGCTTGCAAGCCAACAACATATGGCTGACCGACGCGCCCTCGCTGGCGGCATTGCTGAGCGCGATCAGCGTTGTCGGCCTGCTGGAACAGATGTCCGGGAGCGGCATCCACTTCAGCGATGTTGATGCGCGGTTCCGGCTGGGGCCGGAGCGGCTGACGCTTTATTCGGGCAGCGCGGTGGGAGCGTCGATGGGTCTGTCAATGGATGGCTACTACGATCTGGTCCGGCGGGAAATGGATATGCAGGGCGTGGTGTCGCCGATATATCTGGTGAACGCGATCGGCGCCATGTTTACGCGGAAGGGAGAAGGGCTGGTGGGGGTGAACTATACACTCAAGGGGCCGGTCGCGTCGCCGCGCGTTGCAGTCAACCCGCTGTCGCTGCTGACGCCGGGCATGTTCCGCGAAATTTTCCGCCGCACCCCGCCTCGCCCCCCGGCCCGTGCGCCGGCACGTGCCGCCCCGGAGGCAGCCAGCCCCACACCGCCGGCACCAGTTCGCAAACCGCCCATGGATCGCGGCCGCATGAACCGCTAGGACGGGTGCCGTAGCAACCAGTCAGACAGAGGTTCCATGGAGCTGAGCGATTTCGATTATGACCTGCCCGAGGCGTTGATCGCCACGAGGCCCGTCCGTCCGCGCAGCGCGGCCCGTCTGTTGGTTGCGCAAGGGATGGACATAACCGACGCGCAGGTCGGGGATCTGCCTGACTGGCTGCGCCCCGGCGACCGGCTGGTGCTGAACGACACCCGCGTCATACCCGCCCGCCTGACGGGCTTGCGCCGTCGCGCGGGCGCCCAAGGCATGACGGACGCGCGCATCGAGGCAACCTTGCTGGAGCCGCGCGCCGATGGCACCTGGTCTGCCATGGTCAAGCCGTTGAAGAAGCTGGCGCCGGGCGAGACAGTGCGTTTTTCGGACTTGCTTTCAGCCACGTTGGACGGCAAGGAGGACGGGCTGGCGCGGCTGCGGTTCAATCTTCAGGGCGATGATTTTGATGCCGCGCTGGCCGAGGCGGGTGCCATGCCGCTGCCGCCCTATATTGCCGCCCGCAGAGCTGCCGATGCGGCAGATGCGCAGGATTATCAAACTGTCTGGGCGCGCCGGAGCGGCGCGGTGGCGGCCCCTACGGCCTCGCTTCATTTCGATGAGGCGCTGCTGGCTGCCCTGGCCGCGCGGGGCGTGGAGTTTACCCATGTCACGCTGCATGTCGGCGCCGGCACGTTTCTGCCGGTCAAGGTGAAGGACGTGACAACGCACAAGATGCACGCTGAATGGGGCGAGGTGACGCCGGAGGCCGCGGCCCAGATTGCGGCAACCAGAGCGGCAGGCGGCCGCATCATCCCCGTCGGCACGACCGCGCTGCGTCTGATCGAAAGCGCGGCGCGCGCCAGTGGTCAGATCGCGCCCTGGCAGGGAGAGACGGATATCTTCATCTATCCGGGGTTCCGGTTCCGCATCACGGATGCGCTGATGACCAATTTTCATCTGCCCAGATCGACCCTGATGATGCTGGTATCGGCGCTGATGGGGCAAGCGAGGCTGCGCGCGATCTATGCCCATGCGGTACTGCAGGAATACAGGTTTTTCTCATATGGCGATGCATCCCTGTTGATCCCCGGATAAATCACTGTCAATGGCGGCATCTACGCCACGTTTCGCGTCGCTAACGGGCGCGACAGTGGCGGGGCGCCGCATCAGGTTGCGCGGCTATGGGGGCAGGGGAGACGTGTCATGATCAAGGTTCTGTCCAGCGCGTGGGCACTGTTGCTGGGAATGATGCTGCTTCAGGTCGGCAACGGCATGCAGGGCACTCTTCTGGGCATCCGGGGCGAGATCGAGGGTTTCAGCACCTTTGCGATGTCGATGGTCATGGCCGGCTATTTTGTGGGTTTTCTGTTCGGATCGCGCACCGCACCCGAGCTGATCCGCCGCGTCGGACATGTGCGTGTATTCGCCGCCATGGGGTCAATGATCTCGTCGGTGATCCTGCTCTACCCGACGTGGACCGATCCGTGGGCCTGGGGAATCGCACGCATCCTGATCGGTTTCTGCTTTTCATGTGTCTACGTCACTGCGGAGAGCTGGCTCAACAACGCGTCCAGCAACGAGAATCGCGGCAAGGCACTGTCGCTTTACATGATCGTGCAGATGATTGGCATCGTGTCGGCACAGGGTCTGATGGTCGTCGCCGACCCCGGCGGGTTCATCCTGTTCATCATCCCTTCGGTACTGGTCTCGATTTCCTTTGCGCCGATCCTGCTGTCGATCAGTCCGACACCGGCCTTCGATACCACCAAGCCGATGACGCTTTTGCAGATATACCGCACGTCGCCGCTGGGCTGCGTCGGGATGTTTCTGCTGGGCGGGATCTTTTCCGCGCAGTTCGGCATGGGCGCTGTCTATGGCGGCAAGGCAGGGCTGAGCGTCGGGGAAATCTCGGCTTTCGTGTCGTCCTTCTATGTGGGTGCGCTTATCGTGCAGTACCCTTTGGGATGGCTGTCCGATATCATGGACCGGCGGCTCCTGATCCTGATTGCGTCGGCGGGGGTGGCGGCGGGGGCGGTCGTTGCGATGTTCTTCGGGTCAGTGTTTTCCATATTGCTCGCGGCCGCTTTTGTAGTGGGGGGGCTGTCGAACCCGCTTTATTCCCTGCTGATCGCCTATACCAATGACTTCCTTCAGCATGAGGACATGGCAGCGGCGGCAGGCGGCCTTATCTTCATCAATGGGCTGGGGGCCATTGCCGGACCACTGATTATTGGCTGGATGATGAACACAATGGGGCCGGGCGGATTTTTCCTTTATATCGCGGTGCTCGGCACGGCGATGGTCTTCTACGCGGCCTACCGCATGACGCAGCGCCCGTCGCCTGTCATTGACGCGACAGACGCGTATCCGACAGTCATGCCATCTTCGTCACCCGTCGCGGTCACCATGGCGCAGGAATACGCGATCGACGTGGCCCAGGAAGAGGCCGCAGACGAAGCGGCAATACGCGCCGCGGAGGCGTAGGCAGCGGAACTCCGCCCGCGTGGGTGTAATGTCGCATTTGAAGGATTACGTTACTGTAACCGAAGAGCGCTTGTCGCTACCGTTGTAACAACGGCATTGATCACAAGAGGAGCAGACCCGTGGTGGATCCGGACGAGGTGTTGAAATTCTGGCTGGACGACGTCGGCAAGTCGGGCTGGTATGACCAGTCAAAGGCACTGGATGCCCAGATCACCGCGCAGTTCAAGGATGCGTGGGAGCGTGCGCGTTCTGGCAATTTCGGCCTGTGGCTTACCTATCCCACCGGCACGCTGGCCTATATCATCCTGATGGATCAGTTTCCCCGTAACATGTTTCGCGGGCAGGCAGACAGCTTTGCCACAGATCGCCATGCCCTCGCGGCGGCCAAGGTCGCGATTTGCCGCGAATGGGATCTGACGATTGACGAGCCCGCGCGGCAGTTCTTCTATCTTCCTCTGATGCATTCGGAAAACCTGAGCGATCAGGATCGATGCATTCGCATGATCTGCCAGCGGATGCCCAAGACCGGCAACAGTACGCTGCTTCATGCGCGCGCGCATCGGGACGTTATACGGCAATACGGCCGATTCCCTTATCGCAACGCGGCGCTGGGGCGAAGATCGACGCCGGCCGAGGTCGCCTATCTCAAGGACGGTGCCTATAGCCATACCCTGCGTCAGCTACGGCAAAAGGATGCCGCCTGAAGCACCGGCGCTCGCCGTCATCCAGGTGGTTGATACGTTGTGCCGCATCCGGAAAGGCACTAGCATCTCCGGGAACGCAACATTCCGGAGACGCACATGGCCGCCAAATCCTTTGACATGATCGTGATCGGGGCCGGCCCCGGTGGCTATGTTGCCGCTATTCGCGGCGCGCAGTTGGGCATGAACGTCGCGATCATCGAGCGCGAGAACATGGGAGGCATCTGCCTGAACTGGGGCTGCATCCCGACCAAGGCGATGCTGCGATCCTCGGAAGTGTTCCACCTGATGCACCGGGCCAAGGAATTCGGCCTGTCCGCAGACAAGATCGGCTATGATCTGGACGCAGTGGTCAAACGGTCGCGCAACGTGGCCAAACAGTTGTCAGACGGCATTGGCCATCTGATGAAAAAGAACAAGATCAATGTGTTCCGCGGCGTTGCAAAGGTGACAGCGAAGGGCTCGGTTTCCGTCAAGATGGACAATGGCGGTGACGAAAAACTGGCCTCCAGACACATCGTTCTGGCGACCGGCGCGCGCGCGCGCGAATTGCCGGGGCTGGAGGCGGATGGCGATCTGGTCTGGACCTACCGCCACGCGCTTGTGCCGCCGCGAATGCCGAAAAAGCTGCTGGTCATCGGCTCGGGTGCCATCGGTATCGAATTTGCCAGCTTCTACAATACTCTCGGGGCCGAAACGACGGTTGTCGAGGTGATGGACCGTATCCTGCCTGTCGAGGATGCCGAAATCTCGAAATTCGCGAAAAAACAGTTTGAAAAACAGGGCATGAAAATTCTGCAGAAGGCGGGCGTCAAGCAACTGGATCGCGGCAAGGGAATGGTGACGGCGCATATCGAAACCAACGGGAAGGTCGAGAAGCAGGAGTTTGACACTGTCATTTCGGCCGTGGGTATCGTGGGCAATACGGAAAACCTCGGGCTGGAGGATCTGGGGGTGAAGGTTGACCGCACCCATGTTTTGACCGACGAATATTGCCGCACGAATGTGGACGGGATCTATGCCATTGGCGACATCGCGGGCGCACCGTGGCTGGCGCACAAGGCCAGCCATGAAGGTGTCATGATTGCTGAGCTGATCGCCGGCCAGAATCCGCACCCGGTAAAGGCCAACAGCATCGCCGGCTGCACCTATTCGAACCCGCAGATTGCATCGGTCGGTTATACCGAGGCGAAAGCAAAGGAGTTGGGGTTTGAGATCAAGGTCGGCCGTTTCCCCTTCATCGGAAATGGCAAGGCAATCGCGCTGGGCGAGGCGGAGGGGATGGTCAAGACCATCTTCGACGCCAGGACCGGCGAGTTGCTGGGCGCGCATATGATCGGCGCGGAAGTGACGGAATTGATCCAAGGCTACATCGTCGGGCGCCAGTTGGAAACGACGGAGGAAGACCTGATGAACACGGTATTCCCCCACCCGACGCTGAGCGAGATGATGCACGAAAGCGTTCTGGACGCCTATGGCCGTGTCATCCACATGTAAGGATCAGCCGAGCTTTTCCTTCAGGTAATCGCGCAGGACGATGGCGTTATTGTGATCTTCGTCCTTCGCGCCGTAAATCAGGGTGACACGCCCCTTGCGGGCGTGCCCGATCAGCGCCTCACAGACCTCGTTACTGTCCAGTTCCTTGCGATAGCGTTTCTGAAAATCGTCCCACTTTTCCGGGTCGTGGTCAAACCATTTGCGCAGATCTTCACTTGGCGCGATGTCCTTGCACCACTCGTCAAGTTCCAGATCCTCCTTCGCCACCCCGCGCGGCCAAAGCCTGTCGATCAGCACGCGGTAGCCATCATTATCGGCGATATCGTCGTAAGCACGCCGTGTGCAAATATCCATTTGCTGCCTCCCTGGCTTGATAACCTTGTCGTACCGGCAAAAGTTTCCATTTCCGTGTTCTTCCTACGTTCGCGAATGCGGGTTGGAACGCACGCCTCTCTACACTATCTGTTAATCCTCACTCCCCGGAGGCATCATGGCTGAGCTGAAGAATATCGAAGTACGCGGCGCGCGCGAGCATAACCTCAAGAATATCGATGTGGATATTCCACGCGATCAACTGGTTGTCATAACGGGCCTGTCGGGGTCGGGCAAATCCAGCCTTGCCTTTGACACGATCTATGCCGAAGGACAGCGTCGCTATGTCGAATCGCTGTCGGCCTATGCGCGTCAGTTCCTCGATATGATGCAAAAACCGGACGTGGATCACATCAGCGGCCTGTCTCCCGCGATCAGTATAGAGCAAAAAACGACCAGCAAGAATCCCCGCTCCACCGTGGGCACCGTTACTGAAATCTACGACTATTTGCGCCTGCTCTTTGCACGCGCGGGCACGCCCTTTTCGCCGGCGACTGGCAAACCGATCGAGGCGCAGCAGGTTCAGGATATGGTAGACCGCATCATGGCGCTGGAGGAGGGCACACGTGCTTACCTTCTTGCCCCCATCGTCCGCGATCGCAAAGGCGAATACCGCAAGGAATTCATCGAGCTGCGCAAGAATGGCTTTCAGCGCATCAAGGTCAATGGTGAATTCTACGAGTTGGACGAGCCGCCCGTTCTTGACAAGAAATTCCGCCACGATATCGATGTGGTGGTAGACCGGATCGTGGTCCGCGAAGGGCTCGAGACGCGGCTGGCCGATTCTCTGCGCACTGCGCTGGATCTGGCGGACGGTATTGCCATTCTGGAAACTGCGCCGACGGAAGGCGAGCCTGAACGCCTTACCTTTTCAGAAAAATTTGCCTGTCCAGTGTCGGGTTTCACCATCCCCGAGATCGAACCGCGTCTCTTTTCTTTCAACGCCCCCTTCGGTGCCTGCCCGGTTTGCGACGGGCTGGGGGTCGAGCTGTTTTTCGATGAACGCCTGGTGGTGCCGGATCAGAACCTGAAGATCTATGATGGCGCGCTTGCTCCGTGGCGCAAGGGCAAAAGCCCATATTTTTTGCAAACCATCGAAGCGATCGCCAAACATTACGAGTTTGATCAGAAAACCAAATGGAAGGATCTGCCCTCCCATGTGCAGCAGGTGTTCCTGCACGGCTCGGGCGACGAGGAAATCGCCTTTCGCTATGACGAGGGCGGGCGGGTCTATAACGTCTCGCGCGTGTTCGAGGGGGTGATCCCGAACATGGAGCGTCGCTACCGCGAGACGGATTCGGCCTGGGTGCGCGAGGAATTCGAACGCTATCAGAACAACCGACCCTGCGGCGCCTGCGAAGGATACCGGCTGCGTGACGAGGCATTGGCGGTCAAGATCGCCGGGCTGCACGTGGGGCAGGTGGTTCAGATGTCGATCCGCGAGGCGTTGCAGTGGATAACGGAGGCGCCTTCCTCCCTAAGCAACCAGAAGAACGAAATCGCCCGCGCGATATTCAAGGAAATCCGAGAGCGTCTGGGATTTCTGAATAATGTCGGTCTGGAGTATCTGACGCTCAGTCGCAACGCGGGCACGCTGTCCGGTGGCGAATCACAGCGCATAAGGCTAGCCAGCCAGATCGGCAGCGGACTTACAGGGGTTCTTTACGTGCTGGACGAGCCATCTATCGGCCTGCACCAGCGCGATAATGACCGGCTGCTGCTGACGCTGAAGAACCTGCGCG
This sequence comes from Rhodobacterales bacterium, assembly GCA_030540655.1. Taxonomy (GTDB): domain Bacteria; phylum Pseudomonadota; class Alphaproteobacteria; order Rhodobacterales; family Rhodobacteraceae; genus Roseovarius. The sequence continues at coordinate 13,436 of JAUNVT010000045.1, forward strand.
ATCAGGGCAATACGGTCATCGTCGTGGAGCATGACGAAGAAGCGATCCGCGAGGCTGATTACGTGTTCGACATAGGCCCCGGTGCGGGCGTGCACGGCGGGGAGGTGGTGAGCCATGGCGTCCCGACGGCGGTGGCCGCCGACCCGAATTCCATCACCGGGCAATATCTTTCTGGCATCCGCGCAATTCCCGTGCCCGCCCAGCGGCGCAAGGGCAATGGCAAGAAGCTGAAAGTGGTCAAGGCAACCGGCAACAATCTGAAGAACGTCACGGCAGAATTTCCTCTGGGCAGGTTCGTCTGTGTGTCCGGCGTATCGGGTGGCGGCAAATCCACGCTGACAATCGAGACGCTGTTCAAGACTGCCTCAATGCAGTTGAACGGCGCCCGCCAGACACCCGCACCCTGCGAGACGATCAAGGGGCTGGAACATCTGGACAAGGTCATCGACATCGACCAGCGCCCCATCGGCCGCACACCGCGCTCCAATCCCGCGACCTACACCGGTGCCTTTACCCCGATCCGCGACTGGTTCGCCGGCCTGCCCGAAGCCAAGGCGCGCGGCTACAAGCCCGGTCGTTTCAGCTTCAACGTCAAGGGTGGGCGCTGCGAAGCCTGTCAGGGGGACGGCGTCATCAAGATCGAGATGCATTTCCTGCCTGATGTTTATGTCACCTGCGAGACATGCCAAGGCAAACGCTATAACCGGGAGACTTTGGAAATACGTTTTAAAGGGAAGAGCATAGCGGACGTTCTTGATATGACGGTTGAAGATGCACAGGAGTTTTTCAAGGCCGTGCCGTCGATCTGCGAAAAGATGGATGCGCTGATGCGGGTGGGGCTCGGCTATATCAAGGTTGGTCAGCAGGCCACGACGCTCTCCGGTGGCGAAGCGCAACGGGTCAAATTGTCAAAGGAACTTGCGAAGCGCAGCACCGGACGCACGCTGTATATCTTGGACGAGCCGACGACGGGCCTGCATTTCGAGGATGTGAAGAAACTTCTGGAAGTGCTGCACGAGCTGGTCGACAGCGGTAACACGGTGATCGTGATCGAACATAATCTGGATGTGATCAAGACAGCGGACTGGATCATCGATATTGGCCCCGAGGGCGGCGACGGCGGTGGCGAGATCGTGGCAGTTGGCACCCCTGAAAAAGTGGCGGAAGAGCCGCGGAGCCATACCGGTCACTATCTGAAGCCGATGTTGCAGCCGCGCAGGGTAGCTGCAGAATAGGTCCTCGGCTTGTAGTTTTGCCTGCACACAGGCAGTCTTACGTCGCCGTTCCGTTTGATTCAGCGTTCTTTCTTTTGGCACGCCGGTTCGGTGAGTCCGAGCTGTCGCCAAGGAAATGTCCCAGAGGTTTCAGACCTTCGATTTCGTCGCAGACGATCTTGACAACAATCAGTACCGGAACGGCCACAACCATGCCCACCACGGACCATATATAGGCGAAGAAGGCGACAATCAGAAACAGGATGGGCGTATTCAGTTGCATCCGCCTTGATATCATCAACGGTGTGACGATCTGCCCTTCGAACGAGGTCAGGGCCATATATGTCATGAACACGCCGAATGCCTCCCACGCATTGTCAAACGAGACAAAAGCGATGAGCCCGGCCACGCCCGCCCCCACGACCGCGCCGAGGAATGGTATGAAGTTCAGCGCGAACCCCATGACCCCGATGGCTATCGCGTTCGGCAGTTGCCAAAGATACATCGATGCCCCGATGCTGAGGCCCAAACCCGCATTGATGACAGCGATCCCGCCGAGATAGCGGCCGAGCCGGTCTTCAATCGTCTTGATGATCTCGACCGCGCGACGTTTGTCACGCAAGGTGGGCAGGCTCTCGACGGTGCGCAGGGCGAAGAAGTCGCCTGATCCGATCAAAAAGAAGGTAAGGAAGATGGCGAATATGACCTGACTCAACACTTTGGGTGCCATGGTCAGGATGGTTACCGACGCGCTGGCGTCCGACACGACCTCGACTTCCATCGCGGGCGATCCGCCCCCGTCAACGGCCTTGTCGATTGCCTTCGCAGCCTCGTTCAGGTTGGCCAGTGCGCCGACGCTGTCGCCCAGCTTTTCCTGCATGTCCCGCATCAGCACCGGCATGTCGTCAATCAGGTCGGCTACCGGATCGGCGAACCAGATGATGCATATCCCGACCATCACGAAAAGGATCGAGGTGAACAGCGTTGCGATGACCATGTTCGGCAGGCCCATGCGCTCAAGAGCCCGTCGGGGGCGACTGAATACGAAGTAGGACAGCACAGCCGCAGTGACCGGGATGAGGAAATTCGCGGCTGATACAAGCGCCGCAACCAGAGCAATGATAAATATCCCGACCAGCGGGACGTAGACGCGTTTGGGCGCTCTCACGACGCGCAGGCCTCCTGAAATGTAATTATCCAATTGCTATCAACGCGGCCGGAAATTGCCAGTTCCTGTCGGTGCAATGGTTAATTTCTGCCCCGCGCGGCCAGCCGTGGCAACATGGCGCTGAAATCTTGCCCCTTGCCATCCTCATCCTCGACAAAGCTCGCATAGATCGCGCGTGCGGCATCGCCGAGCGGCGTGTCGGCATCAGCCGCTTCGGCGGCCCGCTGGGCGAGGGTCAGATCTTTCAGCATCAGTTCGGCGGCAAATCCAGGCTTGTAATCGTTGTCGGCCGGAGTCTTTGGGCCGATGCCGGGTGCGGGGCAATAGGCATTCATGGACCAGCTGTAACCCGAAGATGTGCTGACCACATCGAACATCGCCTGCCGGTCCAGCCCCAGCTTGTCAGCCAGCGCAAACGCCTCGCAGGTGACGATCATGGTCGCGCCAAGGATCATGTTGTTGCAGATCTTGGCTGCCTGACCGTTGCCCGAAGGGCCGCAATACACGGCCTTTTGCCCCATGATGTCAAACAGCGGGCGGGCAGTCGCAAAGCCCGCGTCATCACCGCCGACCATGAAGGTCAGCGTGCCCCCCGCCGCGCCGCCCGTGCCGCCCGAAACGGGCGCATCCAGCGCGGAGAGGCCCGCTTCCCGGGCGCGGGCTGCCACGTCACGGGCACTGGCGACATCCACGGTCGAGCAGTCCAGAAACACCGCGCCTTTTTCCATGACGGGGCTGATCCGGGCGGCGACGCTGCGCAGAATATCTCCGTCGGGAAGCATGGTGATGACAACGGCGGCTCCGCGCGCTGCGTCCTCGGCGCTGGCGGCCGCACGGACACCCGGCGCGCCGGTGCCTGCTGCGTCAAATCCGGAGACATCATGACCCCCCGCCGCCAGATTGGCCGCCATGGGGCCACCCATATTGCCCAGCCCGATAAATCCGATCTTCATGACATTGCCCTTTCAGCAGGATTGTACCGACAGTAACGTGATAGCTTTGATTGGGGCAATGGGGGGCATGACGGCGATCCCGCGCTAGAGATCGTCGTGGAATTCCTCGATCAGGTGGTCGACAACGGCGAAAAGAGCACTCTCGCTGTCCTTGCCCGCTTCCACCGCCTCCTGAAAAACCTTTCGCTGGCGGTCGGCGCTGGTGCCGTTTGCTGCGATCTCTCTCGCGCGGCTGACTTCATGGGCCGAGTCGAAATGCACGGCGTCCTCTGCAATGATCTCCAGCAGCTCGCCTGCCAGTTGCTGGAAGGGGACAATCTCGCCTAGCCCGAAATCGATCAGCCCTTCGCGCACCCCGTAGCGTTGCGCCCGCCAGCGATTTTCCGCAATCAGAAATTTTTCGTAGATGCGCCAGCGCTGGTTGCGCACGGAAAGCCGCCAAAGCATCCGGGCCAGCCCTTGGGTAATGGCTGCCAGCATCAACGTATCCTCCAGCCGCGGCTGAACATCGCAGATCCGGGATTCAAGGGTGGGAAACTTGGAGGAGGGCCGCAAATCCCACCAGATCTTCGAGCCGTCCTCGATCACGCCCAGATCCACGAGAATCTGGACCGAGCGTTCAAATTCCCCGAACCCCGACATGCGCGGAGGAAGGCCGGTGCGCGGCAGATTGTCGAACACCGTCAGACGGTAACTGTCCAGGCCCGTATCCTGCCCCTGCCAAAAGGGCGATGAGCAGCTGAGCGCCAGAAGATGCGGCAAAAAGTAACTGAGCTGGTTCATCAGATCGATCCGCCTGTCGGGCGGCTCGATGCCGACATGCACATGCATGCCGCAAATCAGCATGCGCCGGATCACACCCGCCAGATCGGCGGACAGGGTATTGTAGCGGTGCCTGTCGGTATGTTTCTGCTCGCGCCAGTCTGAAAAGGGGTGACAGGACGCGGCGATGGGGGCGAGCCCAAACTTGCCCGCTTCCTGGGCAATGCAGCTGCGCAGACGCTTCAGATCCTCGCGCGCTTCCGCGACTGTCCGGCACACTTTGGTGCCGATCTCGATCTGACAGTTCAGGTATTCCGGGCTCACCTGTTGCTGCAACTGCGCGCGACAGGCATCCATCAGCTCGTCAGGCGCCTCGACCAGGGCCCTCGTTTCTGTATCGACCAAAAGATACTCTTCTTCGATACCGATGGTAAATTCAGGTTGGGTCATAACGCGTCTTTCGCTGCTGAAGATGCAGCAAAGCCCAAGGCGCGCAGGATGCCAAGGAAATTCTGAATATGTTCTCACAGGGGCAAACGCCCGACCTCGAAGGCCGGGCGCCTGCAGGATCAATCGGCCAGCTTGAAATGGAACTCGCCGCCTTCCTTGATGCCCGAGGGCCAGCGCGAGGTGACCGTCTTGGTCTTGGTGTAAAAGCGGAACGCGTCTGGCCCATACTGGTTCAGATCGCCGAATGCCGATTTCTTCCAGCCGCCGAAGGTGTGATGCGCCAGCGGCACCGGGATGGGGAAGTTGACCCCGACCATGCCCACATTCACACGGGAAGCGAAATCACGCGCCGCATCGCCATCGCGGGTAAAGATCGCGGTGCCGTTGCCCATCTCATGATCGGATGCCAGCTTCAGCGCCTCCTCGTAGCTGCCCGCGCGGACGGTGCAGAGGACCGGGCCAAAGATCTCCTGCTGATAGATGTCCATGTCGGGCGTCACCTTGTCGAACAGGTGCGGGCCGACGAAGAAGCCATCCTCATAGCCCTGGAGATTGAAATTGCGGCCATCGACAACCAGTTCCGCGCCTTGATCCACACCGGCCTGCACCAGCCCCAGAATACGCTCCTTGGCCTGCGCCGTCACGACCGGGCCGTAATCGACATCGTTTTCTGACGTGTAGGGCCCGACCTTCAGCGCCTCGATCCGGGGCACCAGCTTTTCGATCAGCTTGTCCGCGGTCTCGTCGCCCACGGGCACGGCGACCGAGATTGCCATGCACCGCTCGCCCGCTGCGCCGAAACCGGCACCGATCAGCGCATCGGCGGCCTGATCCATATCGGCGTCGGGCATGATGATCATGTGGTTCTTGGCGCCGCCGAAACACTGCGCGCGCTTGCCATTGGCGCAGGCGCGCCCATAGATATATTGCGCAATCGGTGTAGAGCCGACAAAGCCGACAGCCATGATCTGTTCGTTATCCAGAATTGCGTCCACTGATTCCTTATCGCCGTTCACAACCTGGCAGACACCATCGGGCAGGCCCGCTTCTGTCCACAGCTCGGCCAGCATGAGCGGGCAGGAGGGGTCACGCTCGGACGGCTTGATGATGACAGCGTTGCCGGCGGCAATCGCCGGGCCCATCTTCCACATCGGGATCATCGCGGGGAAGTTGAAGGGCGTGATGCCTGCAACCACACCCAAAGGCTGGCGCATCGAGTAAATGTCGATTCCGGTGCTGGCATCGCCGGAATATTCACCCTTGAGGAAATGCGGCGCGCCGATGCAGAACTCGATCACCTCCATGCCGCGCTGCACGTCGCCGCGCGCATCGGGGAGCGTCTTGCCATGCTCGCGGCTGATCGCCTCGGCCAGCTTGTCCATGTCGCGATTGATCAGGCGCACATATTCCATCATCACGCGCGCGCGTTTCTGCGGGTTGACGGCCGCCCATTCCTTTTGCGCCTTTGCCGCATCCGCAACAGCCTGGTTCAACTCTTCGACCGAGGCGAGAGGCGTTTTCGCCTGCACTTCGCCGGTGGCCGGATTGTAGACGTCGGCAAAGCGGCCCGACATGCCCTTGACGTGCTTGCCATTGATGTAATGCGTCAGTTCGGTGGTCATGAGATCCTCCAGTTACATTTGCGGCCACCATAGCCTTGCAAAAATGGGCCGAACAGAGGCAATGTTTCAAATACATCTTGCATTTTTGCAAAGGACGGAGCCATGGAGCCGCAATGGGATGATCTGAAGGTCTTTCTGGCCGTTGCCCGGTTTGAAAGCCTGTCGGCGGCGGGCCGCACACTGAAAATAGATCCGGCCACAGTGGGGCGGCGCATAACGCGGCTGGAGGAAGCGCTCAAATTGCCGCTTTTCGCCAAATCGCCCCAAGGCTACGGGCTGACAGCACAAGGGCAACGCCTGCTGGAGCGCGCCCTGCGCGCCGAGCAGGAGATGGCGGCAGCGCTGAATGATCTGCCCGGTGACGGCGCGCATCTGAGCGGACAGATCCGGTTGGGCGCGCCGGATGGGTGCGCCAATTTCCTGCTGCCTCAGGTCTGCGCCCAGATTGCCGCACAGAACCCGGACCTTGAGGTGCAGATCGTTGCGCTTCCGCGCGTTTTCAACCTGTCGCGCCGTGAGGCTGACATGGCCATTGCCGTCAGCGCCCCCCTAGCCGGACGGCTGAGCGTGCAGAAAATCAGCGACTACAAGCTGAGTCTCGTCGCCTCCAAAGCATATCTGGAAGGTGCGCCGCCAATCAACTCTGCCGATGATCTGCGATACCATCGCATTGTGGGGTACATTCAGGACATGATCTTTGACAAGGAACTGGATTACATGGAGGAAGCCGGGTTGAGACATGTCGATCTGTCCAGCAATTCGGTATCGGTTCAATTCAGCTGGATCCGGCAGGGGATGGGACTGGGGATCGTCCATGATTTCTCGATCCCTTTCGGACAGGATATTGTCCGGGTGCTGCCGGACCACATCAATCTGACACGCAGTTTTTATCTCATCCGCCATGAGGGCGACCGGCGGCTTGACCGGCTGAACCGCTTTGCCGAAGCGCTGACCACCGGCATGCGCCGGGAATTGGGGCGGCTCGAAAGGTTGACCTGAAGTTGTGCTGGCGCTTGACAGTCAGTGTTCAATCTTTAGGTTGAATCTGCATGATAGCGATAACGGGGGCAGTGATGCTGGTTCAACAAATCCTGAAGCACAAGAACGATGACGCCGTCTACACCATCCGGCCGGATGTGTCTGTCGCCGACGCCACCGCGATGCTGTCGAGCAATCGTATCGGGGCGTTGATCGTAACGGGTGCCGGGGGCGCTGTCGTCGGAGTCATTTCAGAGCGCGATATCGTGCGCAATCTGGGCGAGCGTGGGCCGGACTGCCTGCAGGACAAGGTGAACGACATGATGACGCGCGATCCTTTTTTTGCATCGAAGCAAGATAGCGACGCGAGCGTGGTGCAACGCATGACCGAAGGCCATTTCCGCCACATGCCGGTTCTGGAGGCAGGCAAATTGATCGGAGTTGTCACGCTGGGCGACGTGGTCAAGGCGCGGCTGGCGGAACTCGCCATGGAAAACGAATCCATGCAAGACATGATCATGGGTCGTTGAAACGCAGACGCAGCTATTACAGTCCATCCGATGCCGGCTTGCAATTTCCGGGCTGCTGGTGCTGTGGTGTGACAGAACAATACAAGCCACAATCGGAGTGATGCGATGCGCATTGGCCTCTACCCCGGCACATTCGATCCTATCACACTGGGCCATATCGACATCATCCGGCGCGCTGCGACGCTTGTTGACCGTCTGGTCATCGGTGTAGCGATCAACCGGGACAAGGGGCCGCTCTTTTCGCTTGAGGATCGCGTGGCGATGATCGAGGCCGAGGCCGCAAGGCTGAGCGGAACCGGAGGCGCAGAGGTCACGGTGCATCCGTTCGAGAACCTGCTGATCGACTGCGCGCGCGACGTGGGCGCGCAGGTGATCGTGCGGGGTCTGCGCGCAGTTGCGGATTTCGAATATGAATTTCAGATGGTGGGAATGAACCGCGCGCTGGACAACAGCATCGAGACGGTCTTCCTCATGGCCGATACCGGCCATCAGGCCATCGCGTCCAAGCTCGTCAAGGAGATTGCCCGCCTTGGCGGAGATGTGTCCAAATTCGTGACGGCCGATGTAAATACCGCGCTACGCAATCAATTTGACTAAGGGCTGTTGCCGTTCAGGATTCCCAAATCACCTGACGTCCGATTCAAGGTTGCAAACAGAGGAGAGCAGCCTTGAGCCGTAGAGTTATGACCGAC
>JAUNVT010000260.1 GCA_030540655.1 Rhodobacterales bacterium
CGGGCGCGGCGGCGGCTCAATCCGCTCTTCGTCGGATGGCTGATGGGCTGGCCCATCGGGCACGCGCTCTGCGCCTGCTCGGCAACGGAGTTCACCCTCTGGCAGCAGCGCATGCGTGGCGCTCTCTCTCAGCTGCCCATGGCCTCGGGCCCGTGGATCTGGCGGCCGACGGACGAGTCGGAGGGCCCAGCGCAGATGACTCTCTTTGAAGGATTGATGCCATGAGCATGCAGGGACGGATCGGCCGCAACGGCGGCACGAAGGTGAAACGCGCGCTGGGCGTACAGGGCGCACTGGAATGGGCATTCCGGGTGGAAAAGGCACAGCTGGAGCTGCCGCCGCCCGAGGATCTGGTCGAAGAAGGCTTTGGGTTTGGCCTGGAATATGTCCTGATGCAGCGTGCTGCGCTGGGCTGCAAGGTGGACGGTGGCCAGCACAAGATGGGCAGTTACACCCATGCGGACGCCGAGGTGATCGCCGCCACCGTCGCCGGGATGCCCGACAGTCTGGGCGGCATCCGCATGGCGATCCGCGTCACCGAACTGGCCCGGGCTGGGCTGACCCCCGACTGGATGCCCGGTGTCGTGCCGCGCTGTGTGCCGGTGGAGACGCGGCAAAATCAGCATGGCGTTCGGGCCGTGACGGAAGTTGTGGGCACCGAGCGCGTGCTGACCCGGGGCAAATGGCGCAGTGTCGAGGTTCTGGCCTGCCCGGTCACCTGGCGGCCGCACCCGGAACAGATCGCCTCCGCCCGGCGCGGCTATGAGGATTGGTGGCAGGCGCTGGACTGGGTGCGCGATGGGTTGATGGCGGCGCGGATGTTACGCGATGTTGAGGTGACGGCGGCGATGCCGAAGGTGCGGCCATGGCGGTGATTGTAGCAGCGGTCTCTCTGGAAATGGCATCTTGTCAAATGGCACATAATCTATATATTTGTGTCACAGGAGATTTGCCATGCAGTTTGCCACAATCGAACCCACCGCGTCCCGCCCGGACCTTCCCGCCATCACGGACGAGGAGGCGGCCGCCCTCGCGCGCACCACGGTGAACCTGTTCCGCGTGTGGCAGCTCAGCGATATCGAGGCCCGCACCCTTCTGGGCGACATGGCCCAGCGCACTTGGGCTCGTTGGAAGGACGGCAGCATCGGCCGGATCGACCGTGACCTGCGGGCGCGCATGGCCATCCTGATGGGGATCCACAAGGGCCTGCGGTATCTCTTCAGCGACGCGGCGCGCGGCTATGCGTGGGTCCGAAAACCCAATGCCAATCTCGGCGGCCAAAGCGCGCTCGACGTCATGATGCGCGGCGAGATCACCGATCTGATCGACCTGCGCAGCTATCTGGATGCCGAGCGTGGTTCATGGTGACAGCGCCGGTGCGCCGCGTGGTCTGGCCGCGTAGCGTCCGGATCATCCGCTCAATCTATCCGCCCATCGACCTGTTCGAGGATATCGCGGATCCGGCGGATTGGGAAGCATTGGCCTCGGCCGAGGCCAAGTTCAATCCACGCATCCGTGACAGCATCGGCGATCTCGCGAAGGTCCCGGTGGCCCGACGCGTCACAGGAACCGGCGCAAGCTGGGTCATGGCCCCCTTTGTTCACTGTTCGCCGCTGCGGCCGGGGCGGTTCAGCGATGGGACGTTTGGTCTGTATTACGCGGGCGACAGCACCGAGGTGGCCATCGCGGAAACCATCCATCACCACACGAAAACGATGCTGGCCACGGATGAAGCCCCGGGCTGGACCTCCCAATTCCGCAAGTTGATCGGGTCTGTCGATGCCGACATGGACGACGTGTCGGGCTTCGCCGACCTGCTGGACCCTGAAATCTACGGACCCTCACAGGTGTTCGGTGCCGAACGTCGCGCGGCGGGTTCTGACGGCATCACATGGCCCAGTGTGCGCTTTGCGGGTGGCAATTGCATCGCCGCATTCTGGCCGGATGTGGTTCCGATCCCTGCACAGGGGGCGCATTTCGCGTACCACTGGAATGGCAGCGCGGTTGATTACGTCAAGAAACTGGATACGGGTGAAATCATGAGGGTTCGCTGAGTTCCGTGAGTAAACGCTCCGCAGCCCTTTGAAAAAGGGCCAAGTGCCTGGTATTCGATTCTACGATCTGTGGCCAATCTTGAAGCTGTCGAGTATTAGAGCATCAATGACTTTTCCAAGCACGGGAGTACGTTTGCCCGTGATGAGTGACAATAAAAAGGGGGCATCGTGGCGGTCAAGAAATCAGAGATTTACAGCTCACTTTGGGCGAGTTGCGATGCACTTCGGGGTGGGATGGATGCCTCACAATACAAGGATTACGTCCTTGTATTGCTCTTTGTGAAATATGTCTCGGACAAATATGCGGGCGATCCGGATGGTTTGATTGAGATTCCCGAGGGCGGCAGCTTCGCTGATATGGTCGCCTTGAGGGGTGACAAGGAGATCGGCGAGAAGATCAATATCATTATCGCGAAGCTGGCAGAGGCGAACGATCTGAAAGGCGTTATCGATGTTGCCGACTTCAACGAGGAAGACAAACTCGGAACCGGCAAGGAAATGGTCGACCGCCTGTCCAATCTGGTTGCGATCTTTAACCGTCCAGAACTCGATTTCCGTAACAATCGGGCCGAAGGCGACGACATCCTTGGCGATGCCTATGAATATCTCATGCGCCACTTCGCGACAGAGTCCGGCAAGAGCAAGGGCCAGTTCTACACGCCGTCAGAGGTTTCGCGGATCATGGCGAAGGCGATTAGGGTCAGGACTCGTTCTCGTTTCATAACCAGAACATGACGGTTGCGGCGAG
>JAUNVT010000046.1 GCA_030540655.1 Rhodobacterales bacterium
GATCATGGCGCATGATCTCGCGGTCCTTGCAGGTGCCGGGCTCGGATTCGTCGGCGTTCACCACCAGATAGCTGGGACGCCCGTCCGATTCCTTGGGCATGAACGACCATTTCAGCCCGGTCGGAAAACCCGCGCCGCCGCGGCCGCGCAAACCGCTTGCCTTCATCTGGTCGATGATCCAGTCGCGCCCGTTTTGCAGAATATTGATGGTACCATCCCAGTGGCCGCGCGTCTGTGCGCCCCTCAAGGTGCGGTCATGCATGCCATAAAGGTTGGTAAAGATGCGGTCCTGATCTTGCAGCATTGCCTTAACGCCCTTCGTTGTTCTGGCGGGTACGCCAGATATTATAGATCATCCAGAACGCCCAGAGGAACCCCCCGAGCGCCAACAGATCAAACAGCGCCAGCATGCGCTGGCTCAGACCCAGCGACGCGCCGATGAATGTCGCGCCGACCCAGAGCAGGGCAGTTCCCGCAATGACCAGCGCCGCACGGCGCCCGGACCGCGCCTCCTCTGCCCCGCGCCGGTTTTCGCCCCGAACAGGCACGCCCTTGCCCGCCCCCGGTTTGCGCCGATCCGCCATCCGCAGGCTACCCGCCCGCCAGATCGCCCGCTTGCCGAACCCATTCATCGCGGCTCGCACGGCCCTTGAACCCGGCCAGATTGTCATCAATCCAGGCGACCTCTGCCTCGGTCCAGGCGGCGATCTGATCGAAATGATAAATACCCATATCGTTCAGCATGGCTTCCACCTTGGGGCCAATACCCTTGATACGCTGCAGATCGTCGCCCGATTCGCCACGCGGCGCCTTCAGCGCCTCAGGTTTCTTCCCTGCCGGCGCATCTGCGGTGGGTGTGCCGAATGTATCATCTTCAAGATCCGGTGCCTTGGGTGTCGCATCGGATGTCGCAGTGACATCTGGCGGATCCTTTGGTCCTGGCGTGTCGACCGGGCCGGCCGTATTATCCTGCTCCGGCTTGCCCTTGGAGTCGGCCGCATCACCTTCGGCTGCCTTGTCCTCGTCTATACGGCCCGATTCCGTCACGATATCCAGCGGCGCATCGCGCACGACAACCTGCGACGGATCGGGCTGGTGGCAAGCCCCCTTGTCACGCCATGGCGCCAGCAGCGGAACCTCGGTGCCGTCAATCCGCTTCACCGTCTCGCCCAAGTCGACGGCAAATTGGACCGATGCGTTGTACTCGCGGCGCCCGCTCTCAAACTCCTTGAGGCTGGTAAGCCCCGATTTCGGCTCGGACGCGAACCGTCCGTTTTGCGGACCGGGGGTCGGCACGCCGCCCGCTGACAACTCATCGATGATTTCGCGCAGGCGGTCGGCGGTCAGATCCTCGTAGTAATCCTTGCCGATCATCGCCATTGGCGCATTCGAGCAGGCCCCCTGACATTCAACTTCTTCCCAGCTGAACTTGCCATCGACGCTCAGCGTGTGCGGCTTGTCCGCGATCTTCTCCCGGCACACGCCCATCAGATCCTCGGCACCGCAGATCATGCAGGACGTGGTGCCACAGACCTGAATATTCGCGACGCTGCCCGTCGGTTGCAACTGGAACTGAAAATAGAACGACGCCACTTCCAGCGCGCGTATGTAGTCCATGTCCAGCATATCCGCGATCCCCTCGATAGCGGGCCTGGTCAGCCAGCCTTCCTGCTCGTGCGCGCGCCACATCAGAGGAATGACCGCCGACGCCTGACGGCCTTCGGGGAATTTGGAAATCTGCGCTTCGGCCCATGCCTGATTGGCGGGGGTAAAGGCAAAACTTGCGGGCTGGTCGGAATGCAGGCGGCGTAGCATTAGGCGCAGTCTCCTATGCGTGTCGAAATCAAGGCAAAGGCCCTGGCGTTGGCGGCAAAGGAGGTTCTCACCTGTCAATCTCCCCGAACACGACATCAAGCGAGCCGATGAGCGCTGCAACATCCGCCAGCTGATGCCCGCTTGCCACATAATCCATGGCCTGCAGATGCAGATAGCCCGGCGCGCGCAGTTTGGCACGATAGGGTTTGTTGGTGCCGTCACTGACCAGATATACGCCGAACTCTCCCTTGGGTGCCTCCACCGCAGCATAGATTTCGCCCGCAGGCACGTGGAAGCCCTCGGTATAGAGCTTGAAGTGATGGATCAGCGATTCCATGGACGTTTTCATATCCCCGCGCGTGGGCGGTGTGATCTTGCCGCGGGCAAGAATATCGCCCTGCCCTTCCGGGGCGCGCAGCTTTTCGATCGCCTGTATCATGATATACGACGATTGACGCATTTCTTCCATGCGGATCAGATAACGGTCAAAGCAATCGCCATTCGTGCCAACCGGGATCTTGAATTCAAATTCGTCATAGCATTCGTAGGGCTGGGAGCGGCGCAGATCCCACGCCATGCCGCTGCCGCGGACCATGACACCGGAAAACCCCCAATCCAGTGCGTCCTGTTGGGTGACTTTGCCGATATCGACGTTGCGCTGTTTGAAAACGCGGTTTTCGGTCAGCAAACCGTCCAGATCGTCCAGGAAGGCAGGAAAGCCCTTGGCCCATCGTTCAATATCGTCCAGCAGATCGTTCGGCAGGTCCTGATGCACGCCGCCGGGCCGGAAATAGGCCGCGTGCAGGCGCGCGCCGCAAGCCCGCTCATAGAAGATCATCAGTTTTTCGCGTTCCTCAAACCCCCAGACCGGCGGCGTAAGCGCGCCCACATCCATCGCTTGCGTGGTCACGTTCATCAGATGGTTCAGAATGCGGCCGATTTCGGAATAGAGCACCCGGATCAGGCTGGCACGGCGCGGCACCTCGACGCCTGTCAGACGCTCGATGGCCAGACACCATGCGTGTTCCTGGTTCATTGGCGCCACGTAGTCGAGCCTGTCGAAATATGGCAGGTTCTGCAGGTATGTGCGCGATTCCATCAGCTTTTCGGTACCGCGATGCAGCAGGCCGATATGGGGATCGCAGCGTTCGACAATCTCGCCGTCCAGTTCTAGCACCAGACGCAAGACCCCATGTGCGGCAGGGTGTTGTGGGCCGAAGTTGATGTTGAAGTTCCGGATCTGCTGTTCGCCGGTTTCAAAATCGCGCGTGCCGTCATCGTAGGTATTGTTGCGGATATCGCCGTCCATCACTTCGCCCCCCCTGCCTTGTCGTCCGTCTTTTCATCGCCCGGAAGAATGTATTCCGCCCCCTCCCACGGGGACATGAAGTCAAACAACCGGTACTCCTGAACCAGCGCCACCGGCTCATAGACGACACGCTTGTGCGTTTCGTCATAGCGCACTTCAGTATAGCCTGTCGTCGGAAAATCCTTGCGCAGCGGATAGCCCCGAAATCCATAATCGGTAAGGATGCGGCGCAGATCGGGGTGTCCGGAAAAGAGCAGGCCGAACATGTCGAACACCTCCCGCTCGAACCACCCGGCGGAGCGGTGGACCTCGGTGATCGAAGGCACCATGTCATCGGCCCGAGCCGCTGCCCGCAGGCGGATGCGGTGGTTCTGATACATGCTCAGGAAATGGTAGACGACATCGAACCGCTTGGCCCTCTCGGGGTAGTCGACAGCGGTAATGTCCACAAGGGTTGAAAACCGGCAGGTGCTGTCCGTCTTCAGAAACTCCACCAGCCCCTTGATGCTGCTCAGCGCCACGTCAACGGTCAGTTCGCCATTCGCGACAGACCAGCCCAGCACGCTGTCGGCGCGCTTCATCTCGATATGGCTGCCCAGTTCCTTCAGCGCTTCGGTCATCTTCTTTCCTTTGCAATCAGCGATACGCCCGGCCTAGCGGACAATCGTTCCCGTGCGGCGGATCTTGCGTTGTAGTTGCAGGAGACCATAAAGCAGTGCCTCTGCGGTGGGCGGGCATCCCGGCACGTAGATATCGACCGGAACGATCCGGTCGCACCCGCGGACGACGGAATAGCTGTAGTGGTAATATCCACCGCCATTCGCGCAACTGCCCATCGAGATCACATAGCGCGGCTCGGGCATCTGGTCGTAAACCTTGCGCAGCGCCGGCGCCATCTTGTTGGTCAGCGTGCCAGCGACGATCATGACATCCGACTGCCGCGGGCTGGCGCGCGGCGCGATGCCGAACCGCTCAGCGTCATAGCGCGGCATGGAGGTGTGCATCATCTCGACCGCACAGCATGCCAGACCAAAGGTCATCCAGTGCAAACTGCCGGTACGAGCCCAGTTGATGATGTCCGAGGACGCGGTCAGAAGAAAACCATTATCCTGCAGGTTGCGGTTCAGATCCTGCGTCGCAACCTCCCGGTCGGGACCGGCGGCGTTCTGACCATATGCCTGCGGAACCGACGGGCCGGACTTGACCCGGTCACTTTGAAAGCCGCTGCCCATGGTATCGGTGATCAACGGCTTGTCGGGGGTCACTCCCATTCCAGCGCTCCTTTTTTCCACTCATAGGCGAAGCCGATTGTAAGCACACCCAGAAAGACCATCATCGACCAGAACCCGGCCATGCTCAGGTGCTGAAACGCCACCGACCACGGGAAGAGCATCGCGATCTCGAGATCGAAGATGATGAACAGGATCGCGACGAGGTAGAACCGCACATCGAACTTCATGCGCGCATCGTCAAAGGCGTTAAAGCCGCATTCGTAGGCGCTGACCTTTTCCGGGTCCGGATCGCGCCCCTTGAGGATGAGCGACGCAAGGATCAGAACGACCCCCAGGCCGACGGCGATGACCAGAAAGACCAGGATGGGCAGATATTCCCTCAACATCTCTTCCAAGAGCGGCTCCTTTTCTGCCGATGCGCTGCCCGGCAACGGCCGGACGCGGGCGATCAAGTGGCAAAGTTGACTGCTGATGTATCTATCCCTGCCCATGGGCGGGGTCAACCGGCGGCGGCCCGAAACGCTGGTCTGTCTGCCTGCCAGGATGCGGTGCAGCGTGCCACGGCGGCGCGACCTGCGCCTGGCCCCCGGGCGCGGGATAAGTGCAGTGTTTGAACATTCGGTTCGCGCCCCGCATGGACAGCCCTTCTCGAAGGATTGCCGCCGACGTTTGCGCCTGAACCATGCAGCCAGTCCGCAACATACATCCTGCGCGGCAAAATGGCGCGCCGTATAGACGGCCTTTCCGACACAAATATCTGTAGCCCAATATATTTCGGTCAACAGATGCTCGCGATTCTCATTCGGAAGTTCACATGCTGCCATGTCAGCGCTGCCACATTCTATGTGACCGCTTTCGTAAGATGTCTTGATGCCAGCCAAGCCCCGCGGTCCATCGCGCCGGGCAGCCGCACAAGTCGCCGGGCGTCACGAGAACAGTCCGCCAGATTTCTTCATAAACCACATTACTTGCCACCGCCGGTCTGAGGGTTAAGGATATCCACTTGTCGGACTCCGCCGAACCGGTCGATGAAATATTCACGACCCTGCCCTCCCGGACGGATGCAGGTCACCACCAGCCACAGATCCCGCGACGTGGCGGGGCGCGCTGTGCAGTCAGTAAGGAGCGCGCCCCTGCCAGCTTCGGCCACATAACGCGCGGCCACCTGAACGATTACGTCGGTTTCGTTCCCGCGCATAGCTTTGCGGCCCAAGGATAACCCGATGACCGCACTGGCCCCGACCAGGGCGATCATTGGCGCAAAGAACATCCAGCGCGGCATTCGTATGTCCTTTGCGGCGGCAGGGCGAGGCGCATCATGCAGGCCTTCCAGCGCGGTTGGAACCCTGCGGGCCACCGCGCCGTTGAGCGCAGGTAGAACACATCAGGAATGAGGACCGACATGACCGACACAGATCTCAAGGCTACCTTCTGGGACCGCGTGGAGAACGTCAACGTGGGGATGCTGTCCGCCCAGGGCACGGATCCCCGCCCCATGGCGCATCATACGCGCCGCGATGATAACGCGCTGTGGTTTTTGACCGCCGTCAATACCGATATCGGCAAGGATGCCGCAGCAGGCAAATCTGCCCGCTTTCAGGTCTGTAGCGGCGATGCCAAGATTTACGCCGTGGTCGATGGATCGCTCAGCATCGAAACAGACCGCGCCAAGCTGGAGGATATCTGGTCGCCCGTCGATGCCGCGTGGTTTGAGGATGGCAAGGACGACCCCGACGTGCGGCTTGTGCGCTTCACCCCGTCTGAAGCCGAGGTCTGGGCCAGCGACAGCACCGCGAAAGCGCTTTACGATATGGCGACATCTGCGCTTGGCGGCGACACCGCAAACCCCGGCACACATGGCAAGATCAGTTTTTGATGGAAAGCGTCAGCAAAGGTCGCAGAATTGCTTGCGTTATGGGGGTCGCCGCACTGGCGGCTTTCCCTGCGTTTTCCGCAGCGGGCAAAGAGGTCGGCCAGATCGGCGTCGACTGGGCCGGAAACGACATCGTGATCGAAGCCATCGCCGATCCGGACGTGACAGGCGTTACATGCCATCTGGCCTATTTCAAGCGCGGATTGATCGACCGCCTCTCCAACGGCAACTGGTTCGAGGACCCGTCAAACAGCGCCATTGAGTGCCAGCAGACCGGCCCCATCAAGATCGGCAAGATCAACAGGTCGAAATCCGGGGAGGATGTGTTTCGGGCCAGCCGCTCGATCATCTTCAAGACGCTTCGCGTCAAGCGGATTTATGACGAGGAAAATAATACCCTGATCTATGTTGCCCATACGCGCGAACTGACTCAAGGGTCGGCCAAGGTCTCCATCTCGACCGTCGCGCTCCGGGGGGCTAGGCCGGAGTGACATCCGCCGCGCCGGCCTGCCAGACTGCGCCAACTTCAGCGCGGATGATGCGGGCGATCAACGCGCAATCCTCAAGGGTAAAGGTCAGCGGGAGGCGCATGTCCAGGGTCGCGCGCAGCACCCTGTCGGTGGCAGGAAGGGGTGCGGCCGGGACGTAACGCCAACTGTCATAGCGGCTGGTGTAGCCCTCGGGTTCGGTGCCGCCGAACCATTTCAGTTGCACCCCGCGCCTTGCGCAACGTGCCACAACCTCGGTCACGGCGGCATCCGGCCAGTCCATCAGCAAGAACTGGATCGAGGACCCGACGAAGCTTTCCTCGTCCGGCCGCTCGATCACAGTTACACCGGCGGTGCCGCGCAGCCCCGCCTCTACAGTCCGGTAACGCTCTGTCCACGCAGCGCATTGCGCGTCGAGCCGGGCCAACTGCGGGCGCAGGATGGCGGCGCGCAGGTTGTCCATACGTCCCGATATGTTCGGCACATCATACTTCGCGTGTTCAAATGCAGCATCCGGGGGCACCGTTCCGTGCCTGCCATACAGCATGTAGGACCCCGACAGCAGAATCGCGCGCGCCATCACCTCATCATCATCGGTGATCAGCAGCCCGCCCTCACCCGCGTTCAGATGCTTGTAACTCTGCACCGAATAGCAGCCGATCCGCCCGTCGCGCCCCGATTTACGCCCGCGCCAGGCAGCCCCCATCGTGTGGGCACAATCCTCGATCACGGTGATGCCCGCCGCATCGCAGATCTGCATCAGGCGGTCCATATTCGCCAGATGGCCGCGCATATGGCTCAGCATCAACACCCGAGCCTGCCCGGCCTTGGCGGCCAGATCATCCAGATCGATGGTCAGCGCCCCGGTCACGCCAACGAATACCGGCACGGCTCCCACCCCCGCAATGGCGCCGGGCACTGGCGCCAGCGTAAAGGCATTGGTCAAAACCCGGTCGCCCGGCTCCACCCCGACAGCGCGCAAGGCCGCCCCCAGAGCATATCCACCAGACGCGACAGCCAGCGCGTATTTCGCGCCGGTATAGGCGGCAAATTCCTGCTCCAGCGCCGCAACCTCGCCGATTTCATCCGCCGCAACATTGTAGCGGTGGAGGCGGCCACTGCGCATCACGGCAATCGCAGCGTCAATGGCATCCTCAGGTATCGGCTCCTGCCGGGTGAAGCTGCCGGTAAAGATCTCGGGCGTGCCGGTCATGCCAGAAGGCGCTGCGCGGCGGCTGGCAGATCGGCGAAATCATGCAGCAGCGCATCGGGGCGCAGCGCGGCCACATTCCCGCCATTCGGCCCGAAGGTGACCAGAACCGAGGGAACGCCGGCCGCCCTTGCAGTCGTGTGGTCCGTGATCGTATCCCCCACCAGCAGGCAGCGCGCCGGATCGCCGCCGGCGCGGCGGGCGGCCTCGCGCAAGGGTTCCGGATCGGGCTTGCGCACGAGCAATGTGTCCGCGCCGATCAGCGCCCCGAAAAGATCCAGCGCGCCCATCCGGGTCAGCAAGAGCCGCGCGAGATTTTCCGGCTTGTTGGTGCATATTGCCACCTTGAAGCCTGCCATCTTCAGCGCCTCGACCGCATCGAGCGCGCCGGGGTAAAAAACAGTGCAGGTGTCGATATCAGCCGCGTAGGCGTCCAGCAGCACGGGGTAATACTGGTCCAGCACTACCGGATCCAGCACACGCCCCAACCGCTCCAGTCCAAGGGTCAGCATGGCGCGCCCGCCGCAGAGCGCGGTTCCCGCATCGGTTGTGGCACACAGCACATCGCCCGCGCCCATCTGACGAAAACACACGTTTGCGGCAGCAACCAGATCACCGCTTGTATCGGCGAGCGTACCATCAAGATCAAATACGATACTGCGCATCTGCGCCTCCGGATTTGCAGGCAGGCGCACCATCGGCCTGCGCTGTCATAATCGGCAATCTTGTTTGATCACCACTCCCTTGCGTCCAACGGCATAGCAGATAGAACGGGCAGCAGACGGATACAAAGGAATTCTTGTTCATGAGCCTCGCCCTTATCGTTCTCGCTGCCGGAAAGGGCACGCGCATGGCCTCTGATCTGCCCAAGGTGCTGCATTCGATCGCGGGCGCGCCCATGCTGGTCCACGCCCTCCGCGCGGGCGCGGCGCTGGAGCCTGAGCGTATCTGCGTCGTCACCGGCCACGGCGCCGAGGCGGTCGAGGGTGCCGCAGCGGAATACGATCCCGCCATCACCGCCGTCCGGCAGGAGACGCAGCTTGGCACTGCCCATGCGGTGGCGCAGGCGCGTTCCGCACTTGCAGGCCATGGCGGCGACGCCATCGTGCTCTATGGCGATACCCCCTTCATTACCCCTGAAACGCTGCGCAGAATGATCGACGCGCGCAGCAATGCGGATCTGGTGGTTCTGGGGTTCGAGGCCGCAGATCCGGGGCGCTACGGGCGGCTGGTGATGGCCGGTGAGGCGCTGGAACGGATCGTCGAGTTCAAGGATGCATCGGATGAAGAACGCTCTATAAACTTCTGTAATTCTGGTGTGATTTCCGCAGAAAGCGCCACTCTCTTCGATCTGATCGATGCCGTGGGCAACGACAACGCAGCGGGCGAATACTACCTGACGGATATCATTGGCATTGCGCGCGCGCGCGGTCTGACAGCCACCGCCATATGCTGCGACGAGGCAGAGACGCTGGGCGTCAATTCCCGCGCCGAACTGGCCGCCGCCGAAGCGCTTTTTCAGGATCGCGCCCGCCGCACCGCCTTTGAGGATGGTGTGACGCTGTCCGCGCCCGGCAGCGTCTATTTCGCCTATGATACCGTGATCGGCCGCGATGCGCTGATCGAACAGAACGTGGTCTTCGGCCCCGGCGTCACCGTGGAAAGCGGTGCGCGCATCCGTGCTTTTTCGCATCTTGAGGGATGTCACGTGTCGCGCGGCGCGATTGTCGGCCCTTACGCGCGCCTGCGCCCCGGCGCCGAGCTGGCAGAGGATGTGCGTGTCGGCAACTTTGTCGAGATCAAGAACGCAGTTCTGGATACCGGCGCCAAGGTCAATCACCTCAGCTATGTCGGCGATGCCGATCTTGGTGCCAAGTGCAATGTTGGCGCGGGAACGGTCACCTGTAATTATGACGGAGCGCGCAAGCACCGGACTGCTATTGGCGCTGGCGCATTCATCGGATCAGGCACCATGCTGGTCGCACCGGTTGACGTCGGCGCAGAGGCGATGATCGCCTCCGGCTCGGTCATCACGCAAGATGTGCCCGAGGGTGCATTGGCCTTGGGGCGCGCGCACCAGGTGAACAAAAGCGGCCTTGGCAAAAAGCTGATGGATATGTTCAGGTCAATAAAATCACAAAAAACCGAAGAGGCAGTCTGATGTGCGGCATTGTCGGAATTCTGGGCCAGCACGAAGCGGCGCCCATGCTAGTCGAAGCTCTGAAACGGCTGGAATATCGCGGCTATGACAGCGCCGGTATCGCCACCGTCAATGACGGCGCTCTGGATCGCCGCCGCGCCGTGGGCAAGCTGGTCAACCTGAGCGATCTTCTGGTGCACGAGCCGCTTGCGGGTAAATCAGGAATCGGGCACACCCGCTGGGCCACGCATGGCGCGCCGAACCTGATCAACACCCACCCCCACCAGACCCGGCGCGTTGCCGTCGTTCATAACGGTATCATCGAAAACTATCGCGATCTGCGGGCTGATCTGGCCAAGGCAGGCGTCAGGCACCAGACCGAGACAGATACCGAGACCGTTGCGCTTCTGGCGCAGCACTACCTTGACGAAGGTGCCAACCCCGAGGAGGCCGCGCGCCGCACCATTGCGCGGCTGGAGGGTGCCTATGCGCTGGCCTTCCTTTTTGATGGCGAATCCGACCTGATGATCGTGGCGCGCAAGGGCAGCCCGCTGGCCATCGGTCATGGGACAGACGAGGTTTACATTGGCTCGGACGCGATCGCCCTGGCGCCCATGACGGACCGCGTGACCTATCTTGAAGAGGGCGATTGTGCCGTACTGACCCGATCGTCGATCACGATAACCGACCCCGACGGCAATCCTGTTACGCGCGAGGAACGCACCATCCAGCTGGATGCGGCCCGTGTCGACAAGGCGGGGCACAAGCATTTCATGTCCAAGGAAATTGCCGAGCAGCCCACGGTCATCAGTGAAACCATCGCCGCCTATGTCGTCTCGAACGCCAGCGACATCAAGCTGCCCGGCGACGGCATTGATTTCACAGAAATAAACCGTCTTACAATGGCCTCGTGCGGAACCGCCTATTACGCATGCCTCACCGCGAAATACTGGTTTGAGCAATTGGCCGGGCTGCCGGTCGAGATCGATTTCGCATCCGAATTCCGCTATCGTGCGCCCCCCGTTACAGACGGCACTGCCGCGCTTTTTGTCAGCCAATCGGGCGAGACGGCCGATACGCTGGCGGCGCTGCGCTATTGCGAGGGCAAGGCGCAATCGATTCTGTCTGTGACCAACGTGCCCCAAAGCTCGATTGCGCGGGAAAGCGATCTGTCCATGCCGATCCATGCAGGTGCCGAAATCGGCGTTGCATCGACCAAGGCCTTTACCTGCCAGCTGACTGTTTTGTTCCTGCTGGCGCTGAAAGCCGCGCACGCACGTGGCCGCATCACCGACGAGGGGCTGCGGGCCAAGCTGGAGGCGGTGCGCGGCCTGCCCGCGATCCTGAATCAGGCGATGGGTGTGGAAGAGCATGTGCGCAGCATTTCTCAACGCTTGGCAGAATCGCGCGATGCGCTCTTTCTGGGGCGCGGCCTGATGTTCCCCATTGCCTTGGAGGGCGCGTTGAAACTGAAGGAAATCAGCTATATACATGCCGAAGGTTATGCGTCGGGCGAACTCAAGCACGGGCCCATTGCCCTGATCGATGAAAAGATGCCTGTGGTTGTTCTGGCCCCGCGGAACGCCTTGTTCGACAAGACCGTCTCAAACATGCAGGAGGTGATGGCGCGCGGTGGCAATGTGATCCTGATCACCGATGCGGCCGGCGCCAGGGACGCTTCGGACGGTGTGTGGCAAACCATCGTGATGCCGGATGTGGATTTCGATCTGACGCCTATTCTTTATGCCCTGCCCGTGCAGTTTCTGGCTTATCACACCGCAGTTACCAAGGGGACGGATGTGGATCAGCCACGCAATCTGGCCAAATCGGTGACCGTGGAATAGCGGTCACTGGTCAAGCCTCTAGACAGGAATTCCGACGCGTCATTCCAGTGCAAAGACCCGCAACTCGGGAAGCCCGGTCAAAGGCGCTTCCAGCACGCGAAGCGCGCCCAACGATATTTGGCTTCCCGCTCCGGCCTCGCCCGGCAGCGGGACAAGATCCACCTTGAGCGATTTGCCATTGGCCAGATACACTACCCGGCCTGGCCCGGCTTCGGTCGCCAAGGGCGTTTTCAACCAGAATCCCGGCTCGCCCGCCGCGCCGAGACTGGCAATGGTCACGCCCAGATCGCGCCCGCCCGAAACCGGCTGGACGGCGGCCGCCTTGTCTGCAGCACTTGTGGTGTCAAACTCGTCAACCGTCCGGGCGGTACGTGGCGGCGGGGCCGCGGCAAGGGTGCTGGGCGCTTGGGCTTGCACCGACGTTTCCGCGTCGGGCGCTGCGGTTTCCCGCGGGGCCATCCAGGACGACATTTGCGCACAACCCGCAAGCAGCAGCGGCGCCAGAAGAACAGGAATTCGTTTCATCCGCTCAGCCTAGGCCCCCCGTTCTGCCCGTTCAATCCCTCGAATGCAAGGCACCGCCCGATCTGGCCGATAGCCCCTTGCCCCTTCCGGCCCGCCACCTTACCTTTGGCGTATGACACAGCCCCTGATAGACCCGTTTCACCGCGCCATTGATTACCTGCGCGTATCCGTTACGGACCGCTGCGATTTTCGGTGCGTCTACTGCATGTCCGAAAACATGACGTTCCTGCCAAAGAAGGAGCTTCTTACGCTGGAGGAACTGGATCGCATGACCAGTGCCTTTATCGGTCTGGGTGTCCGGAAACTACGGATCACCGGCGGTGAGCCTTTGGTGCGGCGCGGTATCATGTCATTCTTTCAGTCGATGACCCGGCACCTGGACAGCGGCGCTTTGAGGGAACTGACGCTGACGACTAACGGATCGCAACTGGAAAAATACGCGGATGACCTTTATGCGGCCGGAGTGCGCCGCATAAATGTGTCACTGGACACCGCCGATGAGGAAAAATTTGCCGCGATTACCCGCTGGGGCCGCCTCCCCCAGGTTCTGCGCGGCATTGACGCCGCCCAGCGCGCGGGACTGCGGGTCAAGATCAACGCGGTGGCGCTGAAGGGCTTCAACGAGGATGAACTGTTGTCGCTTACCGAATGGTGCGACAGTCGCGACATGGATCTGACCTGGATCGAGGTGATGCCGATGGGCGACATCGGAAACGAGGATCGGCTGGGCCAATATTGGCCCCTGAAGGATCTTCGCGCGCGGCTGGCCGAGCATTACACCGTTACGGATATCCCTGAACGCACGGGCGGCCCGGCACGCTATGTCCGGCTGGAGGAGACAGGCCAGAAGATCGGCTTCATCACCCCGCTTACTCATAACTTCTGCGAAAGCTGCAACCGTGTGCGCCTGACTTGTACGGGCGAGCTCTATATGTGCCTCGGGCAGGAAGACATGGCAGATCTGCGCCCGGCCCTGCGCAACAATCCGCAGGACATCGCGCCCTTGCAGCAGGCCATTCGCGCCGCCATTGCGCGGAAACCCAAGGGGCACGATTTCGACTATTCCCGCCAAAGCGTGGATGGGCGTATGCCCCGCCACATGAGCCACACCGGCGGATAGGCGCGTGACTGAGGGCGGCGGCGCCCCATCGGCGCGGCCCACAGGGATTCTGCTGGCATATGGTCTTGCCGCGCGCATCCTGGCGCCGTTGGCGTATCTGCGTATCCGCCGGAAACTCCATATGCACGGCACTCCGCCCGAGCGTATTCGCGAACGCCTCGGCTGTGCCACCCTGCCGCGCCCCGCCGGAAAACTGCTTTGGTTTCATGCCGCGAGCGTCGGGGAGAGCCTGTCTGTCCTTCGTCTCATCGAACATCTGGGCCAGAAGGATGCGGCACTCCACTTTCTTCTGACTTCGGGCACCGCGACGTCGGCCCAAATGGTGGCGTCACGCCTGCCTGTCAGATGTTTCCACCAGTTCGCGCCGCTCGACAGCCCGTCAAATGTGACTCGTTTTCTGGATCACTGGCATCCCGACGCTGCCGTTTTCGTGGAGTCCGAAATGTGGCCGAATATGCTGCGCATCGCGGCGCGGCGCGGTATGCCGCTGGCGCTGCTGAATGCGCGCATTTCCGACCGCTCGGCACGGGGCTGGGCGCGATTGGGAGGGACCGCCCGGCATCTGTTGCGCCTTTTTTCAATGATCCACTGCCAGGATGCCCGCACCGCCCGGCATCTGTCCGATCTGGGTGCGGTAGCCGCGCGTCATGGTGCCAATCTCAAGGCAATGGCCGGGCCCCTGCCCACTGACGGTGCGGTGCTGGAGGATCTGCGCGCGCATGTGGGGGCACGCCCTGTCTGGATCGCCGCCTCGACCCATCCGGGCGAAGAGGAGGTGATGCTGAACGCCCATCGCACCCTCTTGGACAATCATCCGGATGCCTTGATGATTCTGGTGCCGCGCCATCCCGATCGCGCGGGCGCCATAGCGGCGCAAATCAGCGCAGCCCGCGCCACGTTTTCCCGCCGCAGCATTGGCGCCCCGCCCGCGCGCACCGATCAAGTCTATCTGGCCGATACGCTGGGCGAACTGGGACTATGGTATGCCCTTGCGCCGGTCGCCTGTATCGCCGGATCATTCATTCCTGTCGGCGGCCATAATCCCTATGAGGCGGCCCATGCGGGGTCTGCGGTGCTGCACGGACCGCTTTATGCCAATTTCGCGGATGCCTATGCGCAGATGGATGCAGCAGGCGCCGCACGGCAAGTGGCGGATGCGAATGATCTGGGCGCCGTGCTGACCGGCCTCTTTTCCGCCCCCTCCAGTCTCCGCGATATGCAAGAGGCCGCCCGGCAATTTGCCGCAGCACAGGATAACCAGCTTGCGGCGCTGGCCGAAACAGTTTGCGCCGCGTTAAAGTTGAGCTAGACCTGCCGCACGCGCCACAGCCGAAAGCTCTCCCTTGACCGATCTCATCGTCACGAATTTCAATCGCAATTTTACCGGCGTCTCGGCCACGGCCGCAGGGGTGCTGCGGGCTCAGGTGCGGCGTTATGATCTGGCGCTGGCAGGCCATCCCCTGCCGGACTGCCCTGCGCCAGTCTCACTCGCGACAGCGCGGCGCCTGTCGCGTCATCCGCCCAAGGGCCGTCCCTTTGTTATCTGGCATGTGCGGCGCAACAGTGAAATGCGCGCCGCGATCTGGGCGCGCGATGTCCTGCGGCTGCCAATCCGGATCGTGTTCACCTCAGCGGCCCAACGCCTTCACTCGGCATTTCCGCGCTGGCTGATTTCGCGGATGGATGCCGTGATCGCAACCACGGAGCGCGCGGCGGAGTTTGTACCGCATGTGCGCGCCGTCGTGCCTCACGGCGTCGACTGCGCCGTTTTCACTCCAGCGCCCGATCGCGCCGCCGCGTGGGCCGCGACCGGATATCCCGGCGCGCAGGGTATCGCCACCATTGGGCGCATCCGCCCGGAAAAGGGCACGGATCGCTTTGTCGACGCAATGCTGCGCCTGTTGCCGGAGCGGCCAGACCTGACCGCTCTGGTGCTGGGACGCGCGGGCCGCGGTGACGCTGCATTCCTGCAAGAGCTGAAGGACCGGGCCGGGGCCGCGGGAGTGGCACGCCGCCTGATTTTCGCGGGTGAAATTGCACCGGACGAATTGCCCGCGCTGGTGCGTAGCCTGTCGGCGGTCGTGCAGATGCCCCGCTATGAGGGCTATGGCATGGCTCCGCTTGAAGGTATGGCCAGCGGGGTGCCTTTCGTTGCCACGGATGCAGGCTACTACCGGCAGTTCAGCCAGAGCGGGACCTGTGGGGTGATTGTCGAGGATGCGGAGCAGGCCGCAAATGCAGTGAATGCGCTGCTGGATGATCCTAAACGGCTCGCCACCATGGCCCGCGCAGCCCGCGCGGCGGCGGTGGGAACATTCAGCATCGAGGCGGAGGCCGATGGCATCGGTGCCGTCTACAAGGCGCTTTGGGCGGGCGGCTGAAGGAAATCGCCCATCTGCGCACCCGGAGTTTTTTTCATGCTCCTGCAACAGGCATGCGTTGCTCGACCAGTTCCACCCACCAGCTGCACCCGGCGGGAATGATTGCATCGTTGAAATCATAACCGGCGTTGTGCACCGGTGCAGTATCACCGTTGCCAAGCAGGATATAGGCACCGGGCCGTTCCTGCAGCATATAGGCGAAATCCTCTCCTCCCATGACAAGGGGCGCCTCGGCGCAGGCGCCGCTTACCGCTCGGGCGGCAGCAGCGGCATATTCAGTATGAGCTGCGTGATTGACCATCACGGGATAATTGCGCTGGTAGCGCAGATCGACGCTGCCGCCCATTGCGTCACCCAAGCCTGCACAAATCGCGCGCAGCCGCGTTTCGGCCAGATCTCGCATCGCAGGCTCAAGCGTGCGGATCGTGCCTTTCATCTGCACGCTGCCCGGAATCACGTTCACCGCCTTGGAGGATGATTCGATCGAAGTGACGGAGACCACCACTTGCTCTGTCGGATCGGCATTGCGGCTGGCAATGGTCTGGACCATGCCGACCAATTGGGCCGCGATGACAACGGGATCAACCCCCTCATGCGGTTTGGCTGCGTGGCCGCCGCGGCCTTCGACCGTAATTCCGAATTCATCGGTCGCAGCAAAAAACGGACCCGGACGAATGGCAAAGCTCCCTGCGGGCTGGCCCGGCCAGTTATGCAGACCATAGACTTCCTGAATGCCGAATCGCTCCATCAGACCGTCCTGACACATGACCTGCCCGCCTCCGCCACCCTCCTCGGCGGGCTGAAAGATGATCACGGCGGTACCATCGAAATTACGTGTCTGCGCAAGGTATTGTGCAGCGCCCAGCAACATCGCGCTGTGCCCGTCGTGGCCGCAGGCATGCATGGCGCCCGGAATGGTGCTGGAATGGGCGGCGCCGGTCGCCTCCTGAATTGGCAACGCGTCCATATCCGCGCGCAAGGCGACCACCCTGCCCGACGTGCTGCGCCGTCCCGCAATCACTCCCACGACACCGGTCCGCCCAATGCCCTCCACCACCTCTTCGCAGCCAAATTCGCGCAGTTTCTCCGCCACCAGCGCGCTCGTGCGATGAGTGTCGAACAGGAGTTCGGGATGCGCATGAATATCGCGGCGCCAGGCTGTTATGGTGTCATGAGTATCCGCAAAACGATTCCTGACCGGCATCTGTCTTCTCCTGAGGGCTGGGGCGAGGTGCAGCGCATGTCAATGAATGACTGCATCTTGCGCGCGGGTAAAGATCATCTGCGCCGCACCCCACCGCCATTCCGATCGCTTTTGCCGATATCGTCCGGCATCAACGGATGTTTTTTTCGCAATTTCCGAAAATTTGCCTGTGCAGGTCTGGAATGATCCGGCCGGTTCATGCCACCGTGCAGGTTGTATTTTATTTTGGTTATCGTCGTTCCGATCCTGCTGAAATACGATACCGGAGGATGGCAATGCTTGCCAGATTGATCGCTGCCGGGGTTCTGGCGTGGCTGAACCTGTCGTTGTGCCTGCCTGCGTTTGCAGACGTTGAGCGCGGCGGGGCTGGCCTGTTGCGGATCTATTACTGGCAAGCGCCGTCAACTCTCAACCCTTATATGGCCAGCGGCATCAAGGATATCGAGGCCGCCAGCCTGGTGCTGGAGCCACTCGCACGGCTGGATCCCCAAGGCGAGATGGTGCCTTGGCTCGCGCGCGAGGTTCCGACGTATGAAAATGGCGGGGTTGCCGCCGATATGCTGAGTATCACATGGAACCTCCAGCCGGGACTGACCTGGTCAGATGGCAGTCCGGTGACATCGGATGACATTAAGTTCACTGTCGATTATTGTCTGGCTTCGGGGAGCGGCTGCGCCCAGCGGGATAAATTTCGTGACGTATCAGCCGTGGAGACACCCGATGGGTTGACCGCCGTACTGCACTTCGCCGTGCCCACCGCTTATCCCTACGGCCCCTTTGTCGGCCCGCAAGCGCCGGTGATTCAGGCGGCGCAGTTTGCAAAGTGTCTTGGCGCCCCCGCAGGCAGTTGTACTGGGGCAAACTTTGCCCCCATCGGCACAGGACCCTTTCGCGTGGTGGCGTTTTCACCGGGGGATGCAGCGCGCTTTGACGTGAACCCGTCATACAGGGTGGCGCAGGCGCCCGGCTTTGACGCGGTCCTGCTGAAGGGCGGCGGCGATGCGGTGACGGCTGCGCGCGCGGTGCTGGTGACGGGCGAATTCGATTACGCATGGAATCTGCAGATGTCGCCGGATGTGTTGGCGGCTATGGAAGCCAAGGGAAACGGCCGCATCGTTACCGGGTTTTCCACCCTGGTCGAGCGATTGGTGCTGAACCTGCGCGATTCTGAAAATCCGGTATCCGTAACCGAGGCCTCCACTCGGCCCGCAGCCCTCCCCATGGCAGATATCGCCGTGCGGCGCGCGCTGTCCATGGCGCTGGACCGGGCATTGATGGTGCGCATCGGTTACGGCGCGGCAGGCCGCGTGGCCTGCAATATCGTGCCCGCCCCCGCCGCCTATGCCTCACAGGCCAATGACAGTTGCGCGGTGCAGGATATACCCGGCGCGCAGGACGTTTTGAGCAAGGCGGGTTGGGTAGATGAAGATGGCGATGGCATCCGTACGCGCGATGGCCGCGAACTGCGCTTCACCTTTCAGACATCGGCGAATGGGGTGCGGCAGGATTTCCAGATGCTGGCAAAGGAATGGTGGCGCCAGATCGGGATCAGGACTGATTTGCGCGTCATTGACGGCTCGGTCTATTTCAGCGCCAACCCGGACAATCCGGATTCATTGGAAAAATTCGGCGCGGACATACAGATGTATGCCAGTGCCTCGGACGGGACTGACCCCGAAGCCTATCTGTCCGGATGGACATGTGAAAACGTTCCAAACTCCCGGAATGGCTGGCAGGGCCGCAATGTCGGCGGGTGGTGCGATCCGGCATACGACGCCTTGCTGCAAGAGCTTTCGGTGACCACCGTTCCCGAAGATCGCGCGGCGCTGGCGCGGCGCCTGAACGATATGCTCGTGCAGAATTACGTGGTTGTGCCGCTGGTCGATCGCGGCCGCGTTTCCGCCCATTCCAATACGCTGGCGGGGGTGCGCATGAACGCATGGGACAGCGAGCTTTGGAACATTGCCGACTGGCGCCGAATAACCCCATGACCCCGCTCCCCCTTCGACAGCAAAGGCTATCGCATGCGCCTCTACGCCTTTCGCCGCCTCGCCATGGCTCTGCCCACCCTTCTGGTAATTTCGGTCGTGATCTTTGCACTGCTGGAATTGGCACCCGGCGATCCGATGGCGCAGCTTCCCTCGGGCATTTCCCCTGAAGTGCGGGCGGACATGCGCATATCGCTCGGGTTGGATCGCCCGGCGCCGCTGCGCTACCTGCTATGGCTGAACCAGATCCTGGTGATCGAGCCGTCCGTTGCTCTCGACACCCTTCTCGGCACGACACTCTCCCAAAATTCGCCGCGCATCCTCAGCTGGCAGACGCGCGGGCCCGTGATGGCGCTGATCGCGCAGCGCCTGCCTCAGACACTGGTCGTGGTCGGGCTGGCTTATCTGGTCGGCACGGTGGCGGCGGTGGTGCTGGGGGTCTGGTCGGCGGCGCGGCGGGATTCGGCGCTGGACCGCGCCGGCACCGGGGTTGCGGCGCTGGGATACGGGCTGCCGCCCTATTTCACCGCTGCGGTGCTGATCTACATATTCGCGATTTGGCTGGGCTGGGTGCCAACCGTCTATGATACAACGCACAAGGTCACGGGCTGGGACAGCATGGTGACGCAGATCCGCCAGATGATCCTGCCCGTTGCGGTGCTGTCGCTGCAAACCACGGCGCAGATCACGCGCTACACGCGCGCTGCCATGCAGGACGCGCTGAAGCAGGACTATATTCGCACCGCCCGCGCCAAGGGCCTGCCCGAGAGGCGTGTCCTGCTGGATCACGCGCTGCGCAATTCATGGGTCGCGACATTGACCGTCATCGCCCTGGGCGCGCCGCAGGTGTTTGCCGGCGCCATCATCACCGAACAGATATTCGGCGTGAATGGCATTGGCCAGCTCCTCGTCCGATCGCTCCACACAGGGGATCTGCCGGTTGTTCAGACTGTCACCATGCTTGTTGCTACGCTGATCGTATTGGCAAATCTTGCGGCGGACCTGATCATAGCGCGTATAGATCCAAGGCCGGTCCATGCGTGACATCCGTTGGCCCGGGATGGGAATCTGCCTTCTGGTGGCCGTCGTCGCTCTGGTTGTGCTCGGGCCGCTGGTGTGGCCGGCATCCCCCAGTGCCATGAACCTTGACGCGCGGGACGCAGGTGCAAGTCTGGCTCACCCGTTGGGGACGGATCAGCTCGGGCGCGATCTGGCGGCACAGTTGATGGCGGGCGGGCGCCTGTCACTGACCGTCGCGCTGGCGGCTGCCGCGATCGGGGCGGGGCTGGGGCTGTGTATCGGCGTGGCGGCCGGCATGTCGCGCCGTCTTGACGGGCCATTGATGCGCCTGACCGATATCTTCCTGTGCATGCCCCTGCTGCCCCTGCTGCTGATCGCGGTCACGTTGTTTCGGGCACCGCTGTCTGCCGCGCTTGGCCCCGAGGCCGGGATATTCGCACTCATTACATTATCCATCGGGGCTACCAGCTGGATGGGCACTGCGCGCGTTCTGCGCGCCGAGGTGCGCAGCGTGATGCAGCGCGATTTCATATCTGCCGCCCAGCTATCCGGCTTGCGCGTTCCCGGCGTGATCCTGCATTACATCCTGCCGAACATCGCGCCCACGCTGTGGGTTTCCGTCGCGCTGGCGGCCGCCTCTGCGATCCTGATGGAAGGCGCTCTCAGTTTTCTCGGGCTCGGCTTTCCGCCCGACCTGCCAAGCTGGGGGCGCCTGATCCACGCAGGCACGCCCTATCTGGAGACCTATCCCGGGCGTGCGCTCTGGCCCGGCGCCATGATTGCGATGACGGCCATCGGGATTACCTGCCTCGGTGATACGCTTGGCCGCCCCTCTCCGCGGCGCAAGTGACTGCGATACGGCGCGACGACCACCCAACTGTCGCGCGACCGCTCGACACTCCAGCCCGGCGCCTTACAGTAGAAGCCGCAGAATTCTACAGGAGCCACCAATGCATTACGGCGATATCCGGCCCGAAGCGCTGAAACACAACCCTTTCAAGGCAATCATAGCGCCGCGCCCGATCGGCTGGATCGGCACGCTGGACGCCGAAGGGCGGCCCAACCTCGCCCCATACTCGTTCTTCAACGCGATCGGATCGGACCCCGATATGGTCATGTTTTCCAGTGAGGGCGCGAAACATTCAGCGACCCATGCGCATGAACGCGGCGAGTTCACCTTTTCCCTAGCCACCGAGGTCCTCGCCGCGCAAATGAACATCACCTCTGCCGCCGAACCAGCCGGAGCCAATGAATTCGACCTTGCCGCCCTGTCCCAAGGCAAGCCATGCGTAATTCAGACACCGTTTGTCGCGGAAAGCCCCGCCGCGCTGGAATGCGTGACGCTGGAGGTGCGCCAGTTGAGCGACCGCCACGGGACTCCGCTGGAGCGCTTTCTGGTCATCGGTGAGGTCGTCCAGACCCATATCCGCGATGAATTCATATTGAATGGCAGGTTCGATACCACCGCCGCGCGGCCCATTGCGCGCATGGGGTA
>JAUNVT010000047.1 GCA_030540655.1 Rhodobacterales bacterium
CGCTTCAACATGCATCACATTGGCACATTGCGATGCCGCCGGGAGGGGGCATCCACGCCATCAACAAAGGCGTCCGGCGCCGGAACAGCCTGACCTAGTTTCGTGGCAAAACCCAGTCGGCCCGCGGGAAATGACAGGTATAACCGTTCGGCACCCGCTCAAGATAATCCTGATGCTCGGGCTCGGCCTCCCAGAAATCGCCCACGGGCTCGATTTCCGTCACCACCTTGCCGGGCCAGTTGCCGCTGGATTCCACGTCCTGAACAGTGCGCAGCGCCTCGTCCCGCTGCTCGTCATTCACATAGTAGATCGCGGACCGGTAGCCGGGCCCCCTGTCATTGCCCTGCCGGTTCGGTGTGGTGGGATCGTGGATCTGGAAGAACAGTTCGAGGATCTGACGATAGCTTATGCGGGATGAATCAAAGATGATCTCGATCGCCTCGGCATGGGTGCCGTGATCGCGGTAGGTGGCGTTGGGCACGTCACCGCCCGTATATCCCACCCGCGTCGACATAACCCCTTCACGCTTGCGGATCAGATCCTGCATTCCCCAAAAACATCCCCCCGCCAGAACAGCGCGTTCCTCGCTCATTTCACATCCTCCACCTGGTCCAGATAATCGCCGTAACCTTCGGCCTCCATTTCGGTCTTGGGCACAAATCGCAAGGATGCCGAGTTGATGCAATAGCGCAGGCCGCCCCTGTCACGTGGCCCGTCAGGAAAGACATGGCCCAGATGGCTGTCGCCATGCGTACTGCGCACCTCGATGCGGCTCATCCCCAGCGTGTCGTCGCGCAGTTCGGACACGTGTGCAGGCTCGATCGGCTTGGAAAAGCTGGGCCAGCCGCAACCGCTTTCAAACTTGTCCGATGAGGCAAAAAGTGGCTCGCCCGATACGATATCGACATAGATCCCGGGCGCGGTGTTGCCCAGCAACTTACCCGTGCCGGGGCGTTCGGTCCCGCTGTGCTGGGTCACGCGGTATTCTTCGGGGGAGAGGCGCGCGATTGCGTCCGGGTCTTTGGTATAGCGGCTCATGGAATGCTCCTTGTTTTGGGGTCGTCTTGCAAGGATAGATGGGTGCCGGGCGACAAATTCCAACTGTTATTTCAGCGCATTCACCCCGGATTGATCGGGCCGCCCTGCTAGGTCCAGTCCATGACGACCTTGCCGGAATTGCCGGAGATCATCGCGTCAAATCCAGCCTCGAAATCGTCGATACCGATCCGGTGCGTGATCAGGCCGGATACGTCCAGCCCGCTCTGGACCAGCGCGATCATCTTGTACCACGTCTCGAACATCTCGCGCCCATAGATCCCCTTGACGTGCAGCATCTTGAAAATGATCGCGTTCCAGTCCACAGCAAATTCGGTCGGGGCGATGCCCAGAAGCGCGATCTTGCCACCATTGTTCATGCGCGAAATCATCTGCTGCATTGCCGCGGGTGCGCCCGACATCTCCAGCCCCACGTCAAAGCCTTCTGTCATGCCGATCCGGTCCATCACATCGGTCAGCTTTTCCTTGCCCACATCGACGACGTATTGCACCCCCATCCGCCGCGCCAGATCAAGCCGGTAGGGGTTGATGTCGGTGATCACAACCTTGCGCGCGCCCACCCTGGCGGCAACCATCGCGCCCATGATGCCGATGGGGCCTGCGCCGGTGACCAGCACATCTTCGCCCACCAGATCAAAGTTGAGCGCGGTATGAACCGCATTCCCGAAAGGATCGAAGATGGCTGCAATCTCGTCCGGCACATCCTCTGGGATGGGAACCACATTCATTTCGGGGATGCAGACATATTCGGCAAAGCTGCCCGGTCGGTGAACCCCCACCCCCCTGGTGTTGCGGCAAAGCTGCCCGCGCCCGGCGCGGCAGTTGCGGCAGGTGCCGCAGACGATATGCCCCTCGCCCGACACGCGCTGGCCGATCTTGTAACGGGTCGCGGCGGCGCCGGTATCGGCAATCTCGCCCACGAATTCATGACCCACCACCATGGGCACCGGCACCGTCTTCGCGCTGAATTCGTCCCACTTCCAGATATGCACGTCGGTGCCGCAGATCGCAGATTTGCGCACCTTGATCAGCACGTCCTTTGGCCCCGGCTCGGGCACGGGAACATATTCCATCCACAAGCCCGGCTCGGGGCGCGCCTTGACCAGCGCCTTCATGCGGTTTTCCATCAGATCACCCCCAGGTCACGGCCCACCTTCTCGAAGGCATCAATCGCCTGATCCAGTGTTTCGCGGCTGTGGCCTGCGCTCATCTGGGTACGGATGCGGTCCTGATCCCTTGGCACCACCGGAAAGCTGAAGGCGGTGACGTAGACACCATGCTCACCCAGCCGGGCGGCCATCTGCTGCGCCAGTTTCGGATCGCGCAGCATGACGGGGATGATCGCATGCGCGCCCGGGAGCAGTTCGAACCCCAGATCGGTCATGCGGGAACGGAAATGCGCAGCATTATCCCAAAGCTGCGCGCGCAACTCGTCCCCCTCCTCGACCAGATCGAACATCCTGAGCGAGGCGGCGGCAATCACCGGTGCCAGAGCATTGGAAAACAGATAGGGCCGCGAGCGTTGGCGCAGCCAGTCCACCACCTTGGCCGAAGCCGCAGTATAGCCCCCCGAGGCACCGCCCAGCGCCTTTCCGAGCGTGCCCGTCAGGATGTCCACCCGCCCCATCACGCCGCAATGCTCGATACTGCCGCGCCCGGTGGCGCCGACAAAGCCGGTGGCGTGGCAGTCATCGACCATTACCAGCGCGTCATATTTATCGGCCAGATCGCAGATCTGGTCCAGCCTGGCGTAATAGCCATCCATCGAAAACACGCCGTCGGTGGCGATCAGGCGGTGCCGCGCGCCTTGCGCTTCTTTCAGGCAACGCTCCAGATCATCCATGTCGCTATTGGCATAGCGATACCTTTGCGCCTTGGACAGACGCACGCCGTCGATGATGCTGGCATGGTTCAGCGCATCGCTTATGACGGCATCTTCGGGACCAAGGATCGTCTCGAACAGGCCCGCATTGGCATCAAAGCAACTGGGATAGAGGATACAATCCTCCGTCCCCAGAAAATCCGCGATACGCGCCTCCAGCGCCTTGTGCTGTTCCTGCGTGCCGCAGATAAAGCGGACCGAGGCCATGCCGAACCCGTAGCGGTCCAGAGCCTCCTGCGCCGCGCTGATGATCTGCGCGTTGTCGGCCAGTCCCAGGTAGTTGTTGGCGCAAAGGTTGATCACCTCGCCCCCGCCCTCCAGCGAGACGCGCCCGGCCTGAGGCGATGTGATGACGCGCTCGACCTTGTAGAGCCCGTCCTCCTTCAATTCGTTCAGCCGGGCGGCCATATCCGTGTCGAATTTCCCTGCGGCGCTCATGTCATTTCCTTTCCGTAGCCCGGAGTTTGTGGGCGTTTTGATCAGCCTAGCGCAATTTACGCCGCGGTTACACAACAGCGATGCGCGGCCTGCCCGAGGCCTCCACCGTGATCTCTCCTTCCAGAAACACCTTGCGCGATGCCGCCTCGGCGGTGCGAAGATCCCGGGTTGCCGTGATGTGAATATCCTCTGCCCCTGCGGCGGCGGCCCCCGCGCGCGCCGCCAGTTCCAGCGCAGCCTGCAAGGCATCCAGCGCGCCCGGCGCATCGGAATAATCCACCGGTCCGGTTTCCAGATGCACGCGGAACACCCCCTCGGTGGGGGCGGTCACGGTTCCGCTGCGCCGGATCGTGACCCGCCCCACCACCGCGCCGATGGCATTGGCCACCCCGGCATGCTCGGGCAGGATCATCTCACAGCCCAGCCTTGTGCCGACTGCCGGATAATAGCACCCCGCCGACGCGCCGAGGCCCACCACCGGCACGTTCAGCCCGGCGTCCAGCCGCACCAGCCCCCTGTGCCCGTCCAGCCCCCGCTGAGTCAGCGCATGGCGTGCGAGCTGTTCGGCGGGCAAGCCGAAATCTGCCGCCTCTTCGGCAAACCCGGTTTCCAATATGGCCAGAACGGTTTGGTCCGTCAGGCGCCGGGTGATCATCTGCGCCATTTCCACCGCGCTGCCCGCCAGCACATTTCCCGCGCCAGTCCGCCGCCGCGCCATCAGGCTCAGCGCCTTTTCAGCAGCCTCAACGTCCCATATCCGTGCCGCGCCCAGAACATGGCTGGCATCGGACGGGGTCACGCCCGAGACCTGCACCAGTCCGCGCCCGACAAGGCGGCGCAGGGCCTGCGTATCGGGGCGGGCCTTCAGGATCGCCGCCACCGGCTGCACTCCACCCTCGACAATCCGCGCCAGCAGAACGGCGTCGCGATCCGCCAGACCGCCAGCCTCAATGCCAGGGACGGTGCGCACGAATGCCGCATCGTGATCGCCCGGCACCGTCCGCCGGAGCTGCGCGTCCAGCGCGCGGTGAACCACCTCCGGCGCCTCCTGCGCAATCAGGCAAGCGGGCAGCACCCGGCGCGGCCCAAGCGCCAGACCACCTTCCAGCCCGTCCTCCAGATGCACCTCGCTATCGCCGCCAAGGCCGGTGGTATGCATCGCCACCGCCTCGACCATGGTGCGCCAGGGGCCAACCTGCGCGCCGGCCGGATCAATCATCGGGCGGCCGCCACGCAGAACGGCCACATCCGTGGTAGTGCCACCGATATCCGATACCAGCGCCGTATCCACCCCAGTCAGCCAACGCGCCCCGACGATGGAGGCGGCGGGGCCGCTCAGGATTGTCTCGATGGGGCGGGCGCCTGCCTGTGCGGCGCTGATCAGCGCGCCATCGCCGCGCACCACCATGAGGGGCGCGGAAATGCCCAGATCGCGCAGCTTGCCCCCGGCCTGCCGGATCAGCCGGGCGATCATGCCGATCAGCCGCGCATTCAGGACCGCCGTCAGCGCCCGCTTCGGCCCGTTCAGCCGGGCCGAC
The DNA here is from genome assembly GCA_030540655.1 of Rhodobacterales bacterium. Lineage (GTDB taxonomy): Bacteria > Pseudomonadota > Alphaproteobacteria > Rhodobacterales > Rhodobacteraceae > Roseovarius. Next base: position 4,915 of record JAUNVT010000047.1, read on the forward strand.
AGATGGTGCGAGCATGAGACGGGCCGCCCCGTCATCTCCGCGATGATCTGCGCGGCCTCCAGCTCGTGCTCGGGGTTGCGCGTGGCAAATTGCGCGGCCACGGCATAGGCCGAAATGCCGCGCTCCTCGGCCAGCCAGGCGCGCAAGGCCGCGCTGTCCAGCGGGCGGGCGGGCAGTCCGGCATGGGTGTGCCCGCCCGGCAGGATCAGGGCCGGATCGCCGCCCAGTGCGGCACGCAGCCCCTGCCCCTCCAAATCCTGCTCGCGAAAGCCGATATAGACCAGCGCGACGCGCCCGCCCTGCCCTTCCACCAGCGCATTGGTGGCAAGCGTGGTCGACAGCGAGGCAAGCCCGATCTGGTCCGGAGCGATACCGCTGGCCGCCAGAACATTCTCCACCGCGCCGCCGATCCCGATGGCCAGATCATGGCGGGTAGTCAGGGCCTTGGCACTGGCAATCACCTCGGCCTCATCCCGGATCAGCACGGCATCGGTGTAGGTTCCGCCCGTATCCACGCCCAACGCTATCGCCATGCCAGTGTCTCCGGTTGATGCCTCTATCGGGACTATGCCGGATCCTGCGGCCGATCCATCCTGATTTCGACCGTTTCCAGCCGCCCAGCGGCCCAGCGGGCGGCATCGGCCACTGTGGGATCAGCGGACTCGCAATGCGCCTGTGCAGTTGCCCTCAGGCCCGCATCACCGGAATTGCCGATGGCATACATCACATTGCGCAGGAACCGCCCGATCCCGATGCGTTTGATCGGGCTGCCGGAGAATTTCGCGCGAAAGCTGGCATCATCCAGCTGGGCCAGCTCGGCCAGTGGCGGGGCCAGCAAATCGGCGCGCGCGTGATAGCGGACCTCCCGCGCCTCCTGCGCGAACTTGTTCCACGGGCAGACGGCAAGGCAATCGTCACACCCATAGATGCGGTTGCCCATCAGCGCGCGCAAAGGCACGTCTACCGGGCCGTGATGTTCGATCGTCAGGTAGGAAATGCAGCGCCGCGCATCCAGCTGGTAAGGCGCGGGAAACGCGGAGGTGGGGCAGATCTCAAGGCAGGCGCGGCAACTGCCGCAATGATCCACCTCGGGCGCGTCGGCCGGCAGATCGAGCGTGGTGAAGATCGACCCCAGAAAGAACCAGCTGCCCAGATCGCGGCTGACCAGATTGGTGTGCTTGCCCTGCCAGCCCAGCCCCGCCGCCGCACCGAGCGGCTTTTCCGGCACGGGGGCGGTATCGACAAAAACCTTCACACCGGTCGCGGCGGACGTCTCGGCAATCAGCCAGCGGGCCAGCCGCTTCAACCGCTTCTTGACCAGATCGTGATAATCGCGGTTCTGCGCATAGACGCTGATCGCGCCTTCGCTGCGACGCTCCAGAACCGCCAGCGGATCATGTTCCGGGGTGTAGCTTTCGCCCAGCATGATGACCGAATGCGCCTCGGGCCAGAGGGCTGCCGGATCGGATCGCCAATGGCTGCGCTCGGCCAGCCAGCCCATCTGGCCGTGACGCCCCTTGTCCAGAAATTCCGTCAGCCGAGCCGGCACCTGCGGCACGTCCCAAGGGCGGCAGATACGGGCCAGATCGAACCCTTCGACCACGGCCTGCGCGACCAGCCTGCGCTTCAGCGCATCCATGCCATCCCCTGACGGTATCCGCTCCGCGCCGACATCAGAAATCAAGGTCCGAATAATGCCTGGGCGGCGGGAAACCCGGCACCTGATCGGCCAGTATGCTTCGGAAGGCCGGGCGGGACTTGATCTTGGCATACCAATCCTTGACCACCTCGCTGCGGTGCCAATCGACATCCGAGATATAGTCGAGCGAGCTGAGATGCGCGGCGGCGGCAAAATCGGCCAGCGTCATCACATCGCCCGCCAGCCAGCGGCGATGGTCCAGCAGCCACGCCATGTAATCGAGATGATACTTGATCGCCCTGGCACCCGATTTGACATTACCGCTATCGGGGAAACCCGCGCCCATGATCTTCTTGTTGACGCGCTCATACAGCAGCTTTGAGGTGACCTCGTGATGGAACTTGTCATCGAACCACGCGACAAGACGGCGCACTTCATAGCGGCTATCGGCGCTGCGCGGCATCAGGGGCGGGTCAGGATACTTTTCCTCAAGATATTCGCAGATTGCGGCGCTTTCGGGCATGACGCGCCCGTCCATGCGCAGAATCGGCACCTTGCGGGCGGGGTTGCGGCGGTGGAAATCGGTGTGGCCTTCCCAGTAACGCTCTTCGATCAGTTCACATTCTATCTTCTTCTCGGCGAGGCTGAGACGTACCTTGCGGCAAAATGGGGACAGGGCAACGTGATAGAGCTTGGCCATGGTTCGGCGGACCTGCTGTTTGGGAATGACGCCCTTCAATGCCCGTTCAGGGCGCGGTTTTCAATCCTCGAAACACCGGGCGCGACCGTCACGGCGGATCGTGGCCGCTCCGTCGATGATCGACGCGGTGCGCTTGCGCAGCCATGGCGACGGGTTGCTGGCCGAGCGGTTCTTGGGGTCGGGTAGCACCGCGGCAAGGCGCGCGGCCTGTAGCGCCGAAAGATCGGCAGGCGCGACGCCAAAATAATGCCGCGCAGCGGCATCGACGCCAAATACACCTTCGTCGAATTCCGCGACATTCAGGTAAAGCTCAAGAATGCGCCGCTTGGACCAGGTGATTTCCGAAATGGGCGTCATCACCGCCTCCAGCGCCTTGCGCGGCCAGGACCGGCCCTGCCACAGATAGACGTTCTTGACCGTTTGCTGGCTGATGGTCGAGGCGCCGCGCGCGGCACCCTTGTCCATGACCTGCCGGATTGCCTTCATGTCAAAGCCCCAGTGCAGGCAGAAATTGGCATCCTCGGCCGCGACGGCCGAACGGGCCATCACGGGGGCAATCCGCTCCATCGGCGTCCAGACATAGCGGATATTGCCGAGGCGCCGGGCTTCCTGCTTCATGCTGTAGGTCAGGCCCGGCGGGATATGGCGATGCGCCAGTGTGGCCAGTGCAATGCATGTCGCAGCCGTCACTGCCGCCCACAGTGCCCAGCGCCGCGCGCGGCGCACAACATGCGTCAGCGGATCGGGGCCGCGGGGCGATGTGTCTTTGCTGCGTGACATGGGCGCCGGAAAATTGGGACTGTTCAAGGATGGTCGAGCCGGATCAGGGGAGCATCCCCGCGGCCCGGGCGGCCTTCACCGAAGGGCGCGCCTCCATCGCGGCGCGGAAGGCGGCGATGCGGGGATAGGCAGTGACGTCAATTCCATCTCCCTCCAACCAGTTGCAGACGACAAAGAGATAGGGGTCCGCCACCGTGATCTGCGCCCCGGTGATGAAGGGGCCGGACAGGCAATAATCTTCTACATAGGCGCAGCTTGCAGCCATGGTCTGCGGGACCTTGGCGCGCATATCCGCCTGTGCGGCTTCGCTGTCGGCCCAGCGCGATGCGCGGAGGCGGTGGGCGTGGTTCACATGCATCGTGCTGGCAAGGTAATACATCACTCCGCGCAGCCGGGCGGCCTGAAACGGATCCTCGGGCATCAGCTTTGCGGTCGGAACAACCGCAGCGATATATTCCAGTATCGCGCCTGTTTCGGTCAGGATGCCGTCGGGCACCTCGAGCGCGGGCACACGGCCCTTGGGATTGATCCGGCGGTATTCCGGCAGCGTCTGCGCCCTGGCCCGGAAATCCACGGGGATGGCATCAAAGGGCAGCCCGGCCTCATGAAGGGCAATGGCGACTGCGATCGATATCGTGCCAGGTGCGTAATGTAGCCTCATCGGGGCCTCCTGCCGGGTCAGATGAATGTGCGGGCATGCGCCCGGTCCGCCGCGTCAAGGTGCGGCGTGGCGTTGAACGTGTCCAGCACCAACCGGCCATGCACATGGCGCAGCCTGTGGACCGAGCTGTTCTGGATACGCAGCATCATCAGTGCCATCGCCCGCGTCTGAAGCCCAAGGACGTGCTGCATCACCATGCCGATCACGCCGCCGGATGTGACCATCAACGTGCGTCCATGATCGGTGCACACCTCGTCCATCAAGGCAATGATGCGGGCGCGGAAACTTCCGAATGTCTCAGGCACTCCGGTCAGGCGGTCCTCGGCCCAATGGGAAATGACATCGGGCAGGTAACGCGCGAATTCCTGTGCGCTGTCCGGCGCGGGCACGCCGTGCTGTGCCTCCATCGCGTGGGCCAGATTGAAATAGGTCAGCTCGTTCAGGCGCGGGTCCTGCCTGGTGGCGCGATACCCCATGGCCGCCGCCGTCTGGCGCTGCCGGGTCAGGGTGCCGGTGATGACGCGGTCGAAATGTGGTTCGGTGCCGTTCAGCCAGTCGCCCAGCCAGGCCGCCTGCCGGTGGCCCAGATCCGACAGCCGGTCATAGCCCGCCTCGTCCGTCGCATTGCTGTTGGCTTGGCCGTGCCTTACCAGAATGATCTCGGTCACATGTGCCCCCATTCAAATCGCCAAGGCGGCACCATACCCGCGCGGCGGGGCAGGTAAAAGACGGGCGCGCGAAAATACTCCGGCCTATTCCGCCGGCGCCTGCAACCATGCCAGGATCGCGTTCGCCTGCGGCTCAACAGATGTCGCCACGCCATCGGAGAAATGATCAAAAGCTGCCTTGGTGGCCGCCCCCACGCCAACCAGCACCGGAACGCCGTGCTCCAAAGCCGTGCCGATAGCTGCGCAAAATCCACGCCCGGCGGCTTCTTCGGGGCCAAACTTGTTAAGGATGAAGAGATCGGCCTGATTCAGCGTACCGCTTTCAACAATGGCAACCGCTTCGGCGATCTTGCCCGGATCAAGCCGACAGGCATCCGAGCCGCGGCCCAGATCCTGCGTGATCTTGATCACCGGGCCGTCAGGCAGCACAACCACCTGCGCGTCGCACCCGTTGGCAAAACCGCTGACATAGCCAATATCCCTCACCACACCAGCCAGAGAGACGCCCTGCCCTCGCAACTGGCTGGCAACCGCAGACAGCACCTCGTCAGTCTTGCCCGGTTCGGGCGATGTCACACACGCAATCTTCATAGCTTTTCCTTTACGAATTGAAGGGTACGCCTGCCCTGTCCAAGCCTTACCTCCAAGCCCCCTGCCCGGAAATCATCCGGCACCTCCGGGCCACCGTCAATGCGTCGTATCGCGCAGACACGCGTTGAGGAGCCCTTCGTCCGGGATGGCATTTTGGCGGGCAAAAATTCCTTGCCAAGAAGCCACGGTGGAGGGCTATCCATCCGGCTCCACGAACATTTATTGACCTGAACCATCTGCAGATCATATGAGCGGAAATCTGCTTATAAACACCATTTCCCCACCGACTCGGCCATCAGCGGGCACTCCTCGGCAGGTGGTTCCTGCGAACACATCGATTCTTTTCCGCGAGCCTACCGGGCCGCTTCAGCACCGCATCCTGCCCCCGAAAAAGGGAGAGATCGGATGGCGAACGGCTTCGATCTGTCAGCAATTTCCCGCCGGATTCATGAACGAGAGATTAACTACAAGCCCATATATCGCTTGGGTTTTTAACAACTTCTCTCATAAATCTTTAACAGCTGATAAAGGGTATGACGGGAATGGCGGGATCACGAATCACGCGTGGCGGAGTGGCGCTGATTGTTGCGGTGATCTGCGGCGGGCCAGCTATCTCGTCGGTCGTATCTTCGCCCGAGTTGAAGAAAGTCAAGACGCTGACGCAGAGATTCCTGAAAGACGGGTCCAGCGTAGTGTCGGTGGGGTCCGACCATTCCTGCCGGTCCTTCCGCCCCATCGACATCCGCGCCTCGCAATACGTATCGTCTACCGGACAGACCGTGCCCTTCGACGAGGTCGCCCGCAGCCCCGCCGCAGGCCTTTGGGTCATCGGCACCGCCGAGCGCAAGATGGGCGTGGCCCAAACGTCCGCGGGTGAGGAGGCAGTTGACCGGATCTGGCGCATCGTACTCAAGTATCCAGTGGATAGCATGGAAATGGACATAGCCGGAGTGCGTAGATCGCTGACCGAAAAGCTCGATCCGGCGGGCGACAGCGTGACCCTGTCGGCCGAGGATCGTATCGCCCTGCAGGCCGCGTGGCGCGACGCCCATGATGTGACACTGATCGGCAAATCCTCCGATACCGGCCGTCTGGTCACTGACACGCTTCCGTCCTTCACGGGGGCCGACCTGAACGCATGCGATGAATTCGAGCGCGGACAAAACCCGGCGGTCATGAAGGCCATCGAAAGTGCGCCTGTTGCGGTCAACGGCGCGGGCGTGGCGGCGGCCGGCGCGCGGATAAACGCAGACCCAACCGAATTTCCGGTCGCGGATATCCCGGGCCATACAGCAACATTCGATGCATCGCACCAACGTCTTGGTAATAACGGGCCCATCCGCGTGACCTGGGCCGAAAAGTTGCCAAGCCCGCCTGACGCCGCAAGCCTGACAGGATGCCGCATGACCGATCTGGGCGGCGACATTGAGCGCTATCGTCTGGCGCAGGTGGATGGATTCGTATCTCAGGCGAGCGAGGCGTGGATCACTCGCAACGAGGCGGGGGAAGTGCGCCAGATCTACATTCCCGGCGTTTTCGAAGCGCTGCGCAAGCCGGGAGCCGATCAATGGACCGCTGACGTGTCCGTATCGGCCTTTGCGAACGATCCGTTCGCAATACCGGTCTACAAGGGCTGCCTGGGCTCGGTCGCAATTCCGATGCTTGCGGAAGCAGATACGATTACCGAAGGCTTGCGCACCGATGCGTATCTGACCGCAATGGAGCGGGCGTCTGCATTCGGAACCTTGTCCATGGACAGCGTCGGGCTGCTCATGGGCGGGGGCGGTACTTCAGGCAGCGGTGGCTCTGGTAACAGCGGTACCGGTAGCGGCGGCGTTGGTAACGGCAACTCTGGCGGCATGGGCGGTGGCAATGGCGGCAGTTCCGGGGGTATCGATGGCACGAATGGCACCGGCGGCGGCATCGCGCCCGTCAACGTCCTGCCCAGTGGTGGTGCGGGCAAGCCGATAGTCGCCATTCCCGATCCGCCAACACCCGTTCCCTTGCCCGGCACGCTGTGGCTTTACCTCGCCGGCATCGGCCTCCTGGGGTGGAATCGTTTCAAGAGGACGGCCGGCTAACGGATCGCGCCCGTGTCAATGGGCGCAGGCCAAGTGCGGTAGCACATAACTCTGCCCCTGTCCGGGCGCGGTGTTGACCCGGAGCTTACAGCCATAAGCGCGGGACAGGATATCGTTCTGAATCACCGCGCCCGGCGGACCTGAGACCAGAACCGTTCCGTCCCTGATCATGGTCATCTGATCGGCATACATGGCAGACAGATTCAGATCATGCATGACCGCAACCACGCCGCCACCGCGCGTTGCGTAATCCCTGACCAGTTGCATCACCAGAATCTGGTGACCAATATCAAGACTGGCGACGGGTTCATCCAGAAGCAGCCAGCGCGGGAATCCGTCCTCGACCGGCTGCCAGACCTGGCAGAGGACACGTGCCAGTTGCGCGCGCTGCTGCTCTCCCCCCGAAAGCTCCTGGTAGAACCGCCCCCCATAGCCTTCGAGGCCAACAGCCGCCAACGCCCGCAGGGGAATGTCCGCGCGCATACCCGACGCGCCCGATAAAAGGCCCATCCGCACGACCTCTATCACGGTAAAGGGAAAGGCCAGCGATGCGGCCTGAGGCAGCACGCCGCGCATCGCAGCCAGTTGCCAAGGTTTCAGTCGTGCAATGTCCTGCCCATTCAGCAAGATGCGCCCGGTAAATTCCACCTCATCCGTAATCGCCTTGAGCAGCGTCGATTTTCCCGAACCGTTGGGCCCGACGATGGCGGTCACCTCGCCCGCGCGGGCGGCGAAATCGATGCCGCGCAGAATCTGTTTCCGCCCGATACGGGCATGGATGCCGTGCGCGCACAGCATCATGGCTCGACCAAACCGCGGCGGCGCAAGAGGATCCACAGGAATACGGGCGCGCCGAGGATGGCGGTGACGATGCCGATCGGCAATTCGGCGGGCGCTATGATGACACGGCTGACAACATCGGCAATGAGCAGCAGCGATGCTCCGAAGAGCGCCGCATTGATCAACAGCGGTTCGTGATCCGGCCCGGTGGCAAGGCGCAGAAGATGCGGCACGATGATGCCGATGAAGCCGATCCCGCCCGATACCGCGACCGCCGCACCCGTGGCCGCCGCCACCACGAGTATGGCGATGTTTTTGACGCGCTGAACCGGGATGCCCATGTGCGACGCGGTCGATTCGCCAAAGGCCAGCCCGTTCAGGCCATGCGCGATGGTGGTGGCTACGGCCAGCGCACCCCCGATCACCGGCACCGCTACAAGCGTTTTGGCCCAAGTCGCCCCGGCAAGCGAGCCAAGACCCCAGAAGGTCAGATCGCGCAACTGCGAATCGTCTGCGACGTAGATCAGGACGCCCGATACGGCACCGGCCAGCGCCCCCAACGCAATTCCGGCCAAGAGCATCGTGGCGATGGATGTCCGTCCCCGCCGGGTGGAAACGCGGTAGAGCAGGAGCGTCGCCGCCCAGCAGCCGATGAATGCCGCCAGCGGCACCAGCCAGAAACCCACCGCCGCCATGATCCCCAAGGGCAGCAGCCCGCCAAGAACGATCGCCGTCACCGCGCCGAGGCCCGCGCCTGCCGTCACCCCCACAATCCCGGGATCCGCCAGAGGATTGCGAAAAAGCCCCTGCATCACCGCACCGGACACGGCCAGCGAGGCACCTACGCAAACACCCAGGATCATCCGGGGCAGCCGGATATCCCACAGGACAACCTGCTCCATCTGCGTCAGTTCCTCGCCCGCGGCCAGTTTGTGCAGCGCCCCCCATAGCGATGTGCCCGACGCGCCGATGGCAAGGCTTGCGATACAGATCACGATCAGCAGCGCGGCCAGCCACAGATGCGCGCGACGGGCAATTTGCCTGCGGTCCTGTGGCAGGACGGTATCAAGAGCCATCGCCACAGGATCAGCCGCCGTAAAGCGCGGCGTTCAGATCCGCCACCGCCTCTGCCGTGCGCGGTCCGAACCCCAGAAGATACAGCCCGTCCATCCGGATCACCGCGCGCCGCGCTGCGGCGGGTGTGGTCGAGATCGAGGGCATGGCCAGCAATTCCTCGACCGAACTGTCGTGATCGCCTTCGCGCTCCATCATCAGGATGGCATCGGGTGCGGCGGCAATCACCGCCTCATCCGTGATCGGTTTGTATCCGGCAAAGGCCGTCACGGCATTTTCACCGCCTGCCATCTCGATCATGCTGGCCGCTGCCGTGCCTGTGCCCGAAGCCATGATCCGCCCGCCCTGGGTGCTGAGGATGAACATGACGCGCCTCGGCTCCGCGCTCTGCGCCGGTGCGGCCGGGACCTTGCCCAGTCGGTCCCGAAGGTTGGCGGCGAGAGCAATGGCGTCCTTTTCCTCGTCGATGGCGCGGCCCACAGCAAGGATCTTGGCGCTGATCCCCGCTGCCGTATGATCGTCTGGCACCGTGATAAAGGGGATGCCCCCGCTTTCAAGGACCGCAATCGTCTCGGGCGGGCCGGCGCCATCCTCGGCGATGATCAGATCGGGACCGACAGACAGCACACCTTCCGGCGACAGGGCCCGCACATAACCGACATCGGGCAGCGCCTCGGCTTCGGCCGGATAGCTGGAGGTCGTGTCGCGCGCAATCAGGCGGTCCCCTGCCCCCAGCGCATAGATGATTTCGGTGACCGAGCCGCCGATGGAGACGATGCCGCCCGGCTTCTGCTCGGCCCAGGCGGGATAGGTGATCGCCAAAAAGACGGAGAGGGACATCGCCCCCACCCGTGCAATTGCCTTTGATCTGGTCACGCAGGCACCTGCTCACGCAGACCGTCCAGACCCTCCACCAGCTTGTTCCAGGCCACGCGGTTGTCGCGCCCCTCGGCACCCACCCCGAAGAACTGGAGGATCAGGCCGCCATCGGCGTTGAACGCCTCGACCGATACAGCCGGTCCGCGCTGCGTGGGTTTGTCGACAGCCCAGACTTCGGCGATGTGGTCCAGCCGCAGGTGCAGATTGAACCGGGGATCGATCACGTTCTGCCACGGGCCCATGGGTTTGAGCGTCCGGATCGGGCCGGAATGGATCTGGATACAGCCGCGATTGCCGGTAAAGACCATGATTTCCATCCCGCTTCCCGCAACCTGCTGAAGCATCGCATCCACCGCCGATGGCTCCAGCGCGCGCACGAAAGGAGCACCCGCGATCCGGTAGGCGCCCAGTCGGTTCATCTTCAGCTTGGATGTCAGGCGCAGGAACTGGTGGGTGTCGGTCATCCGCACCCATTCCTTGCGCAGGATGTCCAGTTTGGATTCGTCGGCTTTTGGCATCTCATCGGGCTTGCGCGCGCCGACAGCCTGCGTCTGTGCCTGATCTTCCAGCGTCACCGCGGCCTTGGCACGATCCCATGCGGAAATGTCTGATGTATCGCGCAGGAAGATCTTGTGGACGGCATCGCCCGCCGCGTCAAAGACCTGAAAGCTGCGACGCAGCCCGTCTTCCGTTTCCTTTTCCACCATGAACGCGTGCCGCCAGTGGCTGGGGAATATCCGCAGGTCGATGTCGTGGTTCAGCACCATCGCCGCATGATTTCCCGACTGGTAATTGGCGTAGGTGCCGACCTTTTCATTGACGCAGGACGTGTTGCGCGTCAGCGCCATGACCTCTCCCAATGACTGCGCGGCGCCAATGATCCGGTCAGGATGCGCGTCCACGCGCGTCACGCCTTCGCCGCAATAGGCCGCGATCAGCTGCGCCTCGCTGATCGACAGCTTTTCCGCCAGATCGCGTTCGCGCATGTTGGAGTGTTCGGCGCGGAAGGCCCGGATGGCTTCGGGAGACGGGGAATCGTGTTGGGTCATGCAGCACCTCTAGCCGGAAATGATATGGGATTCTGGCTGGCCGGGCGCGGGAAGCACATAGCTGGCAAAGATCGAGTAAAATGCTCAACCTTTATTGTTGACACTTTTAGTACGCCTTTTTAGAAGCTGCAAGGACGTCATGCATGATGACGCAAAATAATACTGATTGCCCCCGCCAGCACCTCGCAAGCATCCGGCCACAGGAAACGCTCACGAGGATACTCAATGACGACAGCTGCCCAATCCCGCAGGTTTTTGAGGGGCACGACGAGCCTGATCGTTCTGGCGCTGAGCGCAGGTGCACTCCATGCGCAGGAAGGCGATGACGGGTTTCTGGGCACGCTGGTCCTTGGCGAAAGCAAGCGCAAGGTGCAGACGGACACCGCCGTTCCGGTCACCGTAGTGGATCAGGAGGAAATCGACGACCGGCAGGCGGGCACGGTGGCCGAGTTGATCGATTCCGTGCCCGGCGTCAGCCTCGTCAACGGCTCGACGCCGCAGGGCTCCGGGATCAACATCCGCGGATACGGCGCAAATGGCACCTTTGGCACCGATCAGAAGGTGGCGGTGCAGGTCGATGGCGCCAGCGTCGGCTCAGAACGGCTTTACCGCATCGGCACGCAGCTTTTCACCGATCCTTTTCTTTATAAATCCGTCAGCGTCATTCGCGGCACGGTCGGCAGTTTCGAATACGGGTCCGGCATCATCGGCGGCGTCGTCAAGCTGGAGACGAAGGATGCGTCGGACCTGACGGGAGGCGAAATCGGGGTTGCTCTGGCGCAGACGCTGGAATTCACCAGCAACGGCGACGGCATCACCTCCTCGACCGTACTGGCATGGCAGCCGACGCAGGATCTGGAGTTCCTTGCGAATTACGTCTGGCGCGATCAGGACAATCAGACCGACGGCAGCGGCAACACCATCGGCAACAGCGCCTTCACCCTGCCATCGGGGCTGATCAAGGCGAAATACACCTTTGGCGATGATCGCGAACATTCACTGACCTTCAGCCTTGCCCGGACCACGTCCAGCGAACGCGACGTGCCCTATGACACGTTCACCACCACGGCCGATTCATTCGGCAATGTGGACCGGGATACCGATTCGACCACGGCAGTGCTGACATACAACTTCAATCCGCTGGACAATGATCTGGTGGATTTCGACATCGTGCTGTCCTACGCCGATCAGCAGATCGACCAGCGTTACGTTCCCGGCAGCTCCCCGCTGGAGGGAACGCCAAGCAGCGCGGGCATTCTGGGTCTGGCGAATGCCGATCACAGATATGAAACCTACAAGCTGGCATTCAAGAATACGAGCCTGTTCACCACCGGCATGGTCGAACACGATCTGCGCACCGGGCTGGAACTGATGCGGCGCGAGCGTCTGGATGCCAGCAGCGCCCCCGGCGGCACGGACAAGCGGATCGCGCTCTATGCCGTGGATGACATGCAGATCGGCTCGGCCTGGACGATCACACCCGCGCTGCGCTACGAATTCTCGCGTATCGAAGGCTCTACCGCGCCGAATGACGGCACATACGACAAGGACGCGCTGATGGGCGGGCTGTCGATGCGCTATGCTTTCGGCAATGGGCTCGCCGTATTCGGCAGCGCCGCCTATACCGCAGGTCTGCCGAATATCGACGATCTGGGCACGACAGCCTTCGTGACGCAGGCCGAAAAATCACACACCTACGAACTCGGCGCCTCCTATCAACGCAACGATACGTTTGTTTCGGGCGATGTGATCGCCTTCAAGGCCACGGCCTACAGGACCACGCTTCGCGATGTGACCAGCTATACCATCGCCGGTGCACGTCCGCCCGCCCCCGCCCTGGACAAGATCGAGACAGAAGGGCTGGAGATCGAGGCATCCTACGCGATGGAAAGCGGGCTTTACGTGGATCTGAACGCCAATATCGTGAATGGCACGGAATATGCGCCGGGCGGCGCCTCGGACACCTGGCGCAACCTGCCCGCCGACAGCCTGCGCGTGACCTTGGGCCGCAAATTCGGCGAGGAGCTGGATCTGAGCTGGGAAGTGGTGGCCAATGATTCCATCACGACCGACAGCGGATCCTCCTCGGGTTTTGGCTATCACAACCTGCGCGCCACCTATGTTCCGCAAAGCGGTTTTCTGAAGGATACGCAGATCCGGGTCGGCATCGAAAACCTCTTTGACCGCGACTACACCCCGCATCTGTCCACCCGCCCTGCCCCGGGCCGCAATGTCAAACTCACCCTGTCCCGCACCTTCTGAGGCTTTGCCATGCATATATCGAAATCCTTGATCGCGGCGCTCGCGCTGATCGGCTCGCAGGCGGCGGCCGAGGATGCCGGGCCGTTTCTGACCGTCGATCTGAACGCACAGGCAACCGGGGAGGCCGGGTGTCTGCTGACATTCCTCATCGACAACGCGCATCCCAGTGAGATTGAAAGCGCCGTGTTCGAAACGGTGCTGTTTGACCAGGCGGGTCAGGTCGACCGGCTGACGCTCTTCGATTTTGGCGCACTGCCCGCGGGCAGGCCGCGCGTCCGCCAGTTTCAACTGGACGGGCTGGCCTGCGAGGATCTGGGCAAGGTGCTGATCAACGGGGCGAGCACCTGCCGGGTGGATGGCAAGGACAGCGCCATCTGCGGCCAGTCGCTGAAGCTGCGCTCGAGCACAGCGGCGGAGTTGATCGGATGAGCATGATCCAGTCCATTCGGCAGGCCCTTGCAGAGGTGCTCGATCTCGGCGGCCCGGTGGTGGCGGTGCTGATCGCGGTGTCGATCCTGACCACGGGTGTCGTGCTCTACAAGATATGGCAGTTCCGGCAGGCCGGCGTCGGCCGCCACAAGGCCCTTCAGGCCGCCACCCGCGCCTGGGACGCAGGCGATCGCGCGCAGGCGGCCGCACGACTGGCGACCAGCACCAGCTATCTTGCCCCCACCTTTCGCATGGCGATGACCCATCGGGAGACGGCTGACATCCGCCAAAGGGTCGAGGCCGAGACCGAGGCGCGCTTTGCCATTCTGGAGCGCGGGTTTCGCCTGTTGGATTCGGTGGCACAGCTTGCCCCGCTGCTGGGGCTCTTCGGCACGGTGCTGGGCATGATCGAGGCGTTCCAGTCCCTGCAGTCGGCGGGTAGCCAGGTAGACCCGTCGCTCCTGGCCGGGGGGATCTGGGTCGCTCTTCTGACGACCGCCGTGGGGCTCGGGGTCGCCATGCCGACATCGGTGATCCTGTCCTGGCTGGAAAGCCGGATGGCCTCCGAACGCATTCTGGCCGAGCGGGGGCTGGCGACAATCCTGACCCCCGCCGGATCGCCCGCGCCCGAGGAATGGACGCCCCACGAACAGCCAATCCGCAGACCCGCAATACATGGCGCTTAGGACAACATACCGGCGCCGTGCGCTTTCGATGACGTCGCTGATCGACGTCATCTTTCTTTTGCTGCTTTTCTTCATGCTGTCATCCACCTTTTCCCGGTTTGCGGATGTCGAACTGGCCAGCACCAGTGCCCCGGGTGCGGGCGCATCCGACCGGGCGCTGTTCTTGCAGGTGACGCCGGATTCTCTACGCCTTAATACCGACGATCTGGAGATTGCCGCCCTGCCCGCGCGGCTTGCTGACCTGCTGCCGGACGGCAACGGCAAACTGCTGCTCAGCCTGTCGGCGGATGTCACGTCGCAGCGCCTGACAGATGTGCTGGTGATCTTGCGCGCGCAGCCCAACATGACCCTCAGCATTCTGGCCCCCTCATGAGACGCGCCGCCGCCCGCAGGCCCAAGGAGCCGACAATCGCCCTCATAAACATCGTTTTCCTGATGCTGGTGTTCTTCATGGTCGCAGGAACGCTTTCGCCGCCGCTGGACAGCGATATCGCTCTGGTCGAAACCAAAGCGCTGGACGGGCGCGAGCCGCCCGATGCGCTGGTCATCGATAGCGGGGGAGAGCTGCGTCATCGCGGTGTCGTGCTGACCTCGGTTTCAGCGTTCCTGAACCGTATGGACCGGCGGCCGGACGAGACGGTGCGCCTGATGCCTGACCGCGCGCTGCCTGCCGCCGCCCTTTTGCGCATCTCGGCCGAGCTGCGCGCCGCCGGCGCCGAACACATTGTCATCTCGACCGAACGGGCGCTGCGATGATTGCCCGGTCGCGCCTTGTCTTTGCCATTGTCCTTCTGGCATCCATGGCCGCGCATCTGGCGGCCATGACCCTCATCTGGTCCGAACCCACCATCAGCATGGAAGGGGGCGCTGCGGGTGCGCAGCCCTCCCTCGGATCAAGCTTTGCCGATCTGGCACAGGGGGTTCAGCAGCCGGTGAAAGCAGTGTCGGAGGCCACCGCGCCGCAAGCCGCGCCCGAGCCCCCGCTGGAAAAGCCGGTGACCGCCCCTGATCCTGCGTTACAGCCAGTCGCGACCCCGGATCGGGAGGCTGTTGCCCCGCAAACGTCCGATCCGGCAGCCCAGGCACCTGTTACGCCCGATGACGTAACCGCCGCGATACCCGATCCCGCCCCTGTCCGGCCCAGAATGCGGACCAGACCTCCCGAACCGACCAAGGTCAAGCCCACAGCGAAACCCGCAGCGCCACAAGGAAACGCGACCCAAAACGCCACGGCCGGAATCCAAAACGCAAGTTCCAGAACCAGAGCCGACGCACGACAGGCAAGCAAGGCCATCCCTTCCAATGCCGAAGGGAATGCGGCCGCATCAAATTATCCGGGTCTGGTGATGCAGCGGCTGTCGCGCGTGCCGCGCCCCGAAAGCTCGACGCGCGGCACGGCGGTTGTCCAGTTCTCCATTGCCCCCGATGGGGGACTCGCCAGTGCGTCCATCGCCCGCTCCTCCGGCTCGGCGGCGCTGGACCGCGCGGCGCTTGCAATGGTCGGCAAGGCACAGCCGTTCCCCCCGCCGCCATCGAGTGCAAGGCGCAGCTATTCGATCAACATCAAAGGCAGATGAATGGCGATGCGATGCTGCCTGCAGGTACAGTGCGGTTTCCGAGACTTCAGTTCAGCTGAAAATGCAGAGTATACTGCCCGTCTTCAAAAGGGCCGAACAGATCGTCAATATCAGGGTGTTCGACCGGCTCGCCTGAATAATCTGCAATCAGATTCTGTTCGCTGACATAAGCAACGTAATAGCTCTGATCGTTTTCAGCCAGCAGATGGTAGAATGGCTGATCCTTGACCGGCCGGTTCTCTTCGGGAATGGAGGTATACCATTCCTCGGTGTTTGAAAATTCAGGGTCCACATCAAAGACGACGCCACGGAACGGATGCTTCTTGTGGCGAACGATCTGGCCCAGATGGTATTTGGCACGCGATGTCAGCATTTCATACAAGCCCCAAAGTGTTTGAGTGTAAGATACAAAGCATCCTTATTGCAAAACGCATGCATTATTCTGTCCGGCGCACGTTTCGACGCTTAGCCATTATTCAGCTAAACGCCGAAGTGCCCTAAAAGTTTAAATTAAATCTTTCAAGTGCCGTTTGTCTAATAGTGTTCACTGGCAAGGGTGGAAACAGTCTGTAAAGCGGCACGGCGGCAGGTTCTTGCCATGCATCTGCGCCGCGCGAGGCGGCCCCAGACGCCGGATTCCACAGTTTGATGATGCGTTTCATTCTCGGGTATGGACGGAAGCATGCTGAGCCAAGTTCGCCCCGGAAGCGCCGCTCTCCCGCACCCCGAAAGCAAAACCTTCCACGACCGAAAACCCGCCGAAGGAAAAAGGCACAACCAGGCCGTCATCGCCCTCGCACGAAGGCGCATCAACGTCATCCGGGCAATACTCAATCCCCGCCCGCCCT
>JAUNVT010000261.1 GCA_030540655.1 Rhodobacterales bacterium
GCCAACCTTCTGGCCACCATTCTGGAGCAGGAAAAGCAGGAAGAACAGGAAGCCGGACTCGCCGCGAAAGCCGTCGACCGGCGGCGCTGGATAGGAGCCGTCGCCGGATGCCTCGTCCTTGCGCTGGCCCTGTATGTCCTTGCCTGAAACGGCGGCGGCAGTTGACCCGGCCGCGTGACAGCGCGTCCGGATCTGCCTGTAATCTGCCTTGCCTCAACACAAAAGTATGGCGAAAGACAGCAGGCCGTCCAGCCTCTCCCCGCCGATCAATCCTTGATCGGCGGGGCGGCGCACACCGCCGCCCCCACAGCGGTTGCTTTCAACATGTTAGCTTCGCTGCGCCATGAGTGGAAAGTTTGCCCGGCACCGTTACATCTCAATTCCCGACAGGCTGTAACGAAATGAACACAAGGATTTGCGCCATGAAATGCCCCAAATGCGGTGAAAAGCTGGAAGAAATACGCCCCGGCGAAGGACCAGAAAACAAGCCCCGATATATGTGTCCCGCCCCCGATTGCGGATTTGTGAGTGAGGTGGAGGAACTCTCGGAAGACAAAACGCCCGACACCCCGTGAGGTGATGCGGGCACCTCCCGACCGTCTGGCGACGGTCGGGACCGCCGTCCTACTCGGCCCGCAAGCGGGCCTCACCGAGCCAGAAACCCCTGCCCTGGCTGCAGGTAACGTCGGCTCAAGTTTTATCACCGCGACGGCTGGCCCCGCCCAGGAAGAACGAATGCCATACCGATTTGACGGCTACGCGCTTGTCCTTGAAAGCCCGCGCGGAGAAGAGCGGCATTTCCTGGCACGCCTCGAAGCGAGTGATCCCGATCTCCGCGACGAAGTGGTTGTCAATGGACGCATCTTCTGGCCCACGGACGGTGCGAACGACAAATAAGGTCCCTCGATGAGCCGCTTAACCGGCAGAGCTGGACTGCGCTGAGAATGGAGCGCAAGGTTGACCACAACGCGACCCTGACTGGCGCCAATCTGATCTACTTCGCCAATCGCGCCTTCTTTCGGTACCTGCGCAGATCCCGCCAGACGGCAGTTGACCCGAACTCGCTGAACGACAAGATCTGGCAGATATCCTCCTAGAACGACACTTACCTTCTCTCAAGCGGCAGCCCAGGAGGGACGATCGTTTCCTCGATGTCGAGGTTGGCCTTATCGGCCCGTGCGTCGATTTCGGCGCGGTAGCCGTCCAGCAGATCCTTGCTGTCCTTGTGGTCAGAAATAACCAGCTCTCGAAAATCCATGTAGGCCTTCGAACTGTGGCCTTGTGCGCGCAGGTCACGGATCCAGTCGGATACCTCCGAGTATTCGGCATTCTGGATATCAGCAACGCATTTCGCAGCCTCGTTCTTGGCGACAAAGCTGTTGGTGCCGTTGGCAACCTTCGCCCGCACATTATCGACAGTATGATCGTAGCGATCTTTGATCCATGCGTTGTGGCGCTGAAGGGCGTCCATGACTTCATCACCGTTTGCGGCATCGAGATAGACGCCTCCGCTGACCTTGGCGACTTCAGCCAACCGGGCGCGCTCCCCGGCGGGAAGGTCAAAACCGATCACGTTGACGATAGCATGCGCGCCGGATGCGTGCAGGCTGCGAGCGGCCTCGACTGGATCACCGCCACAGGTTTCTTCGCCATCCGAGACGACAAACACAACCTGTGCGCCTTCCTCTGCCTCTCGGGCCAATCCTCTTCCAGCAGTCTCGATGGCCGTGGCGAGTGGCGTCCAGCCAGTCGGCTCAACGGTATCAAGCGCTTCACTGATTTCTTCAGCTGCTCCGACCCTTGCAGGTACGAGTGTCTTCACGCCCTCGCAGGATTTAGCCTTGCCATCTTCATCATTTGTACCTTCATGGCCGAAGACTACGAGGCCAATTTCCACTTCCTCAGGAAGAGACGCCACGAAGCGGGTCACCGCTTCGGTGGCGGCCCGCATTTTGACCTGCCCACCTGCCTGGCCCGCCATCGAGCCGGAGGCATCCAGCGCGATGACAGCTCGCCGCCAAGTTGGGTTGCCTCCCTCTTCCTTGGGGGACAGGGCGCCCGGTCCAGCGACAAGTTCCAAATCCGGAAAGCAGTCTTCCACGTGCGAGGGGTGCTGTTGTCGGAAATACTGGTAGATCTGCTCGGCCGTGGCATCTTTCGACAAAACCATGTCTGCCTGCACCAGAATAGGCGATGCCATCGCCACGGTGCCGACAATCTGACCAATTATGCTGGAAATCTTCTGCATACATGTTGCATAGACGGAACAGCCGAACTTGCCAATCTACCTCTTCGAGGCGTTGGCCGAAGTTGAGGGGCATGTCGTCGCTTGGTCCCGCGGTAGCGTAGGGGAGTACCGAAAATCGCAGGCCAGCCGATACGTCTCGGTGCCCGGCCCCGGCAAGTCTGTCGCGCTCCCATGGCTGTTCTGGGTTGCGGTTACCACGGAGCGCTGCGTCAACACATTGCTCGGAGGCGTTCATCGCCTATCCAGCGTCAGTGCACATATAGCAAAAAGGGCGACCGAAGCCGCCCATGTCTTCTCAAGATCTGTGGTCGTCAGGTCAGGCCGCTTTACGCTTCCGCATGAACCCTAACCCACCAAGGCCCGCAAGCAGCAACAGGGAAGACGCCGGAAGGGGGACAGGTGAAACCTGGCTGCCCAGAACTTCGAGGCGCGCAGTTGAGATCGTGATCGACGGATTTTTGGGGCCGAGCCCAAAAGAATAGGAGCTATTCTCGGCCAGCCAGAACGTGAAGGTTCCCGACCTTACGGATTCTGCAAATGC
>JAUNVT010000048.1 GCA_030540655.1 Rhodobacterales bacterium
CGCGAGCGAAGCTTGCGATCGTTGTATTGCAGCTCTGACAGCGTGCGTGGTCGTGACGCTTCCGTGACGAATCTGGCCCATAATGCTCCCTTCTATTTCTGAGAAAGAATCGCACCATCAAACCATGGGATCAAACACCTACCCTATCAGAGCTGTAAAATCCTGGCCAATGAGCTTAGTCAGTTTTGGTCAATATATAGTTCCAATAAATTAATTTAATGATTTAAGCGAGGTGGCGGAGGAGGTGGGATTCGAACCCACGGAGGGCTTGCACCCTCGTCGGTTTTCAAGACCGGTGCATTCGACCACTCTGCCACTCCTCCGACAGGGTCGGTGTAGTCGTAGGAGTATGATTCTGGAAGGTCTTGTATGCCTCTAAGTGTTGAAAAGTGAGATTGGAACTGAGGCTGCTTGAAATAGGATATTTTTCGTTAAGCTACCGAAACAGACACTTTATTCGTATGTAGCACAAACGAGAGCAGGAATATTTTGGAAGGGTATTGGACGCAGTTTTCGACCGATCAGGTCATGGCAGAACAGACATGAAGTGGAACCGATTTGACTCATGCAACCTCGTGTTCTAGTTGACGTAAGGACATATGATCGCGCGTTATCGGTGTCCGGTCTTGTGCACCAAAAATTGAATGATTGCCGTTTATCAAACCGGCGCATGTTATGCCGATTGACACTCCATTTCATGCCTTTAACTTTGGCACAACCGTCATATTCAAATACGGACGTCACACATGATCAGTACTATCAGAACCGCTCTCTTTGCTGTCGCCCTCGGTTGTGCGGCGCTTCCGGCTGTGGCGTTTGATACGGCAGCCAAAGCGGCCTATGTGGTGGACGTGGGCACCGGCACGGTGCTGCTCGCCAAGAACGCCGATCAACCCATGCCCCCTGCGTCGATGTCCAAGCTTATGACGCTATACGTCGCGTTTGAGGCGATCCGTGACGGCCGGCTGTCGATGGAGGAAAAACTGCCCGTATCGCAACACGCGATGAGCTATGGCGGATCGACCATGTTTCTGGACACGACCGACCGCGTTACCGTCAGCGACTTGCTCAAGGGTATCATCGTGCTGTCAGGCAACGATGCTTGCGTCGTGATTGCAGAAGCGCTCAGCCCAGATGGGACCGAGGCAGGCTTTTCCCGGTTCATGACCCAAAGGGCACAAAAGATGGGGATGACGAATTCCGTCTTTGCCAATTCCAACGGCTGGCCTGCGCCCAGCCACAAGATGAGTATGCGGGATCTGGCGCTGCTCGCGCGGCATCTGATTACCGATTTCCCCGATTTCTATCCGATGTTTGCCGAGACGGAATTCAAGTTTGACGGCCGCGCTCCACAGAACGTCAAGAACCGGAATCCCCTGCTGACGCTGGGTATCGGTGCAGACGGCCTGAAGACGGGGCATACCCAGGCAGCGGGCTATGGGCTGACCGGATCGGCCAAACAGGGCGACCGGCGGGTGATTTTTGTGCTGTCGGGGATGGAGACGCCGCAGGCCCGCGCCGAGGAGGCCGAGTCGATCGTCAACTGGGCCTTTCGCCAGTTTGCTGAAAACACCCTGATCAAGGCCGGAAGCGACGTTGCGCAGGCGGGTGTGTGGATGGGCGATTCAAGCCGCGTCGGCCTCGTCACCAGCGACGATGTCAATATGCTTTTGCCGGTGCTGGGTGGAGATCAGGTCGCCGCCGAAGTGATTTACAAAGGCCCGCTTCAGGCCCCGATAGCCAAGGGCGATCGCCTTGCCGAACTGGTCATCACCCCCGAAGGCATGCCCGAGACGCGGGTGCCGTTGCTTGCCGCCAAGGATGTGGCGCGCGGCGGCTTTGGCGTGCGGCTGAAGACGGTTTCCGGAATATTGATCAAGCGGCTGCGGCAGGGACCCGAGGGCGCCCTGTGAGCGATAGGGGCGCAGGCGGCCTTTTCATCAGCTTTGAGGGAATTGACGGCTCTGGCAAATCGACGCAGGCAAGGCTGCTGCATGAGCATCTGATTGCGGAGGGCCATGACGTTCTTCTGACCCGAGAGCCGGGCGGCAGCCCCGGCGCCGAGGAAATCCGCGCGCTGCTGCTGAGCGGCGGCGTTGACCGGTGGTCGCCTGAAACCGAAATGCTGTTATTCACTGCAGCCCGGCGCGATCATCTGGAGCGCACGATCCGGCCCGCGCTGGCCGGAGGGCAGATCGTGATCTGCGACAGGTTTGCCGATTCGACCCGGATGTATCAGGGACTGCGCGGCGTGGATCTGCGGGGGCGGGTCGAAGCGCTGCATGATCTGATGATCGGGCAGGAGCCTGATGTGACTCTTTTGATTGACATGGACGCGGCAGAGGGCCTGTCGCGCGCGACCGCGCGTGGCGGCGGCGAAGATCGGTTCGAGGCGTTTGGCGCGGAATTGCAGGCGGCGATGCGGCAGGGGTTTCTGGCGCTGGCCAAAGAATTCGCAAGGCGATTTCGCGTCATTGATGGGGCGCGTCCGGCTGATGTCGTGGCCCGCGATGTTCGCGCGGCGGTGGTGGAGCGAATGGGATGAGCGACGATATCGAGCTGCCCGACCGGATTGAAGGGGCTCCACATCCGCGCGAGACGCTGCAGCTGTTCGGACAGGGCGAAGCCGAGGCTGATTTTTTGAATGCATACACGGGCGAGCGCCTGCACCACGCCTGGCTGCTCATCGGTCCGCGCGGCGTCGGCAAGGCGACATTCGCGTGGCGCGCGGCGCGATTCTTACTAGCGCATGACGAAGGGGCGGCGGTGCCCGACAGCTTGGACATTTCACCAGACCATCCGGTTGCGCGCCGTCTCCTGGCCCGGTCCGAACCGCAGTTTTACCATATAACTCGCAGCATAAACGAAGACACCAGGCGGATGCGCGACATGATCGTGGCCCGAGATGTACGCGACCTGCACAATTTCCTGATGCTATCCAGTGCCGATGGCGGGCGGCGGACGGTAATTATCGACAGCGCCGACGAAATGAACGTGCAGGCGGCCAACGCTCTGCTGAAGATGCTGGAAGAGCCGCCCGCGCGCACCACAATGTTTTTAATCAGCCATCAGCCCTCCGCGCTTTTGCCCACGATCCGGTCGCGCTGCCGCGAATTACGGTTTGATACACTTAGTTCCAATGACCTGGCCCAAGCGCTGACGCAGGCCGGGATCGATCCTGGCGGCAATGCCGAGGCTCTTTGGGCGCTGACGGGCGGATCAGCAGGCGAAGCGGTGCGGCTGATTACGCTTGACGGGCTGAAATTATACGCCGATCTGGTTCAGCTTTTTGCGGACCTGCCTGATTTCAACCGTCCGCGCGCGCTGGCGCTGGCGAATATGGCGGCGCAGCGCGGGGCGGAGGACCGGCTGAACCTTCTGATCTGGCTGATCGAGCTGATGCTGGCGCGCATGGCGCGTGCTGGTGCATCGGGAACGGCGCCCACGCCCGAAGGAGCCCCGAACGAGGCGCGGATGCTGGCCCATGCGGCGCCCGATCTGGCGGCAGCACGTCGCTGGGCCGATTGCGCGCAGGATGTCAGCGCGCGGATGCGCCAAGGCCGGGCTGTCAACCTTGACCCTGCCGCGCTGGTCCTAGATACCGTGTTCAGAATACAGAAGACGGCGGCACAACTGCCCGCCTGAAGGGCCTGCATGCAAGTTGAAATCACTGACAGCCATTGCCACCTGGATTTTCCCGACTTTGCCGAGGAATTGCCAGAGGTCATCGCCCGTGCGGTGGCCGCCGGGGTAACGCGAATGGTGACGATCTGCACCAAACTGCGCAGCGAGCCGCAGGTGCGCACCATTGCCGAGGCGCATGCCCCCGTTTTCTATGCTGCGGGCACCCATCCGATGAGCGTCGCAACCGAGCCAATGGCCACCACGGATGATCTGGTCGCACTGGCCGCGCATCCAAAATTCGTCGGCATTGGCGAGACTGGGCTGGATTATCATTACACTCGCGAGAGCGCCGTGGTGCAACAGGCATCGCTCCGCGCCCATATCGATGCGGCGCGCCAGACAGGCCTGCCGCTGATCGTGCATTCGCGGGCCGCTGATGACGATATGGCCCGCATCCTGACCGAGGAATATCGTAACGGCGCCTATACTTGTGTCATGCATTGCTTCAGTTCCGGCGCGGCGCTGGCGCGGGCGGCGCTGGATCTGGATTTCTACCTCAGCATGTCAGGCATTGCCGCTTTCCCAAAGAGCGAGGAGATCCGCAGCATCTTTGCTGCCGCTCCGCGCGACCGGATATTGGTGGAAACCGACGCGCCCTATCTGGCACCACCGCCCCATCGCGGCCGCCGGAACGAGCCTGCCTATACCGTCCACACTGCCCGGACGGGGGCCGAGACGATGGGTTTGGACTGGCCTGACTTCGCAGCCCAGACCCAAACCAATTTTCATCGCCTCTTCACCAAAGTGGCGGCGTATGAGGCGCAGTTCTGATGGCGACGCGGCGCTTCATCATCCTGGGCTGCGGTTCCTCGGGAGGGGTGCCGCGTCTTGCGGACAAGCCCGCTGGCGACTGGGGCGATTGCGATCCGGCCGAGCCGCGCAACAGGCGCACGCGCTGCTCGCTGCTGATCGAGCAGGAGGGGCCAAAGGGCCGCACCCGCGTTCTGATCGACAGCGGCCCTGACATGCGCGAGCAACTGCTGCGCCACGGCATCGGCAGCCTCGACGCCGTGGTCTATACCCATAGCCACGCGGATCATTGCCACGGTCTGGACGATCTTCGCATCGTTGTGTTCAACATTCCCGGGCGCCTGCCGGTCTGGGCTGATCTGCCCACGCAGGCGGCGCTGATGCAGCGGTTCGGCTATGCCTTCATCCGCCCCGAAGGATCCGCCTATCCCCCCATTCTGGACATGAATACGATAGACGGTGATATAACGGTCAGCGGGGCGGGCGGCGAAATCACGCTTCGCCCGTTTCAGGTGAATCACGGCGCCATTGATGCGCTGGGGTTTCGCATCGACGATGTCGCGTACCTGCCCGATGTGGCAGATATGGACCAGCAGTGCTGGGACATGCTGAACGGGCTGGATACATGGATCCTCGATGCGCTGCGACGCAGGCCGCATCCGACCCATATTCACCTCGCGCGCTCCCTCGAATGGTTTGCCCGCGCCGCGCCGCGCCGCGGTATCATCACCAACATGCATACCGACATGGATTATCGCACGCTTGTGGCCGAACTGCCGGACGGTGTCGATGTGGCCTATGACGGGATGACGCTGAACTATCAGCTCTAGCCGAATGGCCGCCTTTCTCGACATTATCCTGCCGGTCTTCGTCGTCATCGGTGCAGGCTATGCGGTGGTCTGGCTGGGTTGGTTCAAACAGGCGGGCGTGGACGGGTTGATCGTCTTTACTCAGAACTTCGCCATCCCATGCCTTTTGTTCACCGCGATATCAAAGCTTGATCTGGGACAGAATTTCAATCTGCCGCTGCTCTTCAGCTTTTATGCAGGGGCCATGACGGGGTTTATCCTGGGCACGCTGGGCGCGCGTGTGATCTTTGGCCGCAACTGGGCCGACGCGGTTGTCATCGGGTTCTGCTGTCTTTTCTCCAATTCCCTGCTTTTGGGGCTGCCGATTACCGAACGGGCCTATGGGGCAAATGCGCTGGAGGCAAACTATGCCATCATCGCGATGCATTCGCCGTTTTGCTATGCGGTTGGCATCACGGCGATGGAGATCGTGCGTGCACGCGGGCAGGGCGGGGGAGCGGTGCTGCGCAAAGTCGTGGCGGGAATGTTTTCCAACGCGCTGATCATTGGTATCGGTCTAGGTTTCATCGTCAACCTTACAGGTTTGCCCATGCCCTCGCCGCTGGAGCACGGGCTGGACCTGATTGCACGCGCAGCGCTGCCTGCGGCATTGTTCGGCTTGGGCGGGGTGCTGGTGCAATACCGCCCGGAGGGTGATCTGCGCATTATCATTGCGGTATGCGCCGTATCTCTGTTGGTGCATCCGGCTGTTACGCTGGGGCTGAGCCGCACGCTGGACCTGCCGACTTCTGCTCTGCGCAGCGCAGTCATTACCGGAGCAATGGCGCCCGGAATCAATGCCTATATCTTTGCCAACATGTACGGCGCGGCGCAGCGTGTGGCGGCATCGGCGGTGCTGATCGGTACGGCGCTGTCAATTGTGACCGCATGGCTGTGGCTGGGCGTGCTGCCCTGATCGCGCCGTGCGGTTGCGGCGCGGCGCCCCCGCGGGTAGGACGGGCGTAACATTCCAGGGAAGGTCCACCATGCGCAGCACCGCCGACCGTATCCGCCACGCGCTCGTTTTCGAGGGGATGGGGCTTGCCATCGTAGTGCCGGCAGGCGCCTGGGCATTCAGCCTTGCTGCGCAGGATATGGGCATCGTCGCCGTGGTCAGTGCCACGCTGGCGACGCTGTGGACATACCTCTACAATCTGATCTTCGACAAGGTGATGCAAAAGCGTGCGGGGCACACGCGCAAGGGGCTGGTCCTGCGGGTTTTTCACTCCATCCTGTTCGAGTTCGGGCTTTTGCTGATCCTCATGCCGTTTCTGGCATGGTATCTGGGTATTACCCTTATTCAGGCGTTCTGGATGGATATCGCTTTTGCGCTGTTCTACCTGTGCTACGCGTTCGTGTATAACTGGCTCTATGATATCGTTTTTCCGGTCCCTCACGAAGATACGGCGCCTCAGTCCTGATCGCGCGGCGCCCCGCCGGCAAAGCGATTGGGCGCGTGATAGCCGCACGGCTCCTCGGTCATTTCCAGATGCAGCGATTCGCCGCGCCACGGGTTGGCGCGGGCCAGATCCTCGTCCACCTCGATCCCAAGACCGGGGGAGTCTGGCGGGATGATATAGCCATTCTCGATCCGGATCGAATGTCCGATCAAGGCGCGATGAAAATCCGTGTCGATGGTTTCTGCCATCAGAAGGTTTGGCAGAGAAGCGGCCAATTGCACATTCGCGGCCCATTCAATGGGGCCCGCGTACAGATGTGGCGCAACTTGCGCATTATAGACCTCCGCCATGGCGCCGATCTTCTTGCATTCCCAGATGCCGCCCGCGCGCCCCAGCGCGGGTTGCAGGATGCTGGCCGCCCCTTCGCGAAGGATGGGCGCAAATTCGGCTTTGGTGCACAGCCGCTCGCCTGTGGCGATGGGCAGTCCGGTGGCGGAGGCCACGCGCGCCATGGAGCCGACATTATCAGGGGGAACCGGTTCCTCGTACCAGAGCGGATCATAGGGCGCGATCGCGCGGCCCAGACGGATTGCACCGGCGGTCGTGAACTGCCCGTGCGTGCCGAAGAGAAGGTCTGCGCGGTTGCCCACCGCCTCCCGGATGGCGGCGCAGAACTGCACCGATTGGTCAATATCCATCAGCGACGGCATATGCCCGCCGCGTAATGTATAGGGGCCGGCCGGGTCGAACTTGACAGCGGTATAGCCATCCGCGACCAGATCAGCCGCGCTTTCGGCTGCCATCTCCGGGCTGGACCAGAAATCATCCTCCTCGTGGTGTGCCATTGGATAAAGGTAGCTATAGGCACGGATACGGTCGTTCATCCGCCCGCCGAGCAGCGCATGGATGGGGCGACCGCGCGCCTTGCCCAGGATATCCCAGCAGGCAATCTCCAGTCCTGAAAACGCACCGATGGTGGTCAGATCGGGACGCTGCGTAAAGCCCGAGGAATAGACGCGGCGAAACATCAGCTCGATATTTTCCGGGTTCTCGCCTGCCATATGCCGCTCGAATACATCCTCGATGACGGCGCGCATCGCTTCAGGGCCGACGGACGCGGCATAGCATTCGCCCCAGCCGGTGATGCCGGTATCGGTAATGACCTTGACCAGGATCCAGTAGCGCCCGCCCCAGCCGGGCGCGGGCGGCGCGGTGACGATGATATCGAGCGTGGACAGGCGCATTTTCCGGCTCCTCCTGACGGGTGCGTGGCTGCGGCGCATGACGGGGGGATCGCTGCGCATCAGCTCAGATCGCCATAACGATCCAGCGCGCGCCGGAAAATGCCAGAGTCCACATTGCCCCCCGAAATTGTCACGATCACGTCATCGCCCTCGATTTCGTCCGCGTGAAACAATGCCGCCGCCAGCGCCACCGCACCGCCGGGCTCCGCCACCAGTTTCAGCCGCCCCCATGCCAGCGCCATGGCGCGCAGCGCCTCCTCATCGGTCACTACAATGCCGGGGCCGCACAGGCGCTGCATGATGGGAAAGGTAACCTCTCCCGGCTGGGGCGTGATGATGGCATCGCAAAGCCCCGAGACGCGCGTGTTGCGCTGCACCTTGCCCGCCTGCAAGGAACGGGCCGTATCGTCAAACCCTTCGGGCTCGCAGGGGCGGGCGCGCAGGCCCGGCGCCTCAGCCTCCAGCGCCAGCGCAATGCCCGAAGTCAGCCCGCCGCCGCCGCAACAGACAAGCACATCGGCGCGGCTGATCCCCAGAGCGGCGGCATCCTCGGCAATCTCCAGCCCGGTCGTTCCCTGGCCCGCGATGACCTGCGGCTCGTCATAAGGGCGGATCAGCGTCAGGTTCCGCTCGGAGCGCAGCGCCTCGCCCAGATCCTCGCGGCTTACACCTGCTGCGCGGTCATAAAGCACCACTTCGGCACCCAAGGCACGGGTATTTGCGATCTTCAATGCAGGCGCATCCTGCGGCATGATGATGACGCTGGGCATTCCATGCTGCGCCGCCGCCAGCGCCACGCCCTGCGCGTGATTGCCCGACGAATAGGCCAGCACTCCGCGCGCGCGGATATCGACGTCCAGCGCGGAAACCGCAGCATAGCCGCCGCGATATTTGAAGCTGCCAGTATGTTGCAGGCATTCGGCTTTCACCCAGACACGCCGCCCCGCGATTCCCTCCAGAAAGGGCGAGGACAGCAGGGGTGTGCGCCGGGCATGGCCCTTCAACCGCGCGGCGGCGGCGAGGATCATGCCGATATCGCTCATCCATGATCCTTGAGGTGGGTCAGAATACCGTCCAGCGCTTCTGCTTCGTCCAGAAACGGCACATGCCCGCGGTCGGGCACCGTGACGGCGCGCATATGCGGTGCACGGTCCTGCATCCGTGCCAGAAGATCGGCGCTCAGCAGGTCGGAATTGGCGCCGCGCAGCACGGTCAGCGGCAGGGCCGCCAGCGCATCGAACAGGGGCCAAAGGTCCGGTGCGGGTTGCGCGCCCGTCTGTTCCACCGCGTCACGCAGGCGCGGGTCATAGCGCAGCGCCAGCCGCTCGCCCTCTTGCTCGGCCCAGATGTTTTCCGCATGCAGCCGCCAGCGCCCCCGGGAAACGCCCGGAAACTGCGCGGCATTGATCGCGGCAAGCCCGTCTGCCGCCTCGTCATAGCTGCGAAATTTGGGGCGCCGTCCCAGATAATCCATGATCCGGTCCAGCCCGCCGGGGGCCAGTTCGGGACCGATATCATTCAGGATCGCGCCACTCAGGCGGTCCGGAGCGGTTGCGGCCAGGACCATGGCAATCAGCCCGCCGCGCGACGTTCCAAGGATGGTGGCCCGCTCCAGCCCCAGATGATCCAGAAGGGCAAGGGCGTCATGCGCCTCCTGCGGAATGGAGTAGGTGCTGAAATCCTCGGCGTAATCCGACAGCCCGCGCCCGCGATAATCCATACGGATCACACGGTGGCCCGCGAGAAAGGGCAGGACCATCTGGAAATCGGCGGAATTGCGGGTAAGACCGGCAAGGCAGAGGACAGGCGGGCCATCGCCGCCTTCCTGCCCGGCTGTATCGGCATAATGGAGGCTCAGACCATCCGCAGTGACAAAACGCGCCATTCAAACACCCATCAACGCAGGAATTTCAGTCAGATCAGCCAGCACATGCACAGGGCGTCCGGGCAGCCGCTCGACCGGATCGCCGTCGCGATTGACCCAAGCCACGACAAACCCATAAGCCGCTGCCCCCGCCGCGTCCCAGCCATTGGACGTGACAAACAGCACCTCGTCCGGTGCGGCGCCAAAACGAGCGGGCACGAGGTCATAGATGGCACGCGCCGGTTTGAAAATACGGCAAGCCTCGGCAGATAAAATATCGTCCAGTACATTGCCGATCCCGGCAGACCCGACGGCCGCCTCCAGCATGTCGGGCGAGCCATTGGACAGGATGGCGGTATTCAGCCCTGCAGATTTCAGCGCGGCCAGCATTTGCGGCACCTCCGGATAGGCGTCAAGTTTCCGATAAAGCGACAACAGGCGTTCGCGCAAGACGCTTCCTGCAAGCCCGTGCGCTTCCAGCGTCCAGTCCAGCGCGTCCTGAGTGATGTGCCAGAAATCGGCATGATCCTGCATGATCGTGCGCAGCCAGGTATATTGCACCTGGCGCAGCCGCCAATCCTGCGCGATGCGCGGCCAGCACTCTGCCAGCGCCTCGTTCCCCGGCTCGGCTGCGGCGATGCGCGCCGCCGAAGTGACATCGAACAGCGTGCCATAGGCGTCGAAAATGCAGGTCGTTATGGTCATGGGGCGCTCCGGCTGGGATAGGGCAGAGTTGCACGGATAGAGCGGCCACGAAAGGGCGCATTTGACACTGGATGAGGTGTATGTGGAGCACAGGAAAGCCGCTTGGTTCCAGAGAGCCTGCATAAGTTTGCAAGAAAAACAGGCAGATACAAGAAAATCAGATGCAACGGTTTGAAATCCGGCAAGTCTGTTGCTAGGTAAATTGGCACATCGCACAAGCACCCGCGCGCCGCGTGGCCTTGCCATTCACCCCCCCCATCATTCAAGAACTGGAGTCTATCCATGACCGAAGTAAAATCGGGCGATACCGTTCATATTCATTACACCGGCACGCTGGCCGACGGCACCGTCTTTGACAGCAGCGAAGGCCGCGATCCGCTGAAATTTGAAGTCGGGTCGGGCCAGATCATTCCGGGTCTCGATACCGCCATGCCAGGTATGACGGTCGGCGACAAGAAATCTGTCGAGGTGCCTGCCGATGCGGCATATGGCCAGGTTGATCCCAATGCGCGCCAGCAGGTTCCGCGCGAAGGCATTCCGGCCGATATTCCCCTCGATCCAGGTACACAGCTTCAGGTGCAAACCGAGAACGGTCAGGTCCTGCCCGTGACGGTGCTGGAGGTCACGGATGATCACGTGACGCTGGACGCCAACCACGCGCTTGCCGGCAAGGATCTGAAATTCGATATCGAACTGGTGGCAATCGCGTAAGGCCGCACAGAGCATGAAACAATTAAAGCCCCGAATGAAAATTCGGGGCTTTACGTCGTGAAGTTTTCGAATCGGCCCGTGCTCTGCTCCGTTCAGATGCGGATCAGATGCGGAGCAGAACAGCCCCCGCGCGGCCGGGTGTCATGACCGCCTCATGCGCTTTCGCACATTCGTCGAGATCAAACTCCCTGTCGATGGCAGGCACAAGCTGCCCTGCCTTCAACGCTCGGTGAAGGTGGCTGATCGCGGCACGGCGCGCGGGTTCGGGAAGGTTGTAGATCAGGGTGATGTCGATCTTGATTGCCTTGAACAGCAGCGGTCCGAAAGGAAGCGTGGGCGTCATGTCCTTGGCCGAGCCATAGGCCGCGATGGTGCCGTTTGGTGCCATGACCTCGGCCAGAAGCGCGGCATTCACGCCAAACTCCACTTCGACCGCGCGCGCGATACCGGCGCCGCCGGTGGCGTCCATGATTTGCGCGGCCAGATCGGGGTCCGAATAGTCCAGCACCGTGTCCGCCCCGGCTGCCCGCACGCGGTCCATTGCGCCCGCGCTACATGTCGCGACCACGCGCGCCCCGGCCCATTTGGCGAGTTGCACCGCATTATGGCCAACCGCCCCCGCGCCGCCGCTGATCAGTACGTGCTGCCCGGCAATATCGCCGCCGCCCAGAACGGTATGCGCCGCAGTCAGGCCGGGAATACCCAAGACGGCACCGACCTTCGGGTTGACCTCCTCGGGTAGTGCCACTGCCTGTGCAGCGGGCACACAGATAAATTCAGCCGCAGTGCCAAAAGCGCGCTGCCACTGCCCATTCCAGACCCAGACCGGCATGCCGATGCTTGCCGCATCCACACCGTCCCCGACCGCGTCTATGACGCCCGATCCATCGGAATGAGGGATCACGCGCGGGTAGGGGGGCTTGGTCACGCCGGGGCGGGTACCGGACCGGGCCTTGGCGTCAGAAGGGTTCACACCGGACCAGTCCAGCTTCACCCGCACCTCGCCCGGCGCGGGCTCGGGCCGCTCCATCTCGCCCAGTTCGATCACATCGGCGGGCGTGCCGAACCGGCTATACCAGGCGGCCCGCATCAGGATTTGCGACGCAGGCGGATGACCACATCGACCGAGGCAATTTCCAGGCCTTCGGGCGCGTCTGGCAATCTGGAGATCGTCAACTGATCGGCGGGGGCGTCGGACAGCCGGTTCTCATCTTCCCAGAAGAAATGCGGATGATCATGCGCGTTGGTATCAAAATAGGATTTGGTGCCATCCACCAGCACTTCCTGCATCAAGCCCGCCTCGCAAAACGCGCGAAGCGTATTGTAGACCGTGGCAAGGGAGACCTGTTCGCCGCAGCGCTGGACATCGGCAAACAGGCTTTCGGCCGTCACGTGGCGGTGCTGGCCATCTCCGATCAGCATCGCCGCCAGCGCGACGCGCTGACGTGTCGGCCGCACGCCCGCGCTGGAGAGCCAGTCAGAGCCTCGACGGCTCGCCTCGGATGTTGCTGTGCATGTCATCGTAGCGGGTATCCTGTTGCTTTCACCTTATATAGGGTTGTGATGGGGGAAAATTCAAACAGAATTCAGCGCAGGCTGTGCTCTGCCTCGGCACACGGCTTGCATGGGCGCGCAGGGGGATGTTAGAGGATATGGCGCTATGGTCAACATTGGCCACGAAATTTCAAAAGGACCATCCGCATGGCAGGCTACCCCACGCGTTTCGGAAAAGAGGATTTGCTGAAATGCGCGCGGGGCGAACTGTTCGGCCCTGGCAACGCGCAACTGCCCGAGCCGCCAATGCTGATGATGGACCGTATCACCGATGTATCCGCGGATGGCGGTACCCATGGCAAGGGCCATATCACGGCTGAATTCGACATCACCCCGGACCTTTGGTTCTTTGCATGTCATTTTCCCGGCAACCCGATCATGCCCGGCTGTCTGGGGCTGGACGGGCTGTGGCAGCTGACCGGGTTCAACCTGGGCTGGCGTGGCTGGCAGGGGCGCGGCTATGCCCTGGGCGTGGGCGAGGTAAAGCTGACCGGCATGGTGCGTCCGGACCGCAAAATGCTGACATATCACGTCGATTTCACCAAGGCCGTGCAGACGCGCCGCCTGACCATGGGCGTGGCCGATGGCCGGGTCGAGGCTGATGGCGATGTGATCTATCAGGTCAAGGACATGAAGGTCGCGCTGAGCGAAAGCTGAGGCCCGGCATCAGGACAACAGGGAGAGCATCATGCGCCGCGTGGTCGTAACAGGGATGGGCATCGTCTCGTCCATCGGAAACAGCGCCGAAGAGGTGCTGGCATCGCTGAAGGCGGGCCGGTCGGGCATTACCGCAAACGCCGAAATGGCCGAGCATGGTTTTCGCAGCCGCATTGCCGGGGCGATAGATTTGAACGTGGCGGACCATGTGGATAAGCGCGCGCTGCGCTTCATGGGGCAGGGCGCCGCTTTTGCCCATGTCGCGATGGGACAGGCGATCGCGGATGCAGGGCTGGAGCCCTCGGATGTGATCAATCCCATGACGGGCCTTATCGCCGGATCGGGCGGGCCGTCGACCAGCGCCATCTTCGCGGCGCACCAGACGGTTCTGAACACCGGCGCGACCAAACGCATCGGGCCGTTCGCAGTGCCCAAATGCATGTCTTCGACCGTCAGTGCCAATCTCGCGACAGCCTATCAGATCAAGGGGATGAATTTCTCCATCACCTCGGCCTGCTCCACATCGCTCCATTGCATTGGCATGGCCGCGCAGCAGATTGCGCTGGGCCTGCAGGACGTGATGTTCGGCGGCGGCGGCGAGGAACTGGATTGGACCCTCTCCTGCCTGTTCGACGCCATGGGCGCCATGTCTTCGAAATATAACGATACACCCACCAAGGCCAGCCGTGCGTTCGATGCGGGGCGCGACGGGTTCGTGATTTCCGCCGGCGGCGCGATTCTGGTGCTGGAGGCGCTGGAACATGCACAGGCGCGCGGCGCGAAAATATATGCAGAAATCACTGGATTTGCGGCCACTTCGGACGGTGCCGATATGGTGGCTCCCTCGGGCGAGGGCGGCGAACGGGCGATGCGCGGCGCGCTGAGCACGCTCAGCAAGGATCGCCGCGTCAGCTATATCAACGCGCATGGTACCTCGACCCCTGTGGGCGATGTGGGGGAGGTGGAGGCGGTGCGCCGTGTCTTCGGGCAGGGCCAGACCCCTCCGATCAGTTCAACCAAATCCATGACCGGCCACAGCCAGGGTGCGACCGGCGCGCAGGAGGCCATCTATTGCCTTCTGGCACTGGAGCATGATTTCATCATTCCTTCGATCAACGTCGAAACGCTGGATCCCGCGCTCGATCCCTCCGAAGTGGCGACGGTGCGCGTCGATAACGCCGGGCTTGATACGGTGATGACCAACTCCTTCGGCTTTGGCGGCACCAACGGCTCCATGCTTCTCAGCAAATTTCACGGATAGGCGCGCATGACAAAGACACCCGAAATGCCGACCGCCGCCTTGCAGATGCACGGCAAACGCGGGCTGATCATGGGCGTGGCCAATGACCGGTCCATTGCCTGGGGCATTGCGCGCGCAATGCATGCAGCGGGCGCGGAGCTTGCCTTCAGCTATCAGGGCGAAGCGTTCGGCAAGCGGCTTGAGCCACTGGCGGCAAGTGTCGGGTCTGATGTCATGGTCGATGTCGATGTGACGGATGATGCCTCATTGGATGTGGGGTTCGCGGCGCTGGCGGCGCGCTGGCCTACTATTGATTTTCTGGTTCACGCCATTGCGTTTTCCGACAAAGCAGAGTTGACGGGACGTTTCCTGAACACCACCCGTGCAAATTTCAAACATTCGATGGACGTATCCTGCTACAGCTTCATTGACGTGGCGCGGCGCGCGCATCCGATGATGCGGGAAAACGGCGGCACGCTTTTGACGCTGACCTATCAGGGAAGCAATCGCGTGGTCCCCAACTACAACGTGATGGGCGTCGCCAAGGCTGCGTTGGAATCCGCGACGCGCTATCTGGCCAACGATCTGGGTCCGGATGGTATCCGCGTCAACGCTATTTCCCCCGGCCCGATGAAAACGCTGGCCGGTGCGGCCATCGGCGGAGCGCGCCGCACCTACAAGCACACCGATATGAACGCGCCGATGCGCTCAAACGCCACGCTGGAGGCGATCGGCGGCACGGCCGTCTATCTGGCCTCCGAGGCAGGCGCATGCACCACCGGCGAAATCATCAGGGTCGATGGCGGTTTTCATGTGCTGGGGATGCCGCAAGCTGAAAATCTCTGATACGTCTGCCCCGTGCTTTTCAACGGTGCCCGATGCGGTGTCTGGCCCGCCGCGCACCGAGCGGAAAGGCGATGGGCCGCAGCCCCGTCATGACGGCAACGCCCTTATCCGCAAGACTGGCCAGAACGGGATCTGTCACGAACAATCCGCCTGTAAACGTGCCGAATGCGGGAAGGATCAGATGTTCCTGTCCAATGAGGAAGGCGGTGCGCGCGACATTCCCAAGCCGGGCCTTGGGATGATAATGTCCCGATATATCCGGCCCCCGCGCCGCAATATGGCGCAGGGCGATGCCGTCAAGAGTGACCTCGTCCGCTCCTGAGGGGTCATGGTTCCCGGCAAGGATGCAGCAATCGCTCTGCCGCGTGACTTGCTGCCATAAAGCGGCGTCGCTGGCTTCCAGTGTCTCCCGGGCGGTATCGTCGTCAAAGACGTCGCCTAGAAGGAAAAGACGGCGCGCTCCTGCCGTCTTGATCACGGTCTGAAGGCGCAGCAAGGTATCGCGCGTCTCGAACGGGGGTAGAAGAGAACCGCCGCGCCGCGCCATGCGTTCGGATTTGCCCAAGTGCAGATCCGCCAATATCAGCGCGTCTTGCTCAGGCCACAGCAACGCGCCGCTGCCCAGCGCGATGAAATCAGCGCCTGCGAATGTGAAATGGTAACCGTTCACGCCAATCCGGCCTCTTCCATCATCTGTGCAGCCTCGGCCTCCAGCAGGCGCTCCGAGCCAAGGCCGCGAATCGGCACCTTGCCCGCCTCCAGCATCAGCGGTGCGGCCAGCGGTGTCACATGCGGCGGCGACCTATGCACGATTTCCGGGCGGGCGGCCAGCACGTTCTCGATCCGCTCGAAATCGACCAGACCATGCCGCGCCGCGTCGCGGGTGATGCGCAAAAGCAGATGGTCGGGGTCGTATTTCAGCAAGGTATCATAGAGTATATCGGACGAAAACGTCGCTTGTTTGCCGGATTTTCGGATGCCGGGTGCATTGCGGTGCAGTAGTCCGGCAATTGTGGCGATGCTGCGGAATGTGCGTTTCATCAGCGCGTTGGAGTTGAGCCAATGCTCCATTCCTTCCGTCAGGTTCTCAAGGCCCAGAAGCGGGACAGGATCGCGCACAGGGTCGAGCGACCAGATGAGCAGCGCATAATCCGTCGCCACAAAGCCGAGCGGGCCCAGACCTGCTTCCTCCATACGACGGGTCAGCAACAGGCCCAGCGTCTGATGCGCGTTCCGGCCACAAAAGCCGTAGACGCAAAAATAGGCGCGTCCCGCGCGCAGGAACGTCTCGCAGGTCAGTGTACCCGTGGCGGGCAGGGCCGAGATCTCGCTCTGCCCGGCCAGCCAGTCGCTGGTGTGCTGCGGAAGCACGCTCCAGCGCGCCGGGTTGCCGATAAGAGCGAGGACACGGGCCGAAAGCTCGGTCGAGGTGGCCATCTTCAGCCCGCCGAATACCGCGATCTTGGGTTGACGCGTAGGCTGCGGTGTCACCTCCAGCACCATTTCGCGCAGCGCGTCGTAGCGTACCGTCTGCCCTGCGATAAGAAAGGTATCGCCCGGAGACAGGCTCGCGGCAAAGCCCTCCTCGATTTCGCCCAGCCGCGCGCGGCTGCGGCTGCGGCGGACCTGAAGCAGTTCCGGCGCAACGATCGTGCCGATGTTCATGCGGATCAGCCGCGCGGTGCGTGGATCGCGCAGCCCCCAGAGGCCATCGCGCAGCACCAGCCTCTGCCAGCGATCATAGGCGCGCAGAGCGTAGCCGCCGGTTGCGCAGAAATCGAGGCAGGCATCGAAATCCTTTTGGCTGAGGTCCGTGTAGGGACCGGCGCGGCAGACCTCGCCATAAAGCGCCGCTGCGTCAAACGGCCCCGCGCAGGCGACCAGAAGGATGTGCTGGCACAAAACATCCAGAGGCGCGGCGGGGTGCGGAGTGCCGTCCAGATCGCGCTCCGCCACGGCCTCCAGCGCGGCGACGCATTCGATCACCTCGAACCGGTTGGCAGGCACGATGCGCGCGCGGCTGGGGGTGTCATAGCGGTGGTTGGCGCGGCCGATCCGTTGCACCAGACGCTTGATGTTCTTGGGCGCGCCGACCTGGATCACCAGATCCACATCGCTCCAGTCGATCCCCAGATCAAGGCTCCCCGTGCAGACCATGGCGCGCAACTCCCCCGCTGCCATCGCGGCCTCGGCTCGCTGGCGCACCTCGCGCGACAGGCTGCCGTGATGCAGGCCGATGGGCAGGTTCGCGCTGTTGACCGCCCAGAGCGCCTGAAAGAAAAGCTCGGCCTGCGCGCGCGTGTTGATAAAGACGAGGGTGAGCCGCGCGCCTGCAATGGCGTCCATCACGTCCTTGGCGGCGTAATGGCCGCCGCCGCCGGCCCAGGGTGGCGGACCGCGCGTGGGCAACATCGCGATATCGGGCGCAGGTCCGGGATCGGCAAGAATCACCTCCGCCCCGCCCATATAGGCAGCAAGCCTTGCCGGAGCCTCGACCGTGGCAGACAGTCCGGTTGCCACCAGCGCCGGTGCGATGCCGCGCAGCCGCGCGAGGCACAGCATCAACTGGTCTCCGCGCTTGCTTTCGGCCAGCGCGTGAATTTCGTCGATCACCACCCGGCGCAGCTTCGCGAAAATCTGTGGCGCCTCGGGGTAGGACAGCATAAGGGCGAGGCTTTCGGGCGTGGTCAGCAGGATATGCGGCGGGTCCACCCTCTGGCGAGCCCGCTGGCCTGCCCGTGTATCGCCCGTGCGGTCTTCGACACGAATATCAAGGCTAAGTGCCGCGATGGGCGGTGCAAGATTGCGCGCAATGTCATTGGTCAATGCCTTTAGCGGCGAGACGTAGACCGTATGCAGCCCCGCGGGCGCGCCGCGCAACTCGGCCAGTGTTGGCAAAAATCCGGCCAGCGTCTTGCCCCCTCCGGTAGGGGCGATCAGCAGCGTATCACCGTGTGCCTCCAGCAGCGCCATCTGGTGCGGATGGGGCACCCAGCCTTGGGCTGCAAACCACGCGGCAATATCGGCGGGCAGTGGCATCAGGGCAGCATGTCCAGCAGGGTTTGCAGATGATCCGCCTCGGCCGCCGGTTTGTCATCGCGGATGCGTGAGATGCGGGGAAAGCGCATGGCCACTCCAGATTTGTGCCGGGGCGAGCGGTTGAGCCCCTCGAACGCGACCTCGACCACCTTGGTCGGCCGGACGGCGCGCACCGGGCCAAACGTCTCGGTGGTGTTATTGCGCACAAAACGGTCCAGCGCCTTCAGTTCTTCGTCGGTGAAGCCGAAATAAGCCTTGCCGACGGGCACCAGATGGCCGGCTTCGTCCCAGACACCGAAGGTGAAATCGGAATAGAAGCCAGACCTTTTTCCATGGCCCCGCTGGGCATAAAGCAGCACCGCGTCGATGATCATCGGATCACGTTTCCATTTGAACCACGGCCCCTTGATGCGACCGGCCAGATAGGGGCTGTCACGGCGTTTCAGCATGACGCCTTCGATCACGGCACCCGGCGGGTCGGCGCGCAGGTCTGCCAGATCCTGCCAGTTCTCGAAATGCAGTAAGGGGGAAATGTCGATGCGCGGCGCCCTCAGGCTGGCAATTGCCGCCTCCAGCGCGGCGCGGCGCGTATCGAACGGCTGCGCGCGCAGGTCTTCCCCTTGCCACAGAAGCAAGTCATAGGCGCGCAGCGCGGCCGGATGGGAGTCGCGCAGTTTGGCCGAAACTGACTTGCGACCAAGCCGCTTTTGCAGATCGCCAAAAGGCGCCACATCTTCCCCCCGCCGCACCAGCAATTCGCCGTCAATCACGCCATCGAAATCGAGCACGTCCAGAAGATCGGGAAACGCCTGCGATATATCTTCGCCCGTGCGCGAATAAAGGCGCCGCGTGCCCTGATCGCACACAGCCTGCACGCGAATGCCATCCCATTTCCATTCAGCTGCGAAATCGCCCGGGTGCAGCGTTTCCAGAGCCCGGGCATCGGTCGCGGTGGACAGCATGACAGGGCGAAACGGGGCGAGCGCTGCGCTTGCCGGTTTCTCCCCGCCTTCAGCCCATGCAAACAGGTTGGCATAGGGCGGCGTCAGGCCGTGCCAGATCTCCTCGACCTCGGTCAGGGGCAGATCGCCATATTGCGCCAGTGCGACACGCGCCAGACGTGCAGAGACACCCACCCGCAGCCCGCCGGTGGCCAGCTTGAGATAGGCGTAGCGTTCGGACGAGGGCATGGAATCGAGCCGCGCAGCTATCAGTGCTGGCAATTCGGATTTTTGCGTGCGGCGCAATTCTTCGACCAGATCGGGCAGGGCCAGATCCTGCGACGTGGTGGCAGCAGGCCAGATCAGCGCGATGGTTTCGGCCAGATCGCCGACGAAATCATAGCTGAGCGCGAAGAGTTCGCCGTCAATGCGCTCCGTCACCAGACCGCGCAGCAGCGAGGAGGTCACCGTGCGCAGGCCAAGATCACCGGTCAGTGCAGCCAATGCCAGCCCGCGCGCCGGATCGGGCGTCTGCGCGAAAAACCGCTTCAGATGCGTGATCTTGCCGTTGCGCTGGGGGGTGAAGGCAAGGCGTTCCAGAAGGTCGGCAAAGGCGCGCATCAATCTGCTTCCTCCTCATAACCCAGCAGGCGCAGGGGACGGGCGACGCGGCCCTCCATCTGGCACCAGCGGATCAGAGCATCTTCGCGGCCATGGGTGACCCAGGTTTCGCGGGGGTCGATCTGGGTGATGGTGCGGGTCAGGTCAGGCCAGTCGACATGATCCGAGATTACCAGCGGAAGCTCCACCCCGCGCTGGCGGGCGCGCGCCCGGACCTGCATCCAGCCACTGGCAAAACAGATCACCGGGTCGGGAAACCGCTGCGCCCAGGTGGCGGCAAAGGCCGATGGCGGCGCAAGAATGATCTGACCGGCAAACTCGGCCTTGCGGTTGCGCTCCATCGTGGCTGGGCGCAGGTCGCCCAAAGGGATCCCCTGCTCGATATGATAGGCGCATAGCCTTTCCAACGCCCCGTGGATATAAATGGGGTCCACCCACCCGGCCTCGCGCAACAGCATGATGATGCGCTGCGCCTTGCCCAGAGCGTAAGCCCCGACCATATGCGCACGTTCGGGGAATGCCGCGACAGATGCCAGCAGCCGCCTTATTTCAGCCAGCGGGTCGGGATGGCGAAAAACCGGCAAGGCAAACGTCGCCTCGGTCACCAGAATATCGCAAGGAACCGGCTCGAAAGGCGCACAGGCAGGGTTCGGGATGCGCGAATAATCCCCCGTTACAACCGTCGTGCCCATATCCTTGTGCGTGACGGCAATCTGCGCGGACCCAAGCACATGCCCCGCAGGATGAAACGACACGGTGACATCGCCAATCCGCTGCAGACCTTCTGCTATCTGCCGGGTTCCGGTGAAATCCTCGCCATACCGGATCGCCATCAGATCAAGCGTCTGCGCGGTCGCCATCACTGCGCCATGGCCTGCGCGGGCGTGATCGCTATGGGCGTGAGTAATGAGCGCTTTGACAACCGGCCTCACCGGATCGATGTAGAAATCGCCTGCCGGGCAGTAGAGCCCCTCGGGACGCGGCAGCAAAAGGGGAGAGGTGGGCACGTCGGCAGATATTCCTTGACAGGTTTGCCCCATGCAAAGGCACGGCAGCATCATCTCTGCCTTGCCAACTAGGGCGTAAAACACCCAAACCAACTGTGGACGATCCGTCCGGATCCAGTGCGGCCGAAGAATTTCTTCTTCGGACGGGATCAGCAAGGCATTGACGCATTAAATGCGCTTTGGCTGATAGCCACGCGGAACGCACACGAACAACCAGAATTCGTGCGTCTGTTGACCCTCGAAGTTTGATGGTGCGTTCCTCTCTCAGGAAGGGAAGGATGCATTCCGGCACAAGTGCGTCATGGCAGCGCCACGAGCATGCATGCTGTCGGAGTTGCCATGGAGCGATCCACTGCGCTCTCAGGGCATTGCAAGGCAGTGTCCCGGGAGGGGGCTCCTTTCATATCGCCAT
>JAUNVT010000262.1 GCA_030540655.1 Rhodobacterales bacterium
CGCCGATCGCGGCAGCCAGGCCGGTGTTGCGAGCTGCGGCCGCGCCGCCGTTCTTCTCGCGCCTGATCAGCCAAACTCGAGAATCGCTCCACCGATATCATCGGAAGAACAATCGTCGACCACCAGTATCTCAAGGTCTTGGTAACTTTGCCGACAGATACTGCCCACTGAACGCGCAATTTCATGGGCTCGGTTATAGACGGGAATCACAACGCTGATCAGGTCGCCGTAATTCAGGGAAAAAGTCCTGTCTGCTCATGCTTCGGGTTGATTGGCGATGTAATTACATGGACGCTGCACTGCAGCAAGGTTAGGTTGCGCCAAACCGAACGGAGCTGCCATAGATGCTGCAAAATTATCGACTTGTCTGGGGGCTTTTCAATGGCCGGGAACGGCGCCAGTTCATTATCCTGCTACTGCTGTCGATTCTCATGGCGCTGTTCGAGGTGGTCGGCGTCGCAGCGATCCTGCCATTTCTGGCAATGATCGGTGATCCCGAAGTCATTCAGACAAATCCGGCCATTAAATTATTCGCTCAGATGAGCGGGCTGAGAAATCCGACACAGATCACTATCGCATTCGGCATGACCGTGCTTGTCATGCTGGTGCTGGGCATGGCGGTTCGCGCCTTGGGGACATATGGGCAGGTGCGGTTCAGCATGATGCGCGCCTTTACCATCGCCACCCGGCTTTTGCGGGTTTATCTGCGCCAGCCTTATGTGTGGTTCCTGACCCAGAACACCGCTGAATTCGGCCAATCGCTTTTGTCGGAAATCGATATGGTGGTTCGCCAGTCCATTCTGCCGGCTGTGCTGCTGGTCTCCAACATCACGACCACGGTGCTGATCATGGCGGTGCTGTTCATCATGGAACCTGGTGTTGCCTTGGGCGCGATCGGCCTTCTGGGCGGCGTTTATGTGGTAATTTATGCCTTTCTGCGCAAGCGGCTGGACAAGATTGGTATGCAGCGCATCGGCTATAACAAGGACCGTTTCCAGGTGGTGCAGGAGATCGGCGGCGGCATCAAGGAAATCAAGGTCATGGGCCTGGAAGAGGTTGCACTGAACCGGTTCTACGGACCGGCCTTTGGTATGGCGCAAACTCACAGCCTTGCCGATATCCTGGGCAAGACGCCGCGCTTTGCGCTGGAGGCGGTCATCTATGGTGGCTTCATCTCCATGATATTGTTCATGCTGATCGGGGAGGGGCGTCAGATCGAGGATCTTCTGCCCCTCTTCGGTCTTTTGGGGCTGTCCAGTATCAAGCTGTTTCCGGCACTTCAGACAATTTACGCGCAGCTGAGCCTCATTCGTTTTACGGCCCCGGCGCTAAAGCGTCTGCATGCCAATGTGACCACGCTGTCGGCCCCGGAACCCTATCCGCTCGGCGATCCGATCCACCTGAACAAGGAACTGGAACTGGTCGATCTGACATTTGGCTATTCCGGAACCGACCAGCCGACCTTGCGCGGTATCACGGCCACGATCGCGGCGCGCAGCACGGTCGGCATCGTTGGCGGCACCGGCGCGGGCAAGACGACGGTGGTGGACCTGATTCTGGGGCTGCTTACGCCGACGAAAGGCGAAATCCGTGTCGACGGCACTACCATCACGCCCGAGCGCCGGCGCGACTGGCAAAGGACGTTGGGCTATGTGCCGCAAAGCATTTTTCTGATCGATGATACCGTCGCGGCAAATATTGCCTTCGGGGTTGCGCGCGGCGAGGTGGATATGGCGGCCGTTGAAAACGCCGCGCGCATTGCCAACCTGCATGATTTCGTGATGGAGCAATTGCCCGATGGCTATGCCACCACAGTGGGCGAACGGGGCGTGCGCCTGTCGGGCGGTCAGCGCCAGCGCATCGGCATCGCCCGCGCGCTTTATTTCGATCCCGATGTGCTGGTTCTGGACGAGGCGACATCGGCGCTGGACAACGTGACCGAAAAGGCCGTGATGGACGCGGTCAACAATCTTGGCGGTGCCAAGACCGTTATCATGATCGCGCACCGGCTGAGTACGGTACAGAATTGTGATAATATCCTGTTGCTTAAACAGGGCCGGATCCAGGCGCAGGGCACTTATGACGAATTGATGGATCAGGAAGATTTTCGCCGTATGGCCAGTATTTGAGACAGGACGCACAACCATGGCGCGAAAGATCTTTGGCATCGGCTTTCACAAGACCGGCACAACCAGCCTTGGCGAGGCACTGAAAATACTCGGCTACAGCGTAACCGGGCCCAACTGGATCAATCACGGCGACATCGGGCACACCCACCTGGCCCGTTGTCGTGCGCTGTCGCATGATTTCGATGCATTTCAGGATAACCCCTGGCCACTGGTGTTTCGTGAAATGGATGCGATGTGGCCCGATGCGAAATTCATCCTGACAGTGCGCGATCCCAAAAAATGGATCCAATCGCAGACCAAGCATTTCTCGCGCGATACGACTCCGATGCGCAAATTCATCTATGGCACGGATAAAGGATGCCCTCTGGGCAACGAAGCGCATTATATTGCAACTTATCAGTTCCACAACGCTGCCGTGCGCGGCTATTTCAAGGACCACCCCGGCAAGCTCCTGGAGCTTGACTTCGAGCGCCCCGTCGACTGGTCCGCACTTTGCGCGTTTTTGGACAAACCGGTACCGTCCATTGAATTTCCTCATGCAAACCCTGCAGGCACCGATCGCAGTATCACTCTGCGCACCCGCATCCGGCATAAGATCCAGAACCTTTTTTCAATCTGAGCGTTGCGCCATACTG
>JAUNVT010000263.1 GCA_030540655.1 Rhodobacterales bacterium
CGGCAGCGCAGAAGGCGTTCTCAGCGCCAGAGGAGCGCCCACTGCTGGCCTTCGTTTCTCCGCTTCCACCCGTAAGATCGGGCATAGCCGAATATTCCGCGCAGCTTCTGCAGCCTCTCTCCAGACACTACCAGATCCACCTCATCACAGATCAGGATCAGGCATCCGATCCGTCTCTGTCTGAAGCCTTCCCGATCCACAGCCCTGACTGGCTTAAAGCCAATGCGGGCCGGTTTGATCGGATCATGTACCACTTCGGAAATTCCCCCATTCATCGCTATATGTACGATCTTTTGCCGATAGTCCCCGGCATCGTGGTCCTGCACGACTTCTTCCTTCTGGACGGACAGAACCGCTTTCTGTCCGAAGAGGCCAGACGCGAGACGATCATGCGCCAGCATGGAATAGCTGCCCTGATCGACGCCCCACAACTCGAGGCCGCCTCTCCCGGCGTCGAGCCCTTTGCCGGAAATCTTGACGTCCTCCAGAATGCGACGGGGATCATCGTGCATGGCGAGGAATCCTGCCGACTTGCCGAGCAATGGTATGGCCCGGGCACCGCGCGAACCTGGCATCGCATTCCCCATCTGCGTCCCTTCGCGGATGTGAACGCCGAGCGCCGCCATGCCGCCCGCGCCCGGCTCGGCTTCTCCGCAGACGACATCGTCATCTGCAGCTTCGGTAACGTGGGGGTGACCAAACTCAATCTCGAAATGCTTCGTGCCTTGACACAGTCCCGACTATCATCAGACCGCCGGGTCCGGGTGACCTGCGTCGGCGAGGCTCATGGAAAATACAAAGCCTTAATTCTCAAGACGGCCAAGCAGCTACGTGCTGCGCAATTTCGGATTACTGGCTGGGCCGATAGCAAGACGTATGAAGATTACCTTCTGGCCGCCGACATTGGTGTCCAGTTGCGCAGCCAGAGCCGGGGAGAGACCTCCGGAACAGTACTGGACTGCATGAATTACGGATTGCCGACGATCGTCAACGCGCATGGCAGCATGCGTGATCTGGATCCGGATGCAGTCTTTCGGGTCGATGACCCACTCAGTGAAAGCGCCTTGGCGGAGGCCTTGGAAACGCTTGTGAATGATACCGACCTGCGCTCCCGGCTGGCT
The DNA here is from genome assembly GCA_030540655.1 of Rhodobacterales bacterium. Lineage (GTDB taxonomy): Bacteria > Pseudomonadota > Alphaproteobacteria > Rhodobacterales > Rhodobacteraceae > Roseovarius. The sequence continues at coordinate 1,122 of JAUNVT010000263.1, forward strand.
AATAAAGCCCGTGAGATCATTGTCGAAAAGCATGATCCCGAGGCTTGCGCCGAAGCTTACCGGCAGACGATCGAGCAGTCGGTCCGGTCGTGGCGTCAGCAGTTAGCCCATCTGCCGGTCAGGCTAGCACAAACACCAATGAACGAAGCCGACCGGCTTGGCCTCGCGAAATCACTGGCGTTCAACTTTCCGCCGTCACCGCGTAGGCCTGTGTTGTTCGTGGACGTGAGCAAGGTAGCGGCGCAGGAGGTCCATGCTGGAATTCAGCGGGTTGTCCGCTCAATTGTTAACGCTCTTTTCAAGCGCCGGGATCTCCTTCATCTTATTGTTCCCGTCCGGTTGGCAGATACCGGCGAATTCATGCAAGCCTTGCGCTTCGCCGAAAGGATAGCTGGTTTACCGCTCGGAACCGCTCCGGAAGAGCCCATCGACGTATTCCAAGAGGATCTGTTTCTCGTTGTCGATCTGGATTTCGACCACAACGACGTCCGGCGCCAGAATTTCGATCGATTTCGCGATGCCGGAGCGGAAGTCTGGCACGTGGTCCACGATCTGCTGCCGGTGCAACTCCCGCAATACTTTTCCGAAAAAGATACGTCTCGCTTCGCGGACTGGCTGGATGTTGTCCGCTCCTGTGACGGAACTATCTGCGTATCGGAAGCAACGGCCGGTTCCCTGCGGGTGTGGTTTGGAGAGCACGACGCTCCGAAAAAGCCCCTGCCAAGGATCCGCCGCTTTCATCTTGGCGCTGACATCGGAAACTCTGTCCCAACGAGCGGTCTGCCGACAGATGCGGCGGAGCTGCTGGCCAAGTTTGGCGAGCGGCCCACCTTCCTGATGGTAGGCACCGTCGAGCCGCGTAAGGGCCATACACAGACCCTAAAAGCCTTCGAGCAGCTTTGGGCCGATGAGGTCCAAGCCAATCTCGTGATCGTCGGCAAGGAAGGCTGGCATGTAAAGCCGTTGTCCAAGAAGCTGCGGACTCATCCCGGAAATGGCGATCGGCTATTCTGGCTGAACGGTATCAGCGACGAGTATCTGGAGCAGATCTATCAGACCAGCGACTGCCTGATCGCCGCGAGCGAGGGTGAGGGCTTTGGCCTGCCCCTCATTGAGGCCGCCCAACATCACTTGCCGATCATGGCCCGCGACATACCCGTCTTCCGCGAGGTCGCAGGGGCGCATGCGACCTATTTCGACGGCTTCGAGCCTGAGGCTCTGGCCCGCGCGACCTGGAACTGGCTCTCGGCTCATGCAGCAGGTCAAACCATCCGCTCTGACTCCATGCCTTGGCTGACTTGGGACCAGAGTGCCGCAATGCTACTGGAAAAGATCGGGGTCGGTATTACAGGTTTGTCAATGACCGTTCAAAATTGATCCGGCCTCATGGAGGACGCGGGCGCGCGGCACGCTGACCGTTTCCGCACCGAAGGTGAGGCGTTTGCACAAATCGACAAGGAAGGGATGACCCGTCGGGGGGCGGTCACATCATCAGAGCCCACCATAGAGGCACATTTATGATTTTACACACGCAAAGTCGACTTCGTGACTTTACACACGTCTTTTCATGATTCGGGGGGGATTATCCCCTGACCGTCTGGGAATGAAGCATCAGATCGGTGGTAAGGATGTCCAGGTGCAA
>JAUNVT010000264.1 GCA_030540655.1 Rhodobacterales bacterium
TCAAGGATCCACAAGCGCTTCCAATGGTGCAAGATGATCTCGGACGGACACTGAGGCTTTGTCCGCCGATGTGTCGGGGGCAGAGGAAGTGGGCGCCGTGCAATCTATTCTCTGCTGCCTACTTGCAAGGTTGCGCGCCCTGCCAGTCAGTTTGGCTCATAGGCAGACCCGTCCTCGGCCCGGCGGGGATCAGTGACATAGCGGCCGCTGTCGGGCACTGCGATTTCGCGAAACTGACTGGCAAGGCGCGTGAGCGCGGCGCTCATCTCGGGTCCCTTCAGAGGCTGCCCGTGCATCGTGACGATGGTCTGAGGCTCCAGCGCCGCCAGCCGGGCAACTGAATGCTCCGCTGCCGCCCAGTCGATAGTGAAATAAGTGGGGGGGCCGTGCATCTGCGGCTCTTGCAGCGCCACGGAATATGCGGATTCCTGCCCGGTGGAAATGATTGCGTCGCCGGCGATAAGCACGCGGTCGCTGTCGCGCCAGAGCGAGACATGACCGACTGAATGGCCGGGCGTATGAATCCAGCGCCAGTCCGGCATGCCGGGAACACCGCCATCCGCGGGAAGATCGAACAGGCGTGCGCCCAGGTTGACCGGGCCTGTCGGATAGAAGCGCGAAAGCAGTGACATCGCGCCCCCGCCAACGCTGGGATCCCCCGGGGGATAGCTGGCCGACCCATCCAGATAGGGACGTTCCAGCGGATGAGCATAAACCGGGGCATCCCACTCCTCGGCCAAGGCAGAAAGCGCGCCTACATGGTCGAAATGGCCATGTGTCATGATTATGGCCGAGGGGCGCGAATTTTTGCCGAAACGCGCCTCTGCGGCGGATCGGATCAGCCCCGTGGTTCCGCGCAAACCTGCATCGATCAGCACCCAACCCCGATCTGGTGCGCCGTGCGGGCCCCAGAATACAACATTGACAATACCCAAGCGGCGATATGCCAGATCAGGCAACACTTCGCGCGTAGGCTCGTCGTTCGAGGCAGCGAGTTCGGGCGCTTCAACCACCGCCTCATCATCAAGGGGGATCTGCTCGGCCATGATGTTCATCTCCGATTTGGGGTCACCAGGGGCAAAGGCCATCTCTTTCCACCTTGCCCCGTGGTCCTCCTGCACGAGGCGGACATCGGAGGAACGCGACCACAAAGCTGTCGGTTCCGACGCGCGCCAGAAAGGCCCGTTGATGAATTAATTGGCCCAATCCGGCTCCGCTTCCAGTTGCGAGACCGAGCGAACCCGGCAGACGCCGAGCCAGCCATACAGGAGAGAACGGACGCGGCACGCGCCAGCACCTGTTTGAATCGGCTCGCCATTTTGGACGCCTGACCACGTAAGCATCCGGCATTGAACAGCCACTGCCAAGGCTGGATATCGAAATATTGGACATTGAGCGGGCAGGGCCGTTTGCAGCCTTGCAGGATTGGACACAACGGGAACGTTTGTCTTTCGCAAGCGCCTTCAGCGACACCGTCTGTCGGGCTTTTTGGAGAGGCTGTAACCTTTTGTTGTCGCGACGGAAGCCAACGGAGGCGCACATCCCATCGGCGTTTTCGCCTTCAACATAAACCTTGGCCGATGCCGCCGCCATCTGTCCCGGCCTACGTCGAATCCAAAGGAACGACAATCGTGATATCGAAGCGATAGACAAGGCGGCGACGTGCCCGACGATGTCGTTCTTCGCAATCCAATCGGAAGAAAGGTTCGATCTTCAGGCGTTGTGCCCGCGAGAGGCTGGTGACCGAAAGGACGCGCCTGATCAATCAGGGCCAAGGCTGTCTTATGGAGCCTGGCATCCGCGTCGGGACGGGCCGTCACGCATTCCGGAAGGAGCTGATGAGCTTGGCGGCAGAGGGTTTCGACAATTTGTCGCCCCACATTCTTCTGATGTTGTCGGAAATGGCGATGGAGTTGGCCACGAATAACGATCGAATTGACGTCATCGACGCTGAGAACGAGACGCGAGGACGGACACCAACAGGCAGCGTCTGATGGAAATTCCCGGCGTCGGCCCCTCCATTGCCAGCGCGCTTGTGGCCGTCGTCGTTACCGGCAGCAGCTTCGCCAAAGGACGCGATCTTGCCGTTTGGCTAGGCGTTGTGCCACGGAAACTGGTCTTGTCACGCTTACGTTCCGGTCTCTCAACTCATTTATGCGGCCTGTCATTCTCACGCATCAGGCGGCGTATTCCGGGGCAATCCGGCCACCTGTCCGGATAGCATCCGGTCACCCATACCGATTTGATCCGGCTGGCTTCCGGGGCATCCGGCCATCCCCTTTAAGCGACTGCGAGGCGATCTGTAGCAGGGCTACCCTGCCGTTCATTTTGAGCGGGAGAGAGCCTTCATGAAGAGATTGCCAATGCGGAAGATACGAGAAGCCCTTCGGCTTCGAGAAGATGGATTTTCAGGCCGCCAAATTGCACGAAGCCTGGGTGTCGGGCGTGCAACTATATCGGAGTATTTCCGGCGTGCTGATGTCGAGGGCCTGAGCTGGCCTCTGCCTTCTGATCTGTCAGATGTGGACCTTGAGAACCGCTTGTTCCCTTATTCTCCGGGAGAGGAGCGTCGTGGCGTGCCCCAGCCTGACTGGGCGTATGTGCATGCCGAGCTGCGGCGCAAAGGTGTGACCCTCTCGCTGCTTTGGGAAAAGTATCGCGGGGTTCATCCCCCCTCTCGGGACATTGCTGCGCAATACCTTGGCGTGTAGCGCGACAATCCGGGTGAGAACAGCGCGTCAATCAGGATGATAATCCTT
>JAUNVT010000265.1 GCA_030540655.1 Rhodobacterales bacterium
GGCGCAGGGCTTGTCCTGCCGTTCTGCAGGACCGACGCCCCTCCCGGCAGATTGCTTTGCAATCGCCTGCCAGGCAGTGGATGAACCTGCACCTTGCAGAAATTGCTCGAACCACGGCGCCCGGGGCCCATGTCGCTCTGCTCATGGATCAGGCCGCGTGGCATACGACCGCCGCGCTCACCATACCCGGGAATATCAGCATCATACCGCTGCCAGCCAGATGCCCCGAGCTCGATCCCGTCGAAAACATCTGGCAATTCATGCGGGACAACCGGCTCTCCCACCGCATCCTTGGATCCTGCGACGAGATCGTCGATCATTGCTGTCATGCCTGGAACAAGCTGATCAGCCAGCCTGGACGCATCATGTCCATCGGACACCGCCAATAGGCTCATGAGTTCTGATCAGTGCAGCTTGATCTGATGCGTGACAAGCGGTGCATCGGGTAAGCGCAAGGCGCCTGTTCTGTCGGAAAAATTGACAAACTGGAGCCGTCAGGCTCGAATGCTTGCAGAACAGAGTTGTGAATCGAGTAACGTCAGTGTGCGGCAGCGGTGGGGACCTTCAGACACCCCGCAATATAAAGGGATGTAAGACATGAAGATCAGATTTGCGATAAGCATGGCTCTCACGACGGCGGTGTCGACCGCGTCTGTGGCTGCGGCCGAAACCATTCGCGCGACCTCGGGCTTTGGTCCGGACCACCCAATCGCCACGACCATCTATCCCGAACTGAGCGCGCGTCTTTCGGAATTCACCGACGGGGCATGGGATTTGCAGGACACGCCATCAGATCTGGTCACGCCGATCGAGATGAGTACGGCCCTGCGCGATGGTACTACCGAGTTTGGAGCCCTCGTGATACCTTATTTTTCAACCGGGTTTGCAGAGGCGGCGTTGCCGTCGGAGCTGTCGGTTGTAGGGTCGAACAGCCTGGCAATCTCGTCTGCAACGACCGAGTATCTTGTCACCTGCGCGGAATGCCAGGCCGAGTTCACCCAAAACGGTCAGGTCTACCTCGGATCAGGGGCGACATCTCCCTACAACCTGCTGACAGTGAAGCCGATCCGCACAGCGACGGACTTGCGCGGGGTTCGTATCCGGACCGGGGCACCCCTGTTTGCCGCGTTCCTCAAAGACCAGGGCGGGGTGGTCGTTCAATTCCCCTCTTCGGAACTTGTCGAAAAGCTCGATCGAGGGGCGGTCGCCGGCACTTTCGACAGCAATCAGGATATCATTGCGAACCACTTGGGCGACCTGGTGCACTACGTGACCGAGATCGGGCTCGGCGTCTATAATGGCGCTGCCACCGCCACCGCGAGCCGGACGCTATGGGACCGCATGACATCCGAGGATCGCGCCGCGCTGGCCCGCGCGTCTCAGTATGGGATCGCCAAAGGCGTCAATGAGTTCCTCGCCGGGGCTGACGCGGCGCGGGATATCGAAGGGATCGAGTTCATCGAGATGGATGATACCCTTGAAGCGGCAAAGCAGAGTTTTATCGACAAGCAACTCGCCAACGCGGCGCAGATACTTGAAAGCCGGGGGGTTACCGACGCGTCGGCCAAGATCGACCGGTACGTCCTGCTCGTTGGCAAGTGGGAAGAACTGGTTTCCGAAGACATGACAGCTGAGGAGCTGGCACAACTCCGCCATGATGAGATCTTCGCCAAACTCGACATGGCGTCCTATGGGAGGTGAAGCTGCGCTCCAGACATAGTACCAACATATAAAAAAGAGGCAATCCCCTGCATCGTTGATGCAGGGTTTATCATTAGATGCAGCCCCTTGCACATCGCGTGGCAAGAGTTGCTCTTCGTCGCCACTTGCAATCTTTCAGCCAAGTCTGCGAAGAGACATCAGATGCAGATGAACATAGCAGAAGCAAAGGCGAAACTGTCAGAAGTTATCGCAGCAGCCGAGCGCGGCGAAGACGTCGTGATTGAACGCGGAGGCAGGCCGATCGCCCGCCTCGGATCTGCGCAGGCGAAAGGCTCCGCGTTCCGTCTTGCAATTGCTGAGGGCGAGGTTTTACTGTTCCAGGTTTGGGGATCACATTCCCAAAGATCACCTGCTGCGCAATATCGACCGGCTGCTGGATTTTGATGCGATCCGTCATGAACTGGCGGTTCCTGCATCCACACGGGTAGCCCTTCTGTTGATCCCGAGCTGATGTTGCGGATGCTGCTGGTCGGCTATCTGTTGGCATCCGATCTGCGCGACGACTGGTCGAAGAGGCTTATCTCAATCTGGCGTATCGATGGTTTAGCAAGGTGGGTCTGGAGCGCCGTGCGCCAGATCGCTCCACGTTCTCCAGGAACCGCCATGGCGGTTTTATGACGACGATGTTATGGGCCGCCTGCTTGAAAGTGTTGTCGAGAAGTGCATGATATTTGGCTTTGTCGGCGGCACGGATGCTGCGGTCGCTGGCAGCACCATCGAGGCGGTTGCGAACAGGGATCGGAAGGGCGCGTCGCACGAAGTTGAGAAGATCTGGTTGCGCAAAGAACAGGTACAGCGTCCAGCCGAAGAATTTCTGGCGAGGCTGGCAGAAGATGATTTACCTGCGCAGCCAGGGCCGAAACACAAGCTGCCCAGATATATCTCGGAAACCGACCCGGATGTCGCGTGGGCATTGAAGGACGGGCCAAGCCGGTTCAGCTACGAGACCAACTCCCTTCCTGATAGCGATCATGGGTGTTGTCACGCTAACTTCCGCGCCTTGCAAGAACCGCCGGTTTCTGCTGGTT
>JAUNVT010000266.1 GCA_030540655.1 Rhodobacterales bacterium
GACACGGTGCGGGTGGGTGCGGCATCTGTGCGGCTTCATGGCGTCGATGCGGCAGGGCCGCCGGTGATCACCATGACCTTGGAGCGCAGCGCAAGACGAATGGCCTCGGTCTGGCTCGGAGCAAGTGTCTGACCGGTCTTCTTCTCGATCCAGGGAAGCGCCTTGTCGGCATCGATATCTGGCCAGGGACGCGGGCCCGAGACGAGATGGCGGAAACGATCCGCGACACCTTTCTCTGCATGGTAAAGCCCGCTCAGGAAGACGCACGGGGTATCGGCCACGGTGTCGGCAATCACGGTACCTTCGGTCAGTTCCAGCTCGATGGCCGTCTTGATCAACTCGTCGGGAACCTCGAGCAATTTGGTGGACAGCGGGATCAACTCGGCCAGCGGCAAACCGCAGTGACCTTTCCCCATCGCTTCGGTCAGCGCATAGGAAATCCCGGCGCGCACACGGATCATGGCGGTCTTTTCGATCCCGAGTTTCCCGGCGATCAGGTCCGCCGTCCGAAACCCGATGCCGCGAATGTCCCGCGCCAGGCGATAGGGGTCCTCGCTCATCACCTGCACGGCGTCAACGCCATAGGTTTTGAAGATACGCACGGCCCGCGCGGTCCCAACCCCGCGACTGTGCAGAAACACCATGATTTCGCGGATGACTTTCTGATCGGCCCAGGCCGACGTGATCTTGTCGGCGCGCTTCGGCCCGATGCCCTCGACCTCCCGCAAGCGCGCGGGCTCGGCCTCGATCAGGTCAAACACGTCCTTGCCAAACATCCTGACCATCCGTTTGGCGTAGACCGGGCCGATGCCCCGAATCATGCCGGAGCCAAGGTACTTCTCGATACCATTGAGCGATGTTGGTGCGGAGGTTTTCAGGAAGCGCGCGCGGAATTGCAGTCCGTGGGTATGATCGTTGGTCCATTCGCCTGACGCGGTCACCCATTCCCCGGCCGAAATCATTGCCGCGTGACCGATCGTGGTGACGAGATCCCGATGGCCACGTGCCTTGATGCGCAGAACGCAAAAGCCGGAGTCCTGGCTGTGGAAGGTCACGCGTTCGACGAGACCCGCAAGGACCTCCCGGCGCTGATCACCTGCGGCGACGACTGCCTCTGGCGCTTCCCGCATGTCTGGTGCCTTCCGGTCCTTATCCATTCCACTCCTGATCAACATCATCTCGACGGTTGAACATGCCGCCGCCCACGACACGCCAAACCATCATCTGGCACGCATCAGCATATGTTCAAATCATGGAAGATCGCGCCAACACCTATCTTGACGGGATCTTCGTTGTTATTCGATACTTCCGGTCCGAGGCTTATGCGTCACGGATGTTGCCCTGCGCGATACTGCGCCCCGAGACTTTTGCGGCCGCTGGAGATCACGCGCAGCCCGAAGTCAGGAATACTCTCGTCCCCGGTGAAGAACTCCGTGGCTCGCGGCTCTATAGCATCGACAGCGCGTTTGTTCAGACTTGGCATGGTTGCTCCTGCGCAATTATGGGGGCCGGCCCTTGCAGTAGTCATCATCCGCTCACAGTCTCCGAGCACATTGAATTTCCGAAATAATGGAAGACGGATATTTACATAAACTCCTCGTGGTCGGGGCCACAGCTATTCTGAGGCGTGTTGCCGATACGCGATCGCGAATTGGATCCGCAGCCTGCTAGAACGCAAGGCTCCTCGATTAGTCAGTGTCGCAATGGCCAACAAAACCGCTCGGATCGTCTGGGCGCTCCTGGCGAGAGGAGGAACCTATCGATCCGCATAAACAGTAAACAGCGCTGCATTGTTTACGCAGCACACTGAGATGCAAGGGCAATAGACGTGATGATGATCAAAGCAAGCCGCAGCCATGTCGGTATGAAGTCCGGCTTGGTGCAGGCCGCTGATTGGCGACAATATGCACCGTGGTATCACGCATGACCCCGGTGCTATCCACCCCGTGTCATGTCTAATGCCCTTCATCGCACTCATTGCTCTAAAGATACCAGAACTGAAAAAGGACCGGCCAGGTTGAATGCCGCCTTCATTTTTGCCGGTGACCATTATGTCTGATCAGTACCCGGCCGCTGGCCTGTGTCATATCCGTGGCCATGATCACAGCGCTATCATGGCATCAATCGATATCCTGACCGAGGCCTTTCGCGATGATCCGGTCATGGTCTATTTTTCCTCGCGTTCTGGTGTAGGAAAAGATGATTTTCTTCTCGGCAACATTATCCGTGTACTTGTGAAGAGTCATATGGCCAGAGGCGAACCGCTTTGTGGGTATTACCATCAAGGCCGCCTCATTGGCTGCGCGCTGGTGGATACGAGGATGAGCGCGTGGAGAACCACTCTTGGCGCGTTGCGCTGCTGGCGCAATTGGTTCGCCTTGCCCTTTGCGACAATTCGCAAACTGGCTGCTTATCGCGCGATCAGCGGAGCAGGCGTTCCCTCCGGGGTGACGCATTTTCTGGTCATGATTGCAATTGCGCCCGCTGCACGGGGGATGGGGCACGGAGGAGAATTCCTGCGTGCGCTTGAAGCAGCAAGCCCCACCGAGAGCTACTGGGCTCTTGATACCGAAAACCCCGCAAACGTCCCGCTTTATGAACATCTGGGGTATGACCTCTATGACGAAGCCCAGCTTGACGATATCCGCGTTTATAAAATGCAAAAGAGGCTCTTTCAGGCAGCCTGTCGGGAGTTATGCCCAAATGTTGGTGACGGCTTGATCAGGCGGCGTTTTGAAGTTGC
>JAUNVT010000049.1 GCA_030540655.1 Rhodobacterales bacterium
GCCATCGCATCGGGCGCTGCAGCGGTGATACCGTCCAGCAGCACAGACGCATCCTCCCCCCTCCCGGGCAAGTAGATAGCGCACACCTCGACCGTGCCGCCCGCTTCCATGATCTGCTGCATAAGGCCTTGCGGACTCATGCTCTTGGGTGGCTGCTCGGCGGTGGCAGATGCGGGCGCGTCTTTCAGCGCCAGATCGCCGCCCGGGCCACAGAGCAGCACATGCGCTGCCGCGCCTGCCTTGATTGATTGCATTGTCAGAACCATGCCCATCAACTGGGTCTGGGCATTTTCGCTTGTGATGATAGTGACCAGATTGTCGGGGCCTTGGGATCTATCTTGCTTTTGCTGTGCGACAGCGGGCAGGCAGGCGACGACGCCAGCAATGCACGTGGCGAGCAGGAGACGTGGACGCATGATGTAACTCCGTAAAATCAATTCGTTCACCGGGCACTGTACTGTCAAAGGGGTGGGGGGCGTTGATCTGAATCAATGCCTCTGGCAGAGGAAGCTGCGTTCAGCGTTCCAGCACCAACTTGCCGCCCGTGATCTGCACCGTCGTGAAACGCTGCAAATATCGCATGCCCAGCAAGGAGGCAGCCATATCGCCCTCGTTCACCACGGCGCGCAATCCACGATCGGTAATCCCGCCCACGGTAAGGCTGTCCAGCCGCACAGGTGCCGTGCGCACCAGCCCGTTGGCGGTATTGGCCTGCCCGGTAAAAGCAAGCCCCTCCGGCTGAAGCCCCACGTTGACGGCGTCGCGGTGGCTGAGAACAATGTCGCTGGCCCCGGTATCGATGACAAACCGCACCGGAGCGTCGTTCACTGCCGCATCCAGATAATAATGACCGTCAGGCGCGCGGGGCAGTTCGATCCTCGTGCCATCGCGGCTGACCGACTGGGCCGGAGCGACGGTGCGGCTGATATCGTCCCAAAGTCCGATTGCGGCGATCACGCCGATGAAGATCAACCCCCAAACCGCCGCCTGTTGCAGATTGCGCCCCATGGAGTGGCGATTGGCGGCAAGGAACCACAGCATCACCGCGCAGCCCAGCACGACAAGGTAGACAAGGTTTGCAGGATCGAAATCGGTCATCATGCCGCCAGACCGAAGCCGCGCAACCCATCCAGCACAAACTGCACCGCCAGCGCGGCCAGGAGCATGCCCAGAACGCGGGTGACAACGTTGATGCCGGTCTTGCCCAATACACGTTCCAGCAAGCCCGCGCTGAGAAATGACATGAAGACCAGAAGCATCACGAACAGCATCGTGCCCAGCACCCATGCCATGCCGATCAGGCCCTGATGCTCACCCGTCAGGAGGATCACTGTTGCGATGGCCCCCGGCCCGGCAATCAGCGGGATGCCCAACGGAAAGATCGAAGGATCCTCGTGATCGTCATGCTCGACCTGATCTTCGCGGCGTTTCGTGCGCCGCTCGAACAGCATATCGAGCGCGGTCAGGAACAGCAGTATTCCCCCTGCAATGCGGAAGGCGGGCATGGAAATGCCGATGAAGCCCAGCACCGCCTCGCCGAACGCGCCGAAGACGATCAGCAGCGCGGCGCCCATCAAGCAAGACCGCACCGCCACCGACCGGCGCATGGTGTTGTTCATTCCTTGCGTCAGCGCCAGAAACAGCGGCGCCAGCGCCATCGGATCCAGCACGATAAGCAGTGTGACAAAAGTGGTTATAAGCGCGCTGCTGTCCATGATCTCCTTACCCCGGCTGGATGCGCGGTTTCAATCGTCGACGCGCTACCCTTCGGCCTGCTCCAGCTTTTCCAGCGCACGTATCCACAGGGATTCGGCCCGTGCCTGGGCATCCATCACTTCGGAGTATTTCTTTTGCCAGACGGTCGCCTCATCCTTCTTGTCCTCGTCATAAAGGGCGGGATCGGCCAGCTTTCTGGCCAGCTTGTCAGCCATCGTATTCAGCTTCTCGACACGTTCCTCGCATTTGCGCGCATCCTGCCTGAGCGCAAGAACGGCATCGCGCGATGGGCGTTTTTGCTTTGTCTCTTTTGCTTTCGGTGCGGGCTTGTCGCCGGCCAGCAGCATGGTGCGGTAGTTTTCCAGATCGCCCTCATAGGTGGATACGCGCCCGTCCCTGACCAGCCATAGCCGGTCAGCGACCAGACTGAGCAGATGCATGTCGTGGCTGACAAGGATCACGGCCCCTGTATAGGCTGTCAGCGCTTCGACCAGCGCTTCCCGCGATTCGATGTCCAGATGGTTCGTCGGCTCATCGAGGATAAGCAAGTGAGGCGCGTCGATCGTGGCCAGCATGAGGCTGAGCCGCGCCTTTTGCCCGCCCGACAGCTTGCCCACCAGCGTTTCGGCCTGTTCGGAGCCGATACCAAAGCCGCCCAGCCGGGCGCGCAGGCGCGAGGGGGTCTCCTCGGGGCGCAGGCGACGGATATGGTCGATGGGCGTCTCATCGACATGCAACTCCTCGACCTGATGCTGTGCGAAAAATCCCACGCGCAGCTTGGACGCGGTGGTCATCTTGCCGCCCATCGCATCCAGCTTGCCCGCCAGCAGCTTGGCCAGGGTCGATTTTCCCTCACCGTTCTTGCCCAGCAAGGCGATGCGGTCGTCCTGATCGATGCGCAGATCCAGCCGCCCCAGAACGGCCTTGCCGTCATACCCTACCGATCCGCCCTCGATATGGATGATGGGGGGCGACAATTCCTCGGGCGAGGGAAAGGTAAAGCGTTTCAGCGCGGCCTCTTGCGGAGTCGTGATCGGCTTCATTTTTGCGATCATCTTCAGCCGCGATTGCGCCTGCACGGCCTTGGACGCCTTGGCGCGGAACCGGTCGACAAAGCTCTGCAAATGAGCGCGGCGGGCGTCCTGTTTCCTGGCCTCGGATTCCAGCGCGGCCAGACGGGCGGCGCGGGTTTCGGCAAAGGTATCATAGGCGCCGTTATAAAGCGTCAGCTTCTTGTCTTCCAGATGCAGGATGGACCCTACCGCGCGGTTGAGCAGCCCCCGGTCATGGCTGACAATCAGCACGGTATGGGGATAGCGCGCAAGATATGTCTCCAGCCAGAGCGCGCCTTCAAGGTCCAGATAGTTCGTCGGCTCGTCAAGAAGCAGCAGATCAGGCTGCGCGAACAAGACGGCCGCCAGCGCAACCCGCATCCTCCATCCGCCCGAGAAGGCGGAACAGGGCTGGCGCTGTGCATCGTCGTCAAAGCCGAGACCCTTCAGAATGGATGCCGCCCGCGCCTCGGCGCCCCAAGCGTCGATATCGGACAGGCGCGTCTGAACTTCGGCGATGCGGCTCGGATCGGTTGCCGTTTCCGCTTCGGCCAGCAGATCGGCACGTTCGGTATCGGCTGCCAGAACAGTGTCGATCAGCGATACTTCGTTGCCCGGCACCTCCTGTGATACGCCGCCGATCCGCGCGCGCTGGGGCAGGGTGATGCTGCCGCCCTCCAGCGCCAGCTCGCCCCGGATGATGCGGAAAAGCGTGGTCTTGCCGGTGCCATTCCTTCCCACAATACCCACCTTGTGGCCATCGGGAATGGTCGCCGAAGCGTTTTCGATCAGCGGGCGGCCCGCGACGGAATAGGATATGTCATCAATGCGCAGCATGGGCGGAGCGATGGCCGACCGCTCCGCCCTTGTCAACCATCTGTCTTAGTGCAGCAGCGCCGACAGCCCCTCGGCTGGGTATGATTTGAAACCAACGAAAACCTGATCGCCTTCATCACTGAACACGAATACGTGGATTTCATCATGCCGGAGCGTGGCACGGCAGAACACACCTTCCTTGGCCAGGGTATCCGGACACTCCTCAAGGTCCAGATGCGGCACGGATGCTTCGAATTGCTCGTAAGTCAGCGGGGCGGCTGTTTCTGCCCAGGCTGGAGCGGTGGCAAAGAGCAGCGCAGCAGCGGCGCAAAGAGGTTTGAATGGCATGAAGCTGGTATCCTGATGAGAGATGAGTCGGGTGTCAAGAATAATCTGACTAATTTCGTCGGAAATGAAAGACCGTACCGGGGGCCATAATGTCGCATCCTGAATAGGTCTTTTACCTGTGTCGCGCGCGTGATACCGCGACCGACATATCATCATCCACTAAGCAGAGGCTGGAAATGGCAACCGAACGCACCCTGAGCATCATCAAACCCGACGCTACCAAGCGCAACCTCACCGGCAAGATCAACGCCAAGTTCGAGGATGCCGGCCTGCGCATCGTCGCGCAAAAGCGCATCCACCTGACACCGGCGCAGGCTGGCAAGTTCTATGAAGTTCATGCCGAGCGGCCGTTCTACGGCGAGCTCTGCGAGTTCATGGCCTCGGGCCCCGTCGTCGTTCAGGTGCTGGAAGGGGAAGGCGCGATTGCCAAGAACCGCGAAGTCATGGGCGCAACCAACCCCAAGGATGCGGCCCCCGGCACCGTGCGCGCAGAATTTGCCGAAAGCGTCGGTGAAAACTCGGTTCACGGATCGGACGCGCCGGAAACGGCCAAGGAAGAAATCGCTTATTTCTTTGCCGGTCTTGAACTGGTTGGCTAATAGAGCCGCCCCGATAATGGCAAAGGCCGCATCAAAGCGATGCGGCCTTTTGTTTTAGCGGCCCGGATCATGATTTGAAATCAGATGCTGGCGAAATCCTTGATGATGTAGCGCGGAGTCGGCTGCGGCTTGGATTTCTCCTTCCGCTCGGTATCAGGCTTCATCTTTTGAACGGCCGAGGTCTCTGCCTTGGTCGTTTTCGTCTTTTTCGGCGCTGGGTTCACTGTGGGCATGTCATTGCTCCTCGATAGGTATCACGCGCTGGAGTTCTGTCCAGCTGGCATCCGGCGGCCCGTCTGAGAGCGCGGCGCACCGGAGCGTGAATAAGGAACAATTGTGTCAAAATTAAAGCGAAGGCAATATGGCCGACGTATTTGGGCGGAACCTGGTACGGTTCCGCCCAAAACTGTGTCATGCAAGCATCTGTTCGATGGTCTCGCCGAATGCTGACGGGGTCGGAACGATGGTGACGCCCGCCTCTGACAGGATTTCCACCTTTTCCTGAGCCGACTCGCCGAACGCCGAAACGATGGCGCCCGCGTGACCCATACGGCGGCCCTTGGGTGCGGAAAGACCTGCGATATAGGCAGCCACAGGTTTCTTCATGTGATCACGGATATATTCTGCCGCTTCGGCCTCTTGCGGGCCACCGATTTCACCGACCATGACGACGGCATCGGTTTCGGGATCATTCTCGAACAGTTCCAGAATATCGCGGAAGGACGAACCATTGATCGGATCGCCCCCGATCCCGATCGAGCTGCTGACGCCGATCCCGCGCGATTTCATCTGGCTGGCTGCCTCATAGCCCAGTGTGCCTGACCGTCCGACAATTCCGACACGGCCCGGCAGGTAGATAGCGGGCGGCATGAGGCCGGCAAACGCCTGACCCGGCGTGATGATGCCGGCGCAGTTCGGACCGATCAGACGCATGCGCTTTTCTTCCTTGTAGCGGCGCATGTAGCGTTTCACGCGGATCATATCCTGTGTCGGAATACCGTCGGCGATGCAGACGCATACCCCGATACCGGCATCTGCCGCTTCCATGATGCTGTCGGCAGCAAAGGGGGGCGGGACGAAGGCGATGACCAGATCGGCACCCGTTTCGGCCACCGCGCCCTTGACGGTGTTGAACACCGGCAGGCCATTATGCGTGCTGCCACCCTTGCCCGGCGTCACGCCGCCGACGACATTGGTGCCGTAGTCACGCATCTCCTGTGCGTGGAAACTGCCGATGCGGCCTGTGAGGCCGGTGACCAGCACCTTTGAGTTCTTGTCGATCAGGATGGCCATCAGATTGCCTCCGCGTTCTTGGTTGATGCTTTCTTCCAGGCCGCGACGACCTTGTCGGCCGCCTCTGCCAGCGTCTCGGCGGTGGTGATGTTGAGGCCACTTTCGTTCAGCAGTTTGCGGCCTTCTTCGACGTTGGTGCCGGACAGGCGCACAACCAGAGGCATGGTCAGCTTCAGTTCCTGCACCGCGCGAACGACACCTTCGGCAATCCAGTCGCAGCGGTTGATGCCCGCAAAGATGTTGACCAGAATCGCCTCGACATTGGGATCGTTCAGAACCGCCTTGAACGACATCAGCACGCGCTCGGGGCTCGCCCCGCCGCCGACATCAAGGAAGTTGGCAGGCTCGCCGCCCGACATCTTGATCATGTCGAGCGTCGCCATCGCCAAACCCGCACCGTTGACGATGCAGCCGATTTCACCCTCGAGCCCGATATAGCTCAGGCCGCGATCCTCTGCGTATGTCTCGCGCGAATCTTCCTGGCTCTTGTCCCGCAGTTCCGAAATTTCGGGATGGCGGAACAGGGCGTTGTCGTCAAAGCTGACCTTGGCGTCCAGCGCGACGATTTCGCCGCCACCGGTCACCACCAGCGGGTTGATTTCGAGCATGGATGCATCCAGATCGTCCAGCGCGCGGTAGCACCCGATGATCTGCTTGACGGCCTGCGGGATCAGCGCAGCGTCCAAGCCAAGCTGAAACGCGATTTCACGCGCCTGGAAAGCCTGCATGCCGACAGCCGGATCGACGACCGAACGCACGATGCTGTCGGGCTCGTCCTCGGAGATATCCTCGATCTCCATTCCGCCCTGAGCAGAGGCGACGACGACAACGCGCTCCTCGGTACGGTCCATGACAAAGCCCAGGTAGATTTCCTGAGCGATGTCGGTGGCTTCCTCGATGTAGAGGCGGCCGACCAGCTTGCCTTGCGGACCGGTCTGATGCGTGACCAGCTTGCGGCCCAGCATCCAGGTCGCGGCATCGGCAATCTCGTCATCGGTGCTGCAGATCCGCACGCCGCCGGCCTTGCCGCGGGCGCCCGAATGGATCTGCGCCTTGACGACGCATTTTTCACCCGACAACTCCTGAGCGCGGTAAACCGCCTGCTCAGGGCTGTAGGCGATGCCGCCGCGCGGCACGTTCACGCCGTATTTCTTCAGCAGTTCCTTGGCCTGATATTCATGGATATCCATCTGGTGTCCCTCAGCCCTTGGCTGCAATGGCATCTGCCACTGCCAGCACGTTCTGCGCCATACGCTCGGAAGCCGCGTCGATCAGACGACCGTCGAGGTTTGCGGCGCCTTTGCCCTGTCTTTCCGCTTCACGCAGCGCTTCGATGATGCGGCGGGCACGGGTCACTTCTTCTTCGGGCGGCGAGAATGTTTCGTTCGCAAGCGCGATCTGGCTGGGGTGAATGGCCCACTTGCCCTCGATGCCGAGTGCCGCGGCGCGCTTGGCCGATTTAACGTAACCATCAGGATCGCCGAAATCACCGAATGGACCGTCGATCGCGCGCAGACCGAAGGCGCGGCATGCGCCGTTCATGCGGGAGATCGCATAGTGCCACTGGTCGCCCGGATAATCGGGATTCAGGCCGCCGATGACCACAGTGCGCGCGCGGGTGAAGGCGGCATAGTCGCCGACACCGAAATGCATCGCCTCAAGACGGCTGGGTGCCGCGGCAATCGCCTCGACGTTGGCCATGCCAAGCGCGGTTTCGATCAGGGCCTCAAGGCCGATCTGATGTTTGAAACCCTTGGCGACCTCGATCTGGCTGACCATGGTCTCAACCGCGTAAATATCGCCCGGAACGCCGACTTTGGGTACCAGGATCGTGTGAAGGTGCTGGCCCGCCTGCTCGACGATGTCTACGACGTCGCGGTACATGTAGTGCGTGTCCAGACCGTTGATCCGGATGGACATCGTCTTGCCCTTCCAGTCGATGTCGTTCAGCGCCTGGATGATGTTCTTGCGTGCCTGCTCCTTGTCGGCGGGCGAAACCGCATCCTCAAGGTCGAGGAAGATATAGTCGACGTCGCTGTTGGCCGCTTTCTCGAACATCTCTGTGTTCGAACCCGGTACCGCCAGTTCGGAGCGTTGAAGGCGCTGCTTCTTCAGTGGGTGCAGTGTGTAGCTCATGATTGTTTCCTCCCTGGAACAAGTTGTCCTGTGAAAAGTGCCTCATCGCGTCCCTTCTCAACACTTTCGCATGGGTAGCAAAGCAGGTCCGGGATTGGACGTGGGGGGCGAACGGGTAGAGAGGGCTACCCGGTGCCCCTCTGATGGTATGCGGCGGCGTGCGCGGTTGTGGATGGGAAAATTAACAATCGTTTAAGGTCAGAGGCTTAAATGCGAAATGCCCCAGCGCGGGGCCGGGGCATGATTCTGCAGTAGCTGTACAACGGATCAGACGATCTTGTTTGGTGGCGTGTTTCCGCTCAGAAACGCTTCCAGATTATCGATGGCAAGATGACCCATCGCCGCGCGGGTGGCATCCGTCGCGCTCCCCAGATGCGGAGCCAGCACCAGGTTTTCATGTTTCAGGAAGCGCGGATCCAGAGTTGGCTCGTTCTGAAAGACGTCAAGTCCGGCACCGCCCAGATTGCCTGTGCCAAGCGCGGCAAACAGCGCATCCTCGTCCACCACATCACCGCGCGCAGTATTGATCAGAATCGCACCAGGTTTCATCGCGGCAAAGATTTCTGCGTCGATCAGGTGCCTTGTGTCCGCGCCGCCGGGGCAGTGGAGAGACAGAAAATCACTGACCTCGGCTACCTCGGCCACGTTCGCCATCTGCGTGGCGCCATAGCGATCCGCGGTCTGCGGGTCGACACGGCTGCGGTTCTGAAACACCACCTTCATGCCGAATCCATGATGTGCCCGCTGGGCCATGGCCTGACCGATCCGGCCAAACCCTATGATGCCCAGCGTGGCGCCTGCCACCTTGCGCCCGATCAGATGCGTGGGGCGCCAACCGTCCCAACGCCCGGCGCGCAATTCGCGCTCGCCTTCGCCGAGACGGCGTGCGGCCGCCAGCAAAAGGCCCATCGCCAGATCCGCGGTGCAATCGGTCAGCACGCCCGGAGTATTGGTTACGGCGATGCCCGCGGCCTCGGCGGCGGCGGTATCGATATGGTTGTATCCGACGCCATAATTGGCCAGCAGGCGCACCTTGCCCTTGGCCGCGTCGTAGAATTCGGCGGGAATATTATCGGACACTGTGGGCAGGATGGCATCATATTGCGTGGCCGCCTCCATCCATTCCGCTGCGCTCATCGGCGTGTCGGGGTCGCGGAAAGTCGCCTCACAGAGCTTTGCGAGGCGGTTCTGTGTGGCCTTGGGCCATGCGCGGGTGACAAGGGCGCGCATCCGCTCAGCCCTCGACGCCGCGGTAATGTTCCTGCGCCGCTGCGACGCCCGAACCGAGTTCGATCCTCGCACCCGAATCGACCAGTGCCATTTCGGCGGCCGAGATTGCGCCGAGGAGCATCACCGGGTTCAGAGAGCCCAGATGTCCGATGCGGAACGCCTTGCCCGCCAGCTTGTTCAGGCCGGTGCCCAGCGATGTCTGATATTTGGAATAGGCGTTCGCAATCACGTCGCGCGCGTCCACACCATCCGGCACATAGATGGCCGAGACTGTGTCGGATTCCCACTCGGGTCCGCGCGCCACCAGCTCGCACCCATCCCACGCGGCGATCGCACGGCGCACCCCTTCGGCGTGGAAGTGGTGACGCTTCCAGATTGTCTCCAGCCCCGCATCCAGCATCATGTCCAGCGACGTGCGCAGGCCGCGCAGAAGCTGCGTTGCGGGCGTATAGGGGAAGTAGCCGGTATCGTTCAGCTTGATCATGTCCTCCCAGCTGAAATAGCAGCGGTTCATCTTGTTCGTGTTCGACGCGTTGGCGGCAAGTGCCTTGTCGGACGCGGCCAGAAACCCCAGACCCGCCGGCAGCATGAACCCCTTTTGCGAGCCGGAAACCGCCAAGTCGACGCCCCACTTTTCCATCTCGAATTCGACCGACCCGATCGAGCTGACGCCGTCAACAAACAGAAGGGCAGGGTGCCCGGCATCGTCCAGCGCCTTGCGCACGCCCGCCACATCCGACGAAACGCCCGTGGCTGTTTCGTTCTGGGTCACAAATACGGCCTTGATCTTGTGGTCCGTGTCGGCCTTCAGGCGTTTGGCATATTCCTCGACCGGCACGCCCTTGCCCCACTCGACCTCGCACAGATCGACATTCAGGCCCAGACGTTCGGCCATATCCACCCAAAGCAGCGAAAACTGGCCGAAGCGCGACATGAGCACGGTGTCGCCCTCGCTCAGGGTGTTGGTAATAGCCGATTCCCAAGCGCCGGTTCCCGAAGATGGGAAGATGAAGACACGTCCGTTTTCCAGTCGGAACGCCTTTTTCATATCAGCCAGCAGGCTGAAGGTAAGATCCGCGAAATCGGGTGCGCGCATATCCTCCATCGGAATGTTCATGGCGCGGCGAACCTCTTCAGGGACGTTCGTGGGGCCGGGAATGAATAAATGGGACGTGCCGCGCATGATTTCGCTCCTGTTGATTATAGCCATATATGCGAGATGGCTGCGCAAGGCAAAATCCCCGAGAGTATGGTCTTGGACGCCATCTGTCGTCATAATCCACCGATCGGGTAGGGAGACCTACCCGTTCAACAGGAAGGACTTCGCAATGCATACACCGGCACACAGAAAAATCCCGCCAAAACAGCGGGTTCCCCGACGGGAAGGTGTTATAGGTCGTGACAATCCCGCCGCCATGTGTAGCATCCGCGAAATGAACATCTCCGAGCTATCCTTGTCCCGCATCATTGTCGCAGACCGTCAGTTGATCGTCTGCCAAGGCATTGGATCGCTCGTCGCTCAGATTCCGGGAACGGAACTGGGTGAGTTTGCCACCGACCTTGAAGGGTTGCGTCGTTTGCTGAGTGCAGAAACCGGGCAGGTCATCGTGATCCTGGGTGTCAGGCTGGCTGACGGGGATATATCCGCTGCGCTGGAGATGCTGCGCCGCGATTTTCCAACTGCTCTGGTGGTGGTGGTGGCCGAAGATACCGAGTTCGCATTCATTCGCGCGGCAATAAAATCAGGCGCGAATTCCGTCTGCATGATGGGGCAGATCCTTGTCAGCCTTCCCAAGATCCTGAGCAAGCTTGTTGAGGGGCATTCCATCGTCCCCACCGATATCCTGCGCCGCCTGACCACCGAGACGACGCATGCCCTGTCACGGCGCGAGCACGAAATACTGGGGTTGCTGGCTAATGGGCTGACGAATTTTCAGATCTCGGCGAGGCTCGGCCTGTCGGAGAACACGGTCAAGTATTACCTCAAGGCCATTTATCAAAAGCTGGACGTGAATTCCCGGGGCGGTGCCATCGCCAAATACGTCGCAGGAAATTACTGAGCCGGATCAACCCCTGCGCCTGCGACGGCGTGCGCCATCCTCGCCCCCGCCCGAGCCTGCGTTGAAATTCGGGCTGGGCAGGGTGACGATTTTCGCCAGTTCCGCAAAGGGGCTGGTCTTGTGGGGAATCGCGTTGGCAGCGACGAAATGTTCCTGAAATTTGGGCTCGATCGCTGTTTCGACCTTGTTGATCTGGCGCACCGTGCGCTCAATTTCTGCACGGGCGCCGATATTGCACAGCGCGATGCGTGCGCCGGTGCCTGCGGCGTTGCCGGCGGATGTCACCTTCTCCAGCGGCGCGTCGGGAATCATGCCCAGCACCATCGCATGCAGGGTCGAGATATGGGCGCCGAACGCGCCGGCCAGAACGACGCGGTCCACCTTGTCCACGCCGCGCGCGTCCATCAACAGCCTCGCCCCGGCGTAAAGCGCCGACTTCGCCAGTTGGATTGCGCGGATATCGCCTTGGGTCACGGTGATGCGCGGGCCGCCATTCCCGGAGGCATCGCAGATCAGGTAACTGTGTGTGCGCCCTTCAGGAACCATGCGTCCTGTGCCTGTTGCGGCGGCCGAACCCATCAGCCCGTTCTCGTCCAACAGCCCCGCCATGCGCAGCTCTGCCACTGCCTCGATGATGCCCGATCCGCATATTCCGGTGATCCCGGAGCCGCTGGTTGCCGCCGCAAAGTTCGGATCATCTGACCACAGATCAGAGCCGATGACCCTATAACGCGGCTCCTTGGTCACGGGATCAATGCGGATTGCATCTATGGCACCCGGTGCCGCGCGTTGCCCCGAGGAAATCTGCGCGCCCTCGAACGCAGGTCCGGTAGGCGAGGAGCATGCCAGAACGCCTGCTTTGTCGCCCAAAAGCAGTTCGGCATTCGTGCCGACATCGATGATCAGCACCAGATCCTCCGATTTACCCGGCTGTTCCGATAAGGCCACGGCAGCGGAATCTGCCCCGACATGGCCAGCGATGCAGGGCAGGATATACAGCCGCGCGCGGTGGTTGATGGCGGACAAGCCGATGTCGCGCGCATCAGTGGAAATACTGCCCGAGGTGGCCAGCGCAAAAGGAGCCTGGCCGAGTTCGACAGGGTCGATTCCCAGCAACAGATGGTGCATGACCGGGTTGCACACGATGACTGTCTCGACGATCAGTTCCGGTGCGATCTGTCCCTCGACCGCAATTTCCTCTGCCAGCGTATTCAGCGCCTCGCGCACGGCACCGGTCATTTCTACGTCGCCGCCCTTGTTCATCATGGAATAGCTGACGCGGCTCATCAGATCCTCGCCAAAACGGATCTGCGGGTTCATCATGCCAAGAGATGCGACTACGGCACCGGTATGCAAATCGGTCAGATGCGCCGCGATGGTGGTCGATCCAAGGTCGATCGCCAGACCGTAGAGCCCATCTTCATGCAGACCGGGCCAGATCTCCAGCACGCGGGCCACATCATCATCATGCGCCTTGTTCAAAGCAACGGTGACCTGCCACTTGCCCTTGCGCAGCGCAGGTTGCAGCCGTGCGAGCAGCGACAGATCGGCGCGGATGCCGGGGATGTTCCACTGCGCTTTCAGCGCGCGGGCCAGCCGCTCCAGATCGCCGGTCGGCTCATGCATGTCAGGCTCGTCCACCTCGACCATATACAGCCGCGTGGCCGGATCCATTTCGATTGTGCGGTCAGCTGCGGCCTTGCGCACCACCTGCCGGTGCACCTGGGATTCGGGCGGCACGTCGATCACCACATCGTGCTGCACCGTCGCCTGACATCCCAGACGTCGACCCGGCTTCAGGCCGCGCTTGTCCTCATAACGCTGCTCGACCGCATTCCACTCCGACAGTGCATCGGCGGCCACACTCACGCCGTGTTTGGGAAATTCGCCATAGCCGGGCGTGATCTGGCACTTCGAGCAGATGCCGCGTCCGCCGCAGACCGAATCAAGATCCACCCCCAATTGCCTTGCGGCCGTCAAGACCGGCGTTCCGGGGGCGAAACGGCCACGTTTTCCGGAGGGGGTAAAGACGACAAGAGGATCTTTGCTCATTGGGCCGGTCCAGATATAGCGCGCGGGAGTCCTGCCAAGTTTAAGCTCATATGGCGGGCGTGAAAGGTCAGCAGCGGCGCAAAAAGGGTCAATGGCGGCATGTAGTTGCTGTAAAGCGCGTTGCGGCGAAGCTCGGCACACCCACCCCTTGCGGGCATGCGTCGGCTAGAGGCGGCTGGCGCGCAGCGGAGTGCCGTCGGGCAGGGTGATATCAGCCACCTGCTCGGATATCGACGCGTGCGTCTTTGGGTAAACCTGCGCCTGGTAGGCACCCGGATCGCGCATCCTCTCCCACTGATGGCCGACATAAAGCTCTATTCCGGAAAACCCGGATTTGTAGCCCATCTTGGGGCTACCGGGCACCCAATAGCCCAGATAGACATGCGGCAGGCCATTTTCACGCGCGATGTCGATATGGTCCAGAATGATGAACGTCCCGAGCGAATCGCGTTCACGGTCCGGATCGAAAAACGAATAGACCATGCTCACCCCGTCATCCAGAATGTCGGTCAGGCACACGGCCACCAATTCGCGCGTTTCCGCGTCAATATATTCCACGACGCGGGTGCGGATCGGTGTTTCCTCAACCATCGAGGCGAATTCGAAAGCATCCATATCAGCCATTCCGCCCGACGCGTGACGGCTCTCCAGATAGCGGCGGAAAAGAGCATATTGATCCTCGGTTGCCCAAGGTGACGTGACGCGGCGAATCAGACCGGAGTTGCGGCGCAGGACACGCCGCTGGCTTTTTGAGGGTGAAAACGCATCGAGTCGGATACGAGCGGACAAGCACGCCGCGCAATCGGCACAGGAGGGGCGATAGAGCACATTCTGCGACCGGCGGAATCCTTGCTGCGACAGCCCGTCATTCAACCGCTGGGCGCCGTCGCCTTGCAGTGCAGTGAACAGTTTGCGCTCCATCCGGCCCTCAAGATAGGGACAGGGTTGTGGGGCTGTCACATAAAACTGCGGTGCTATGGTTGTGCTGTGTCGCATCGAAGACCGAATTAACTATTTTGCCAAAATCCAGCCTAAAGCTTTTATCGATCAGGTTGCAACATGCTTCGGCATAAATGTGCCACGCGAATATGTGATCAGGCGCGACGATTTATCACGACAGTGCCCAATACATGGTCGGTCAATCCCTGTGCACGCGGACTTATCAGCATCAAAATCACGGATACAACCTGCGGTAGAAAGAGCGCCATCGACACCATGTAGCCCAGCGTATGCAGCATGCCGGTCAGCCAGTCCAGCCGCTCGCCATCGTGCCGCCGCACCTCCACCGCCATGACAGCCATGCCCCAGGTCGCAGATCCGCGCGCGAGAGTCACGGACCGATAGGCAAAACTTATAATTACAAAAAGAATCGGCCAGAAAAAGAATCCGACACCAACCGAGAGGATGGATAAAGCCAGGCACAGGATCGCGATCAGCACCGTATCCACCACCCAGGCCAGAAAACGTTTGGAGGGGATGGAGGCATAGAATTCCGGGTTGGTGCTGGGATCCGGCAGGGGAATGGCGTGGGCGATGTAACTCATGTCGGGCTTTCGCTGAGGGCGCTGCGTGTAAAAAACGCGCTGGGTTTCATAGGAAGGTATGATGGGCAGGAATTTCAAGATGAGGATGTACTGCTCTGGGCGGCCCGCGCTTTGTCACGAGGCAGGTCGCCGCTGAATGCATCGACCGATCTTACGTGTCCGAGCCACTACCGCCCAGCTTGCGCTCGTCCTGCGCTGCCTTGGCACGGTCCTGCATGAACTGGTCGAACTCGGCCTTGTCCTTGGCCTGCCGCAGCCGGTCGAGGAAGCTTTCAAAGCTGGCTTGCTCATCCTGAAGGCGGCGCAGCGTTTCGTCCCGGTAAGCATCGAAGGCGCTGTTGCCGCTGCTGCGGGTCATGGGCATGTGCGCCATGCCGCGTTTTATGCAGTTACCGAACATACGTTTGCTCCAGATCATATATGCAAGAATTGCCAGGCCGACAGGCCAGACAAAGATGAACCCGATTACCATGACGGCGATCCATGCGGGCTTGCCGCGTGCGTCAAGCCACTGCACCGCGCGTGCGGGCCAGCGGAGCAAGGCGGTCCCTATAGGAGTTTGTGCGTAGGTGTTCATGAAATATCCTTTGTCGTGGTTTCAACGAGTATGTTAACCCGCTTTACATAGATGGAAGTTGGTATCCGAATCCTCTGGCGCAAGAGGGGAAGTAAAAAGAATTAACATGCGAGGCCAATATTTGGGCAAAAGGCATGTGCCATTGACCCGGCCTGCGCTCTCGGTATCACTGAAAACATGGATTTCGCCACTCGCATCACCCGCCTGCCGCTCCCACATGAGGCGGACCAAGCCGAGGAGGCTCGGGCGCGCTTTCCCTCTTTAAGCGCCGATCTGCGTGATCTGATCGGAAATGCGGCCGGATGCAGCCCTTACCTGCGTCATCTCATTCAGGCCGAAGCAGACTGGCTGCCTTCCGCGCTCGAAGCGCCCGAGGCAGCACGGTCCGCGTTGCTGGACGGGTTGCGCGCTGTTGAAGGCGACCCTGCCGGCCCGCTGCGGCAAGGCAAGCGGCGCATCGCGCTGCTTGTCGGACTGGCCGATCTGGCGGGCGTGTGGCCGCTGGAGGAGGTGACGCAAACCCTGACCGATCTGGCCGATCTGGCCTGTGGCGCGGCGCTGCGCCATGCGGTCGGGTGGGAGCTGCGGCGCGGCAAGCTGCCCGGCATGACCGAGAATGACCTGGAGGACGCGGCAGGCATGGTTGTACTCGCCATGGGCAAGATGGGCGCGGGCGAGCTGAATTACAGCTCGGATATAGATCTGATCTGCCTCTACGACGAAACGCGTTTCGACGCGGACACCAATCACGAGGCACGCGCGGCCTTCGTCCGCGCGACCCGGCGCATGGCCTCGACCTTGAGTGAAAATACCGCCGAAGGCTACGTTTTCCGTACCGATCTGCGCCTGCGCCCCGATCCGGGTGCGACGCCGGTCTGCATGTCAATGTCCTCGGCCGAACGGTATTACGAAAGCCTCGGCCGCACGTGGGAACGTGCGGCCTATATCAAGGCGCGCCCCTGCGCGGGCGATCTTGCCGCCGGAAACAGATTTCTGCACACATTGTCCCCTTTCGTCTGGCGCAGGCATCTGGATTTCGCGGCGATCGAGGATGCGCATAACATGCGGCTGCGGATTCGCGCCCACAAGGGGCTGGGTGCCGATCTGGGGGGGCCGCTGGATCTGATGGGCCATGACATGAAACTGGGGCGGGGCGGTATCCGCGAGATCGAGTTCTTTACCCAGACCCGGCAATTGATCGCCGGGGGGCGCGATCGGTCGCTGCGCATGCGCGGCACGCTCGACGGGCTGAAGGGGCTGGCGGCAAAGGACTGGATTCCGCCCGACGTGGCAGCCGATCTGGCAGCGCATTACCGCTTCTACCGCGAGGTGGAGCACCGTCTTCAGATGCTGCGCGACCAGCAAACGCATGATCTGCCCGAAACGGAGGAAGGTATGGCGCGGCTGGCCGCCTTCATGGGACGCGATGCACCGGATCTGAAGGAGGAACTCCTGTCGCGGCTCATGGCCGTCGATGCGATGATCGAACGCTTCTTCAAGCCTGAAAGCCCCAGCGACACCGAACCGCAAGGCGCATGGCTGGATGCAAAGGTGATCGCCCGCTGGCCGACCTACCCGGCGCTCAGATCAGACCGTGCGGGGCATATATTCCGCCGTCTGCGGCCCGATATTCTGGCGCGGTTGTCGCGCACCTCCCACCCCGAGGAAGCGCTGCTGGCGTTTGACGGTTTTCTGGCCGGGTTGCCTGCCGGCGTTCAGGTCTTTTCGCTGTTCGAGGCCAACCCCCAGCTGCTGGACATGCTGGTGGATATCGTCGGCACGGCGCCCGCGCTGGCGCGTTATCTGTCACGCAATGCGGCGGTGCTGGATGCGGTGATCGCCGGCGATTTCTTCGCCCAGTGGCCGGGTTTGGCGGCGCTGCGGGCCGATCTGTCGGCGCGGCTGGCGCAGGAGGGGGATTACGAGGCCCGCCTGATTGCCGCGCGTCATTGGCGGCGTGAATGGCATTTCCGCATCGGCGTACACCATTTGCGCGGGCTGGTGGATGCCGCCACGTCGGCGCGACATTACGCCGATCTGGCCGAGGCGGTACTCTCCGCGCTCTGGCCCGAAGTGATCCGGGAGTTTGCCACCAAACATGGCCCGCCGCCGGGGCGCGGCGCGTGTATTCTGGGCATGGGCTCGCTGGGTGTGCGCGCGCTGAACGCCGCATCGGATCTGGACCTGATCGTGATCTATGACGCAGGCGGTGTGGAAACCTCTGATGGCCGCCGCCCTCTGCCCTCGGGGACCTATTACGCGCGGCTGACGCAGGCGCTGATATCGGCCCTCACGGCGCAGATGGCGGGGGGGCGTCTTTATGAGGTGGACATGCGCCTGCGCCCCTCGGGCAATCAGGGCCCCGTGGCGACATCGCTGGCCGCGTTCCGTGATTATCAGCAGGACCGCGCCTGGGGGTGGGAGCATCTGGCCCTGACCCGCGCGCGGGGTGTGGCGGGCGACGCATCACTTGCGGCCGATATCGATGCGTTCCGCATTTCCCTGATCGCGGGAATTGCCGCCCGTGATCATACGCCCGTCAAGCTGGCGGCGGCCGTTTCCGAAATGCGGGACCGGATCAGGGCGGCCAGGACGCCCGAAGGCCCGCTGGACGCCAAGCTGGGGCCGGGCCGCCTTCAGGATGTGCAGCTGATCGCACAAGCCGCCACGCTGGTTGCGGGCAGCGCGCGGCAGGGCACGCAGGCGGGGCTGAGCGCCGGAACCGCGCTGGGCTGGTGGAGCGTTGAGGAGGCGGGCGATCTATCGCGCGCGGCATCGCTCTGCCGCGAGGTGCAGCTGGCAGCGCGGCTCCTGGGCGATGGCGCGCTGGACGCAGAACGGCTGGGCGCGGGGGCGCGCGCTTTCGTGCTGCGCGAGACGGGTATGCCGGATATCCCGTCGCTGGTACGCGCACTTGCGGAATTGTCGGGCAAGGCCGCGGCGATCATAGACAAGGCGCTGGCCGGAACGCTGGCGCAGCCAAGCGTTGCAGGAGGATAGCCATGACCGCACGCCATAACCCTCTGGATCACAAGGGGCTGATCTGCGAATCCTATCGTATTGACGGCATCACCGCGGCCGAATGCCGATCGATCTTTCTCGATTGGGTTCTTTCGTTGCCCGACGATCAGAACATTCAACACGCCGCTGCGCATTTCCTGACGCTCTACGAGGCGGACCATCCCGATCATCCGATGACCGAAGTGCTTCGGCAGGGTTTGTTGCCGCGACATGCGCCGCGCCGCCGCGGCGGGTGGAAATCACGTCCCCGCGATTGAGCCGGCTTTTTCTTGGGCGCTTTGCGCTTTTCGCATCGGGCAAAAGCCCGTAAGGGAATGGCATGATGCATTCCCCCTTGCCCGTGATCCGCCTCAATCCCAAAACTTCGCCCACGGGGGTACGCCGGGGCGTGCCTTGGGTCTATGATAACGAGCTTGTTCTGGACCGGCGCAGCAAGGCCCTTGCCCCCGGCAGCATTGCGCTGCTTGAGGATGCCGCGCGCGTGCCGCTTGCGCTCGTCGCGGTCAATCCTGGGTCGCGGATCATGGCACGGGTGCTGGATCTGGATCCATCCCAGACCATCGACCGCGCGTGGCTGCGCCTGCGCCTGCGCCGCGCGCTTACCTTGCGCGAGCGACTGTTCGATGCTCCCTTTTATCGCCTGATCCATGCCGAGGCTGATGGCCTGCCCGGCGTCGTGATCGACCGCTTTGGCGATACCTGCGTGATTCAGCCCAACGCTGCCTGGGCGGATGCGATGCTGGAGGATCTGACCGCTGCCTTGGCCGATGTGACAGGTGCGGCAAATATCCTGAAAAGCGCATCGGGCAGGGCGCGCGCGCTGGAAGGATTGGACGACGCGCCTGCCGTGCTGCGAGGGGCAGCGCCGACAGGGCCAGTGCAGGTTCCCATGAACGGCGCGATCTACATGGCGGATCTCACGCAGGGGCAAAAGACGGGGCTGTTTTTCGATCAGCGTCCCAATCACGCCTTTGCCGCCAGGCTTGGCCAAGGTGCGCGCGTGCTGGACGTGTTCAGCCATGTCGGCGGTTTCTCTCTTGCCACTCTGGCGCATGGCGCGGCGTCGGCGCTGGCGGTCGATGGCTCGGATCCGGCGCTGGATTTTGCGCGGGCAGGGGCGGCGGCCATGGGAATGGCCGGGAGGCTGGAGACGCGCAAGGGCGATGCCTTTGACGTGCTGACAGCACTGGGTGCCGAGGGCGCACGCTTTGAAGTGGTCATTTGCGATCCGCCAGCCTTTGCTCCCTCGAAGAAATCGCTTGAGGCCGGGCTGCGCGCATACGAGCGCACCGCGCGCCTGGCGGCACCGCTGGTGGCGGAGGGCGGGTTTCTGGTTCTTTGCTCGTGCAGCCATGCCGCCGATATGGACGCTTTCCGCCGCGCCTGCCTGCGCGGTATTGGCCGGGGTCTGCATGGCGCGGGGCGCGGCGCCGGGCCCGCGCCGCAGCTCATCCATACAGGCGGCGCCGGGCCGGACCATCCGATGCACACCCATCTGGCCGAATCCGGTTATCTCAAGGCACTGTTTTTCCGGCTGTGAAGGCACTTCTGGATACCTGTGTGATCTATCCCACAGTTATGCGCGAAATGTTGCTGGGCGCCGCCAGGGCGGGCGCGTTCACGCCGCTATGGTCGGCGCGCATCATCGAAGAATGGCAACGTGCCGCGGTCAAGCTGGGCCGGGACGGCATCGCGCAGGCGGGGGCTGCGGCAGCGCTGATCTCTGCCGCGTGGCCCGGAGCCGAAGTCACATGGTCCCCGTCACTGGAGGCGCGGCTGTGGTTGCCCGATCCTGCGGACATTCATGTGCTGGCCGCAGCAATTGCCGGATCTGCCGATGTGATCGTTACTCTGAATGCCAAGGATTTCCCGCGGCAGATTCTCGCCGAAGAAGGGCTGTCGCGCAGCGATCCCGACGCGCTGCTACACGGTGTGTGGCAGGCACAGCCCGATATGATGGAGCATGTCGCGCAGCAGGTTCTGGAGGATGCCCGCCGGCTCAGCGATGGCGAATGGACCATGCGCGCGCTGCTGAAAAAGGCGCGTCTGCCGCGCCTCGCCAAGGCGCTGGGCTAAACCGGCTCAGGCATTCCAGCGTGCCTCGTTCTGTTCAATGGCAGCGATACGTTCAGCCGTCTTGGGGTGGCTCATCAGCCATGCGGGCGGCGCGCCCGAGTTGGAGCGGGTCAGCGCCTCCAGCTTGTGAAACAAGGACTTTTGCGGCCCGGTGCCGATCCCGGACTTGACCAGAAGGGCTGAGGCATAGGCATCGGCCTCGTATTCATCCCTTCGGGACAGGCGCGCGGACAGAAGCGACGTCAACGCGCTTGCGATTATGATGCCGATCCCCGGCAAGAACCGCGACAGCACCATGGCCAATGCCGTGCGCACCGCGTTCTGGCCCGAAAAATCGATCATCCGCCGCCGTGAATGCCCCAGCGCGACGTGGCCCAGCTCATGCGCAATGACGGCCGCCATTTCCTCGCCCGTCACGTCACCGGACTGGAATTTGGCGTAAAACCCGCGCGTGATGAATATCCGCCCATCCGGTGCGGCCAAGCCATTGATCGGATCGATTTCGTAGATATTGACGCGGATACGCGCCAGATCCAGCGCCTCTGCCATCCTGTCAGTCAACTTTTTCAGCCGGGGATCGGCCAGTTCCGTCGATCGCGCGTCCAGATCGCGCGCGGTCCGCCAGACCGAGAAGCGGAACATGACAAATGCGTAAATGATCGCCAGAAGGATCGGGGTGAACTTGAGCATAAGCGGAATATGGTGCGGCGCCGGGTGGGAGGCAAGGCTCGCA
>JAUNVT010000267.1 GCA_030540655.1 Rhodobacterales bacterium
GCGGTCTCCTTGCTTGCTGAAACTCCATGCCGACAGCGGCTACCGGGGGCCGAGGTTTCAGGAGGAATTGAAGAAGGTTTTCCGCAAGATCAATGGCGGGATTGCCAAGCGAACGGGAGGCCGGCAAATTCGCCGTCCTGCCCGGGCGATGGGGGGCGGGCGGACCACCGGATGGCTCGATCGCTGCCGCCGCCTGGCCAAGGACCGGGAGTGCCTGAACCAGACCGCGTTGGCATTCCTGTGATTGGCGTCCATTCGGTCAATGCTGCGAAGGCTTTGCCAAGAAAGGACATGATCTCGGACGGACGCTGAGGCCTGCCCAACGCCGGTAAATCAGAGGACACATTCCGGCCCCTCGCCGGGTATCCGAAGCACGGTCATGGCGGCGTCATCGAACACCGTCTCATACCCCTTACGCTGATAGAAGATGATCTCCTTCCATAGGGAGGCGCTCCCGGAAGATCCTGTTCCGGATCCTTGTTGCGGTGTTGCCAAACCTCTTTTGCGCTCCTTTGGAGAAGGTCATTCCCCTGTCGGAAACTTCTGTGGAACTTCTTCATTTGTCACC
Source organism: Rhodobacterales bacterium (assembly GCA_030540655.1). Lineage (GTDB taxonomy): Bacteria > Pseudomonadota > Alphaproteobacteria > Rhodobacterales > Rhodobacteraceae > Roseovarius. The sequence continues at coordinate 569 of JAUNVT010000267.1, forward strand.
ATGAGGCTCTGACGTCTGAAGGTCTTTGCCGTCTTCTGCCCTCCGCCTTTCCATCATTCGTTTCGTCAGTTCGTTCTTGTCCCACTCTTGATCAACGCCTGTGATAAATGGCATGACGGGGGCAACGTCACAAAATCCACCGGATCGCCTCCATGTGCCGATACCTTGCCCTTGCCTGCGCCTTCGGAGCGGCCTGCCTTGCCGCTGGCTGTGCGCAGTTTCCGCAACTGGATGCGACCGTGACTGACGCCGCGCGGGCCGCGCCCTATCCCGATCTGGTCCCTCTGGCCAGTCTGCGCAGCCGGATGGACTTCCCCGGCGTGGATGCGGATGCCCTTCCGGCGATCGAAGAGCGTGTCGCGGACCTGAAGTCGCGCGCCGAGGATCTGCAGGGCGACGTGATCGATAGCGCCACACGCCAACGCATGCGGGCGGGCGTGCACCGCTGACCGGCAGGTAAAGCGCGTCAAAACCCGCGTTGCACCGCCTGCGCTTTGCCTGTAGATCGCCCCAAGACCCTTTGCAGAGCCGGAGACAGCCGATGAACGATCCCTTGCGCCTTGGCATTGCCGGTTTGGGCACCGTGGGCACCGGCGTGGTGCGGATCATTCGCCAGAAGGCTGATCTTCTGGCCCGCCGTGCCGGGCGCCCGGTGACGATCAGCGCCGTCTCGGCCCGCTCGCGCGGCAAGGAACGGGGCGTTCCCTTGGGCGATTATGCGTGGGAGGATGATCCTGTCGCGTTGGCGCGGCGCGAGGATGTGGACGTCTTTGTTGAACTCATGGGCGGCCACGACGGCACGGCCAAAGAAGCGACCGAGGCTGCGATTGCCGCCGGCAAGGATGTGGTGACAGCGAACAAGGCGCTGCTGGCCCATCACGGTCACGCGCTGGCGCTGGAGGCAGAGGCCGCAGGTCGCGTCATCCGCTTTGAGGCGGCCGTGGCGGGCGGCATCCCCGTGATCAAGGCGTTGACCGAAGGTCTGGCCGGCAATGACATGACCCGCGTCATGGGCGTGATGAACGGCACCTGCAACTATATCCTGACGCGGATGCAGTCGGCGGGCCTGCCCTACGAGGAAGTGTTTCAGGAGGCGTCCGATCTGGGCTATCTGGAGGCCGATCCGCAACTGGACGTCGGCGGCATCGACGCCGCGCACAAGCTGTCGCTTCTGGCATCCATCGCATTCGGCACGCAGGTTGATTTCGGATCGGTGCAGATGGAGGGGATCGGCGCGATCACCATCGAGGATATCACCCACGCCGCCGACATGGGCTACCGGATCAAGCTGCTGGGCGTGGCGCAGATGACCGGCAGCGGGCTGGAGCAGCGCATGACGCCCTGCCTCGTTCCGGCCACCAGCCCGCTGGGCCAGCTGGAAGGCGGAACCAACATGGTCGTGCTGGAGGGCGACAATGTCGAGCAGATCGTGCTGCGCGGCCCGGGCGCGGGCATGGGCCCCACTGCCAGTGCCGTGATGGGCGACGTGATGGATATCGCGCGCGGGTTTCGCATGCCAGCCTTCGGACAGCCCGCAGCCGGCCTGAAACAGGCGCAGCCCGCAGAGGGCGGTACGGCGGCGCCCTATTACCTGCGCATGTCGCTGACCGATAAACCTGGGGCACTGGCAAAGGTCGCCACCGCGCTGGGCGATGCCGGTATCTCCATCAACCGGCTGCGCCAATACGATCATTCCGGCCCTGATGCCCCGGTGCTGATCGTCACGCACAAGGCCGCGCGCGGCGATCTGGACCGCGCCATGGCAGCGATGCCGGGTCTGGGCGTCGTGACGAACCTGCCGATCGCCCTGCGCATCGAAAGCGTCTGACCGCGCGCTTGTGCAGCACCGCCGCCGCCGATACACGTTTACCAGTTGCCGCCCCATATCTTTTCAGCAAAAGGACCCTGCCATGACCGAGACCCCCGATTTCAACGACCGCATGCTGTCGCTCGGGCTGGCCCGTGTGTCCGAGGCGGCCGCATTGGCCTGCGCGGATCAGATCGGCCGCGGCGATGAGAAGGCGGCGGACCAGATGGCCGTCAATGCCATGCGCGAGCAGTTGAACAAGCTGGCAATCAAGGGTGTGGTCGTCATTGGCGAAGGCGAGCGCGACGAAGCACCGATGCTGTTCATCGGCGAGGAGGTCGGCACTGGCG
>JAUNVT010000268.1 GCA_030540655.1 Rhodobacterales bacterium
CCGCAAATGGATACCCAAAACGGCTTGATTAAGACGGATACTCTGGACATCGACAGCGCGCCCGCCGGAATACGATATGCGGGAGGCCGGACTGGGGCTGTCGCTTCCGACCTATGCGGCGGGACCGAAAGCCGTCGGCTGGTGGGCAATCTGGATCATCATGCTCGGCGACGCCACGGCATTCGCCAGCATCGTATTCGGCTTTTTCTTCTACTGGACTTCTCAGCCGGATCTCCCTCCCGAAGGCGTCTTGTACGCGGCGCCTGCATTGGTGAGCGGCGCGGTGGCGGCGCCTGCATTGGTGAGCGGCGCGGTGGCGGCGCTGACTGCGTCCTGGGCGCTGACTTTGGGTGCACGGCGCTGGAACGGCGAGGGTACCGGAGCCTGGCGCGCATGGCGCTGGTTGCAGCGCCGTTGCTGGCGGCGGGCGGGGCCGGGGCGCTGATCCTATCGGTGCAGAACCTTGAACCGACCACGCATGTCTATCCTGCCATGATGTGGGCGCTGATGATCTGGGTCGTTGCACATGTGTTGGTCGGCATCCTCATGCAGCTTTACTGCCTCGCGGGCAGTCTCACCGGCAAGCTGACATCGCGTTATGACGCGGACTTATGGAACATCACGCTGTTCTGGCATTTCCTGTACCTGACCGCACTGGTCTGTGGCGCGGTCATGGGCCTCGCCCCGAGGGTCCTGTGATGAACGAAGAGCACCTGCCACGCCACGATGAGGATCGTCGCGAGTTTCATGAGGAGGCCGAAAGCCTGTGGCGGATCACCCTGGCCCTTCTCACATGGGTCGCGCATTTCGTGACAAGCTATGGCGTCGCCGCAGTGATCTGCGCCAAGGCGTTCGCCTTGCTCGACGCTGCCCGGATCGGATTGGTGCTTGGCACCGTGACAGCGCTGACGGTCATCTTCTGGCTGGGCTGGCGCGCGTGGCGGCAACGGGAACTACGCCACGCCGGCAATTTTACCAATGCAATGGGCGAAGCTGACCATCGGCATCAGTTCATGGGTCATGTGGCGGTCTTGCTGGCGATGATCTCTGCCATCGGTGTAATCTACGGTACCCTGCCCGTGCTTTTGCTGGACACCTGCAGATGAGAGAAGCAGCGCTCATATCGGCGCTCGCGCTGGCCACGCTCATCTGGGCGGCACCGCTTGAGACGTGGTTCAATGCCGCTTTTCCGGCCCATATGCTGCGCCACATGATGCTGGTCGCGGTGATCCCGCCGCTGCTGGTGCTGGGCGCGCCATGGCTGGGGAGCCGGTGGGCCCTGTCGCCGATGATCGCGGCGGCCATCGAATTTGCGTTGGTCTGGGCATGGCATCTGCCCAAGGCTCACGGGTTCGCCTTTCTCGACCAGATGGGTTTCGCGGTCGAGCAGGCCAGCTTTCTGATCGCCGGCATCCTCGTCTGGAGCGGATGTTTGCGGGCCGGTCAGCCGCTGCTGGGGGCGGGAGGGCTGTTGTTGACTTCGATGCACATGACGCTGCTGGGCGCACTGATCGTGCTTGCCCCACGCGATCTCTATGCCGATATTTGTGGACTTGCACCCGACCTGACGGCACAGCAACTGGGCGGCTTGTTGATGCTGGGAATTGGCACCCCGGTCTATCTGGTGGCGGGGCTGATCCTGACCGGGCGGGCGCTTGGCAAGATCAAGGTGCGTGCATGAAGCGGAATGTGCAGACATTGGCGGTTCTGGCGGTGCTGGGCGTTCTGGCAGGCGGCGCAGTCGTGGGATTGGGGCTCTACAATGTGTCGGCCCGGGTGGGGCATCTGCCCGGCGTGTCCTGGGTGCTGCACACCACGTTCCGTAATTCTGTGCGGCTGCGCGCGCCCCAACCCAAAACCATGCCTGACCTGTCGGATCCCGCACTGATCGAACTGGGCGCACGACATTACGATACCGCCTGCCGCACATGCCACGCCGCACCGGGCGAGGGGCAAAGTGCCATGATCACCGCTATGGTACCCGCCCCGCCGCATGTTGAAGCGGCCGTGCAGGGATGGCAGCCGCACCATCTGCACTGGATTGTTGCCAATGGCGTCAAGATGACAGGTATGCCGCCCTCGCTTGCGCCGCGAAACGATGATGTCTGGCCGGTTGTCGCCTTTCTCGTATCCGTGCAGCGCGGTATGGACGCGACCGGTTACGCCACCCTCACCCGTCTGCCCGAAGGCGAGGCGCCGCTAGGTTATTGCCTCGGTTGTCATGGGCAGGGCGGATCTGACCATGTACCGCCGCTCGGTCATCAAAACGCAGCTTATCTCCAGATGTCGCTGCGCGCTTATCTGGACGGCACGCGCGCCAGCGGGATCATGGCCCAGGCCGTGGCCGAGGTTTCTCCTGATGCTCTGGATGATCTGGCGCAATGGTTTGCGGAGCAGACGCCGGAGCCAGGCGCACCGCCGCAGATGCCTGCACAGCTTGTCGAGCGGGGCCGCGCGTTAGCGCATGCCGCAACCGGTGACGCGGACGTCCCCGCGTGCAGCGCCTGTCACGGCCCGGACGCAAGCGAGGCGTCCGACTTCTTTCCGGTTCTGTCTGGCCTGCCAGCGCCCAATTTGCATACGCAACTCATATTGTGGCGCGACACCCGGCGAGGCGGCGGCCACCAGGCCGAGTTGATGCGGAAGGCAGCCCAAAACCTGGAAGACGAAGATATCAGCGCGCTCGTCGCTTATTATGCCACTTTGCGCGCCAATGGGAGCAAC
>JAUNVT010000269.1 GCA_030540655.1 Rhodobacterales bacterium
CGTGCTCCTGTCCATCGGGAGCCTTCCAGACTCCCTCATGTGGTCAACAGAGGAGCATTACCCGGTGATGGCGTCAACTCAAGCGACGGGCAAGCGCCCCTTCTTGCTTGCCCTGAAGGGGTGTTCTACTCTCCTATCCATGGTTGTTTCTGGATGTTCGCTCTCCCTGCGCCGGCTCATGACGAAGATATTGATTGCCGCTTTTCTGATCTCGTGGCCCGCCCACGTAATGGCGCAGGACACGGAAGGGCATGTTGCCGTCGGACTTTACAAGAGCCCGCCATTTGTGATGGTTGATGACGATGGCACGCCCACCGGCATGGCGGTCGATCTGTGGGAGAGGCTGACAGACCGCCTCGGGCTGCAATCGGATTACACGTTTTATCCAAGTTACAAAGCCATTGTCGAAGCAACCGGACGCGGCGATGTGGATGTTGCGGTCACCAATCTGACCATCACTCAGAAACGTGCCGAAAGGGTGAACTTTACCCAGCCCTGGTTTGATGCCGGACAGCGGATCATGGTCGCCGAAGGGCAGGGCAGTGGGTTCGGCGCCGTAATCCGTGGATTGTCATCTGCAGGGCACCTGCGGACCTATGGCTGGATGCTGCTGATCGTCCTGGCCGCGACCCTCCTGATCACGCTGTTCGACCGGCGGTTCGATCCAAATTATCCGAAACGCTGGCGTGACGGCCTGGCCGAGGGCTTCTATACCGTCATGTCGGTCGCGACCTCCGGCAAACCTCCATCGCGCAGCAAGCTGTTCGGTTGGGTTGGCAGGGTCTGGGCGGCGATCTGGCTCGTCTGCGGTATCGGCGTACTGGCCTATGTCACATCGTCGGTTACAAGCGTGATGACAACCCTGGCAATCACCGGAGCGATCAACGGCCCTGCGGACTTGCCCGGCAAGACCGTCGGTGTGTTCACCGGCAGCGTATCGGAAGAGTTTGTCCAGACCTTCGGGCTGACCAGCCGGTCCTATCCCGGCATAGACGACGCCGTCGCTGCTCTGACCTCCGGGCATATCGACGCGGTGATCGCCGACGCGCCGGTTCTGGAATATTACGCCCATATCCGGCCAGAACGCGATCTGACGGTGGTAGGTCAGATCTTCCAGCCCGACAAATACGGTTTTGCCGTGCCCTTCGACAGCAAGCTTGCAAAGTCATTTACCCTTGCGCTTCTGGGATTGAAGGAAGAGGGCGTGATCGAAGAATTGCGCAGGACTTACTTCGGAGAAGAATGGTAGTGACGATCGAGGTGTCAGCGGGCGATATTCAGGGCTTCGGTCACGTCAGGATCATCATCGGCCTTGTTACCGGCCTGAGCGTGACCCGCATTCTGAACGGCCTTGCCCGTTTCGTGCAGCATCCCGGTAAGCAGGCGATCTATCCGGCTCATATGATCTGGGCGATGTTCATGCTTCTGTTCGTGACTCACTTCTGGTGGTTCCAGTTCGGGCTTTCGACGATCAGGCAATGGCAATATCCCGAATATGTATTCGTGATCTCCTATGCAGCTCTGATGTTTTTCATATCATCCCTGCTTTTCCCGGATCAGATGGGGGAATATTCGGGTTTTGAGGATTATTTCCATTCGCGGGCACGCTGGTTTTACGGACTTCTTGCAGCGCTTTTCCTAATCGACCTGGCTGATACCGCGATGAAAGGTGGCGCACATTTTCGCGCAATGGGCGCGATGTATCCACTACGCCAATCGATACTGGCCGGTCTCGCAATCATTGGCATGTTCTTGTCAAACCGGCTCTATCACATCGCCTTCGGCGCCTTGGCGATATTGGCGCAAATATGGTGGATATCGGCCCGGTTTCTTTTGCTCGACTGATCGGCGGTGTAGCCAGCCGGTTTGGCCGGAATCGCGGATTCAAGCGGCATAGTCACTTCAAGCGGCGTGGTTATTTGAGGCAACAGGAGATTGTTTGAAAACCGGGAACCTGTGGGTGCAGCTTGCCATGCCGAAAAAAGTCGCCACATTGGATCATGCAAGCGAGCCGAAGTGTTAAAAATTCAATTTGCGTCACGAGAGCGCGGCGGGCGCTCATAATGGGTAGAAAGCCATGCCGAAGACTATTCTGATCGCCATGTTTGCCGTGGCTACCGCATCCGCCTCATATGCCGACCAGTGCATGGACGAGGCGGAGACACAATCAGCTATGAATGCTTGTGCGCAACAGGCTTACCAAGCCTCCGACGAGCAGCTGAACAAGAATTTTCATGAGATCCGCCAACGCCTTGGCGACGATACAGCAACGCGCAATCTTTTGCGTGACGCAGAGCGGGCATGGATTGCTTTCCGGGATGCGGAATGTTCGTTTGCAGCGTCCGCCACTGCTGGCGGGAGTGCATATGCCATGGTCTATGACATGTGCCTTGCGGATCTGACACAAGAGCGCGTCAAAAATTTCCGGAATTATCTGGAATGCGAAGAGGGCGATATGAGCTGCCCCCTCCCGCCAGCGAACTAAGGCTCCAGCCCGGCAATTTTCCTCCGCAGTCTCGATGGAAGTAACCGCCACTTCCACAGACATTGCGCCTGATGTCGGCGAGTTCGAAAAATTTCCTCCGTGCATGCGCCCGGCAGAGCGCGCTGCTGACCGGTCGGGATCGCGGTCTGCCCGGTAGAGATCATTGTAGCCGCTGCAAGCATCGGCCTGCAGCACGCCCTGCCAAGCAGCACGCCCTGCC
>JAUNVT010000270.1 GCA_030540655.1 Rhodobacterales bacterium
ATCAAGTATCTGCTGGCGGATCGAGTTCGGGATAGTGAACAGATCATGGTGCGGGCACACCCGAAATGAACACTTGTCATGCCAAAATCGGATACGCGCGCACATTGATATTTGAGCAGAACCTCGACGCGCGAGTGGCTGCCTTGAAAGCCGCCGGCTGTGGCACGATCCGAACGGAACAAAAGAGTGGCGCCAGTATCGAGGGGCGTCCTGAGCTCAAGACGATCCGCGTTGGGCCTACTGGGTGTATTCGGTCACTGGGGCACCCTTGTGTTTGATGAAAACGACGAGGAGCCTGGCCGGGTCAGTGTTGCTCTCATTCATGGTGACGGTGTGAATACTGTCTGGGGACTCGTAGAACGTTCCGCCGGCGTTCAGGACAGTGCGTTCTCCTCCCTTCACCTGCATGACGACAGAGCCCGACAGAACATAGACAAACGTGTTTGCATCGTGCCGATGAGCGGGCATGGATGCGCCCGGCGGCAGTTCTACACTGGCCATCAGTCCTTCACGATCCGGTAAGTCGGGCAAGTCGGTCTCGAACAGCGATGTGATGATCGGCTCCTGCGCGACTGCGCTTGACGCAAAGAATAACGCGACTGCAAAAACTTTGAGTGTACCCGTGATCATTTTCATGTCTCCGCGAGAACGATATCAGTTAACTCGCAGGCTCAGGCCGGGTTCCCTGCGCGCTATGTGACCAAGGTCTTTTCTCTCTTGAGAGGCTGTGTTGGCGATGTCGATGCGGCAGCCTGTGCAGGTCTCGCTCCTTGGCGCTGTTCTGGCACTGCTATCTGGCCGGGGGAGTTTCGGTGACGCCGTTGGCGGCACGAACGTAGCTGTAGAGGGTCGGCTTCGAGATCCCCATCATACGGCAGATCTTGGCGATGAGCATCTCGCGCTCGTTGTAGAGGCGTACTGCCAGAGCGCACTTGTCTGCATTCAAGGCAGGACGGCGCCCGCCCTTGCGACCTCGTGCGCGAGCTGCGGCAAGCCCGGCCTGTGTGCGGTCTCGGATCAGTGCGCGTTCGAACTCGGCCAGTGCGCCGAAGACATGGAATATGAGCTTGCCGGTGGGCGTGGTCGTGTCAATGGCCTCATGCAGCGAGCGCAGGCCAATCTCGCGCTCCTCCAGCCAGCCGACTTAGGCAATAAGGTCCTTGAGCGACCGGCCCAGCCGATCGAGCCGCCACACGACCAGCGTGTCGCCCCCCCCCCGCAGGATGTCCTTGAGCTGTGTGAGACCGGGGCGGGCGGCGGCCGCGCCGGACATCTTGTCGACGATCACCCGCTCGCAGCCCGTCGCCTCGAGCGCGTCGCGCTGAAGGTCGAGGTTCTGGTCGTGGGTGGAAATCCGCGCGTAGCCTATCAGCATGGGCGAGAGCCGGCGGATGGGCAGGGAACCCGTGCGAACATGTCGTTTCCTAACGCTGATTTCCTTACGTGTTTTCTTACCCGCAGACCCCTTGTCCTGCAGTCGGCGAGGAGGCGGTACGACATGGGTAGGCAAACCGACGTTTCTTTGCCCAACAGGTTGCGGGAAGAGGCCATGGCGCGCTTCACCGTCCTGCGCCCGCATGTTGAGAGCCATGTGCCGCTTGCTTGGGCTGCCCGGGCGGCGCTGGCTCGCCAGTTACCGGCAACACGAGTTTGGGACTGAAAAATCAGAGGCTCTGCAACCACACGAGCAGAGTTGCAAGTGCGGTCATGAGTAAAGCATAGGCAGCAAGAAAAATCAGGGCGATCACGAAGCTTCCGAAGGTATGGCCAAGTTTCTCCGAAAAGGTATAGATGAAGCGCCATAGCAGGGCCGTGCGGTCGGAACGCTTGTCCAGACCACGCTGAAGCGCGGTGGTGTAGAGCGGCAAAGCGCTCACCATCGTCGCATAGAGGTAAACGCCTGAGATATTCTCAAAGAATGCCGATCTCATCAGTGTCGGACCCACCACACGAAGCGCCTGCCATTTATCGCCGCCGAAAGAGCCGAACCAATCGGCGGAGATGACATAGATAAAAGCGTGAAGGGCGACGAACACGGTGATCCGGATGGGCAGGTCGATCAGCGGAATGAGTTCAGGCACATTGGTCCAGCGCTGCCCGTCCTTCGTCACAGCATATAGGAAGAAGCTCAAATAGTTCACCACGAAGACCACAGGCAAACCGTTTGTCAGGACTTGCCGCAGAAACCGGTTCAGGGCCATGCGATTGTCCAGAAGCATGCTGGCAAAGCCGGGCGTAAGCAGGATGTAGAGCAGCAGCAGCGGCAAGAGACTGAGGCAACTGACGATCAGCGTATTTCTGGCGAAGCGCCAGAAAGGCATTTTGATATCGAATAAGGGGTTCATCACCGGTAAATACTGCTCGTGCAACGCGACAAGCCAGATGAGAAGTCGCAAAACACGCGTCGCACTGTCGAGACCGGCGGAAAATCATCGGGCGACACGCCCCACCGGCACCCGGTCGTCGCGAGGTAGAGGATCGCGTCAAATACTTCGCAAATCGGGCGTCCGGGGCCGACAGATCCGGCTGACCGCGGGCATCAAGCCTGAGGATGCGCCGTCCGCGTCAGTGATTTCGGCCATGGCCTCGAGTATATTTAACATAGTCTGGATTGTCGTTGACGCGACCGTTCTGGTGGCGCCTATCGTCAACCTGCTGGTGCCCTCGTTCCGTGTCGATGCGTTTTTC
>JAUNVT010000050.1 GCA_030540655.1 Rhodobacterales bacterium
ATTTTCGACCCCATATCTGCCTCAGCAGAAGAGAATCACAGAAAGACAGCCTTGGGAATCCCGAATCCGATCAGGGCCGATACGCTCTAGCGGCCTTCGAACTTTGCTTCTCTTTTGTCAAGAAATGCAACAACACCCTCTTTGAAATCCCGCGTCTGGCCGCACGCTCCTTGCAGGCGGGCCTCCAGATCCAGTTGGCTGTCATGGCTGTTGTCCCAACTTCCACGAATGGCGGCCTTCAGATGCCGATAGCTTTCGGTCGGTCCAGCGGCCAGATGTGCGGCGCGCGATTGCCATCTGGCCTCAAATTCCGCGTTTGGTACAGCCTCCCAGATCATTCCCCACTCGGCGGCATCAACGGCGCTGATTGGCTCGGCAAACAGCGCCGCACCCATCGCCTTGGCGGCACCGATTTGGCGCGGCAGCCAATAGGTGCCCCCCGCATCCGGCATCAATCCGATACGCGTAAAAGCCTGCATGAAATATGCGCTATGCGCCGCAATTACCACGTCTGCGCATAGAGCAAGGTTGGCGCCTGCACCGGCCGCGGGACCATTGACCGCCGCGACCGTGGGAATGGGAGAATCGCCAATCGCGCGCAGCATCGGCATGTACTCATCACGCAAAACACGCTCCAGATCCATCGCCTCAAGATTGCCTGTATCGCTCAGATCCTGCCCTGCGCAAAATGCCCGCCCGTTGCCGGTCATCACCAGAACGCGCGCGGTTCGGCCCGCTACACCGGCCGCATCCGCAATCTCGGCGCGCATGACGGTGTTGATCGCGTTCATTTTCGCAGGACGGTTCAACTGCAGCACCGCGATATCATTCGAGATATCCAGCGTAATCGTCTCGTAATGTTTCATCTACGCCTCACTCGTTCATGATATCGCGCAAACGCGTCGCTTCGGCTTCGCTCAGCCTCGCCTCCTCGGGCGACGCACGCCCACGCCTGCGCGCATAGGTCAGCGCTATTGCGACGCCGAGGATCAGCATAGCCGGCCCGGCCAGCCACAGCGCAATCGTGCTGCCTGTCACGCGAGGCTCCAGAAGCACGAATTCTCCGTATCTGTCGACGATGAAATCCACCACTTCGGCGTTGCTGTCCCCGGCAGTCAGACGGTCCCGGACCAGAACGCGCAGGTCATGCGCGAGTGATGCGTTGGAATCGTCGATGTTTTCATTCTGGCACACCAGGCAGCGCAGCCCTTGAGAAATATCGCGCGCCCGAGCCTCCAGAGCCGGATCAGCCAGCATTTCACCGGGTTGCACAGCGGCGACAGGGCTTGCCAGCAGACAAAACGCCAATACGAGCCATCTCATCATTCCGCCGGAACCTTTGCCGTCGCCACCTGACGTCGCGCACCTGCCGCCACCCGATAACGGCGGTCGCTGAGCGAGAGCGCCCCACCAAAGGCCATAAGCAAGGCTCCGCCCCAGATCCAGTCCGCCAGCGGCTTGTAATAGCTGCGCATGGCCCAACCGCCGCCCTCCTGCGGATCGCCGATCACAACATAAACGTCGCGAAGAAATCCTATATTGATTGCGGCCTCAGTCGTGGGCATGTCGGCGACCGGGTAATATCGTTTTTCCGGGTGCATCGTTGCAATCTGCCGGTCGCCTTTTGACAGGACCACATCCGCAATGGTCGCGCCATAATTTGGCCCGTTCTCGCGCCGCACATCGGTCAGCGTCATCGTGTAGCCGGACAGATCAAAACTATCGCCGATATCGACCACACGAATATCCTCGGTCTGCCAGGCCAGCACGCCAGCCACGCCTGCCATCGTCACCCCCAGACCAGCGTGAGCAACAGCCTTGCCCCAGTCGGCGCGCGGCAGACGCATCAGGCGGCCCGCGCGCTGAGCGATCTTTCCAGCCCCGGTGCGAAACCACAGATCCGTTGCCGACCCGGCGACAAGCCAGACGCCGAGCATCAGCCCCACAGGCCCCAGAAGGCTGCGCCCGCCCTGCAGCGTCCATGCAAGGCCCAGCACCGCAATGGCCAGCGCCCCTGCCGGAGCCAGTTTACGCAAGGCACGCGGCATCTGGCCGCGCTTCCACGGCATCATCGCCCCAATCGGCAAGGCGAGGCCCAGAACGATCATGAATGGCGTAAACGCCTTGTCAAAGAACGGTGCCCCGACCGACAGCTTCCGATCAAAGAAAAGCTCGGACACAAGGGGCCAGATCGTGCCGACAAAGACGACGAATGCGGCCACGCCCAAAAGCACGTTGTTCACCAGTAACATCGACTCCCGGCTACTGAGCGAAAAGACCCCCCGCGCCTGCATGACATTGGCGCGTGCGGCAAACATCGTCAGCCCGCCCATCATGAAAACAGCTGTGATCCCCAGCAGGAATATTCCCCGTTCAGGATCGTTTGCAAAGGCGTGCACCGATGTCAGCACACCCGACCGCGTGATAAACGCGCCGATCATCGAAAAACCAAAGGCGATGATCGCCAGAAGGATTGTCCAGCTTTTCAGGCTTTCGCGTTTTTCAACCACGATGGCCGAATGCAGGAGTGCGGCAGAGATCAGCCAGGGCATGAAGCTGGCATTTTCAACTGGATCCCAGAACCAGAACCCGCCCCAGCCCAGCTCGTAATACGCCCACCAACTGCCCAGAGCGATGCCGATCGTCAGGAATATCCACGCCGCCAGCGTGTAAGGGCGAACCCAGCGACCCCAGGCGGCATCAACGCGCCCCTCGATCAGCGCCGCGATGGCAAAGCTGAACGTCATGGAAAGGCCGACATATCCTGCATATAAAAACGGCGGATGAAATGCGAGGCCCGGATCCTGAAGAAGCGGGTTCAGATCCTGCCCGTCCAAAGGGGGCATCGCCAGCCGCAGGAATGGATTTGAGGTAAAGATGATGAACGCCATGAATGCGGCACCGATCATTCCCTGAACCGCCAGCACCCGCGCCCGAAGACTCGGGGGCAGATTGCCTCCGAACCAGGCCGCGCAGGCCCCGAACAGCGCCACGATCAGGACCCAGAGGAGCATCGAGCCCTCATGATTACCCCAGACGCCGGTGATCTTGTACAGCATCGGCTTGGCCGAATGGCTATTGAGGGTCACGAGGCGCAGGGAGAAGTCTGATGTGACAAAGCCGTGCATCAGCGCTGCAAAGGCAACCGCGATCATCCAGAACTGCAAGCCGGCGGCGGTATCGCCCACGGCCATCCATCCGCTCCAGCGCTTATGCGCACCAACAAGAGGGACAGTCGCCTGAACGCAGGCAAGCGCGAAGGCAAGGATAAGGGCAAAGTGGCCAAGCTCTGTAATCATGCGGGTGTTATAGCCCGCGCACCGCCCCTCTACCAAGGAATTCGGGCGCGCGGGCACGTTTCAGATTGTCGCGGATGTTAACGATTGCGGCCGCGCCACTCTTGCAAAGCCGGGTTTGGCTCTGGCTTGGTTGCGCTCAGCGTGGCATCCGCATCGCTGCCGGTATCTGCGACATGGGCGCGGCCGGGATGCGCGCGCTCCAGCGCCTCGATGCCAGCCACGATTTCCGGAGCCTGTGCGGCCGTTTGCAAAATGGTACGCTGAAAATTCTGATCTTTGAGCTGGAATCGCGCGCCAAAGTAGAATGAAACGATCACACCCAGAAGCCACCACAGCGGTTCAGGCACAAGTGCGATGCCCTGCATCCGCGTCGAAAACCAGATTGGATCGACCATTGCCGCTAGAAACAGCCCCATCGTCCCCAGTGCCATCGCGGGGCGTGGCAACCGGTTGAGCCCGTCGACGAACCGGTCGAACCAGCCCTTTCGTTCGTACGCGAATTCACTGGCAAATTCGGCCATCGCTGCGCTGCTCAGCGTAGATTGCCGGATCGCGCCCGCTTCGGCATTCTCGCGAAAGACCTCAACAGTTTGCGCAACCAGGTTGCGATTGCCCCCGAACATCGTAGCCAACATTCGTCCAATCAACCCCATTTCGCTACCCTGTCGGCAAATTCCTTCGGGGTCATATGATAGCGGGGCGACATGAAGGATTCGGCGCGCAGGATCCAGCCACCTTTGCCGCCCGCGCGCGTGCGGGCGAATTTGCGGCTGGCGGGGCGCTGGTCGGCAAGCCGCAAATAATAGTTGCGCCGCGCGATGGCATAGGCATCTGCCAGATGTTCAGGCGCCGCACGCTCTGCCGCGCGTGCCGCCGCAGCAGTGATGGGGCCGATCACCCCATCAACGGCAACATCCTGCCCCATTTGCTTCAACAGACGCTGAAGTATTTTCACCGCATTCGATCCGGCATTCACATACATGTCAAAAACGCTGGCACGCAGCACCTCGGGCAACCGGTGGATGCCGGGGCGCTCGTAATAATGCTGTACAAAAATCCGTCTGGCATCGTCGCGGGTAAGACGGCGTACATCCGCGACGTCAATCAGCCCGTCCCCGTTCAGATCGAGGCCGAGTCTGCGCATCGTATGCACCGTCACGCCAAAATTGGTCGCCCCGCCCGGATCATCCGGATCGTTCACAAATCCACCCTCGCGCGCAATTATTTCGCGTGCGATTTCCTGTACCTGTTCCATACCACAGCCTTTGCGTCTATAGGCGACGGGTCATCCGCCGCCACGCGCAAATTGGATGGGAAGTGGTTAACCGGTGTCTTAACTGCCGTCCGGTGCCTGATAGACGCCCTGTTCCTTCAAGGCGTCGATCACCTCCTTCGGCATGTAGGACTCGTCATGTTTTGCGAGAATTTCCGTAGCGTAAAATGTCGACCCGTCATAACGGCCAAGCCCAACCATGCCCTGATCTTCACCAAAGAGATCTGGCAATACCCCGACATATTTCACCGGAACGCTTGCGCCCCCATCAGTGACTGCGAACCGTATTTCGGCCCCGTCCCCGCGCACCAGCGTGCCTGCCTCGACGAGGCCTCCGATGCGAAAAACCTCCTCCGCGCCGGGCGGATTGGCCATAACCTCGCTTGGCGATCGGAAAAAATTGATACCGTCCCGCATCGCGTATCCGATAAGCCCCGTGGACAGGATCAAGGCAACAACCGCGACAAGTATGACCTGAATCCTACGCTTTTTCTTCAGAGACTTCATATCATTACCTCACGTCCTTGACCTGTATCACTATGGAAATACGGGCGCGAGCATCAGTCCGGCCGTCTCGTCCTCACCGAGCATAATATTGGCATTCTGCAAAGCCTGACCGCTGGACCCTTTTGTAAGGTTGTCGAGCGCCGCAATGATGATCGACCGCCCCGGTATCCGGTCTCCGGATACGCCGATATGGCAAAAATTACTGCCGCGAATATGTCTCGTACTGGGTGTCTCGCCAAATGGAAGGACCTGCAGGAATGGCTCACTCTTATACGCATGCGACAGGGCGGCATGTATTTTCTGCGCTTCACCCTTTACATACACAGTTGCCAGTATGCCTCTGTTCGCAGGCAATAAATGTGGGGTAAACTGTACCCTGACAGGCCGCCCGGCAACAGCGGAAAATTCCTGATCGAACTCGGCCAGATGGCGGTGCGTTCCGCCCACACCATATGCATGGGCACCTTCGCTCAGTTCCGCGTGAAGAAGGTTTTCCTTCAAACTACGGCCAGCGCCGCTGACCCCGGTTTTCAAATCTATGATAATGTCATCAAGATCGATCAACCCTCCCGCAATCAAGGGGCGCAGCGCATATTGGCCAGTCGCTGCATTGCAACCCGTGCCCGCAACCAGCCGCGCGTCGCGGATCTGGTCGCGGTAAAACTCGGTCAGCCCATAGACGGCCTCAGCCTGACACTCTTGCGCCGCATGGGGCGCACCGTACCATTTTGCATAGGCTGCCGGATCCCGCAGTCGAAAGTCTGCGCTGAGATCGACAATTTTCAGATCCTTCGGCAGTTCGGCAATCACTTTCTGACTCGTCGCATGGGGCAGAGCAGAGAAACACAGATCAATATCTGAAAAGTCGATCTGGTCGATTGTTACCAGCTCGGGCAATTCCAGATGACGCAGATGCGGAAACACCTTCGCCATACTCTGCCCCGCCTTGGAATTGGCCGCCAAGGCCGAAATGTTCATGCCAGGATGTGTCGCCATGAGGCGGACCAGCTCAGCCCCGGTATAGCCGGAAGCACCAAGAATTGCTATGTTATGTGTCATGTTCAGTTTCCAGATCTGGGCCAAGCTCTAGGCCGGTTCGGATTGCGCTGCCATGCGGCACAGGGGCGCAAGGATCAAGCAGAATGAAATGTCACCGGGCGATTCAGAAATAGCGCAGCACGGTCAGAAACCCGCCCCGCATCTCCTGTCGTAACATAGGAAATTCCGCCGCCGGTTCCCGCCATCTGCGGATGCCGCTGCAAGTAATAGGCAAGGCTCTCGGCAACGAGCGCAGGCTGCGAATAAACGGTCACATCCGGTCCCAGCGCTTCCGAAAAGACATTCAGAAGAAGCGGATAGTGCGTGCAGCCCAACACGGCCGCCTGCGGGTGTGGCAATTTACGGCGTAGTGCCTCCACATGGCTGCGCACCAGCGCCCCCGCCAGGATCATATCCCCATCTTCGATTGCGTCAACGACGCCGCCGCAGGCCTGTGCCTCCACATCGACGCCAATGGCACGAAATGCGAGTTCCCGTTGGAACGCGCGCGACGCTACCGTGGCGGGTGTTGCAAATAAAGCCACATGTCGGATGGCTACCCCACGCGGGGGCGAGTTGTCGCCCCATTCCCTTTCGGTCAACGCCTCGATCAGCGGAACAAACACACCCAATACCCGCTTGCCCTGCGGCACCCCCGCCTCCTGCATCCGGCGCAGCGCAGCCGCAGAGGCGGTGTTACAGGCCAAGACCACCAGATCGCAGCCGCAATTCCACAGGTATTGCACCCCGTCGCGCGTCAATTGATAAATGTCATCCTGCCCGCGCACACCATATGGGGCGTGGGCATTGTCACCAAGATAAACAATCGGTTGGTCCGGCAGCCGGGCGTTTACCGCCTCAAGGACAGTCAGCCCGCCCAATCCACTATCAAAAATTCCTACCGCCATCAAGATTCTCCGCCTGCATTGGTCTTTAAAACGTCAATATGCGATAGACCAGCCCCGGAGAATCTGGCCATTCAATGCAGTATCGTTAAGTGCTCGTTTATACAGGGTGTGCATAATATCAGCTTCACTGATAGAGGTGACGGCCATGAACAGCAAATCGGGCGTGACAATGGACTGGGACAAGCTTCGAATATTTCACGCTGTAGCGGATGCGGGAAGCTTGACCCATGCCGGTGATCTGTTGCACCTGTCCCAATCTGCTGTGTCGCGCCAAATCCGCTCGCTTGAGGAATCGCTGGATACCACATTGTTCCACCGCCATGCGCGCGGCCTTATCCTGACCGAACAGGGAGAGTTGCTGTTCGATGCAACACGCGCAATGGCGAAAAAGCTGGATGCCGCGACCGCGCGTATTCGCGACAGCGAGGACGAAGTCTTTGGTGAATTACGTGTCACGACCACGATAGGGTTCGGCACGCTCTGGCTGGCGCCCAGACTGGCCAAGCTTTATGAAAAATACCCCGACCTGAAGATTGACCTGATGCTGGAGGAGCGCGTTCTGGACCTGCCGATGCGAGAGGCCGATATTGCCATTCGCATGAAGGAGCCGAGCCAGGCGGATCTCATCCGCAAGCGCCTGATGGGAGTTCACATGTGCCTGTTTGCCTCACCCATATATCTGGAGCAGCGCGGCACCCCCCTGACCGTCGAGGATCTGAGCGATCATCGGCTGATATGTCAAAACATCAGTTCCGCGCAGGTCAGTGCCGCTACTTATCTGGTCAAAGAACTGACGATGAACGATATTTCGTCGGTGCTGCACGTCAACAACTACTTTGGCGTGCTTCAAGGTGTGATTCATAATCTGGGCATCGGTATCTTGCCCGATTACCTGACCTTCGATTTTCCAAATCTCGTTCGGGTGCTACCCGAAGTTGAGTCGGTCGAGGTGCCGGTTTACATGGCCTACCCCGAGGAATTGCGACATTCGCAACGAATTGCAGCGTTCCGAGACTTCGTCCAGGAAGAAATTATCGCTTACAGAAAATGTGTTAAGGACCAGAAAATCAAATAGTTTTGATAGGGTATGCGGCAACTGCATAGCCGTCATGCCAAAAATATGCGCAAATCTTCTTGAACCGGCATGAAACAAGCGCTACTTGCTAAGGTGAAGGCGGTGCCGCTACGGCGTTTCCTTCATACCTCCCTGTTGGACTATGGCCGAGCTTTATGCTCGGCCTTTTTTTTGATTTATTGCTTGATCTTATTCAGCAGCAGGAACATCGGCTGGCCATAAGCATTTTTTATTATACTGGGACGTGTTCTGTTGAACCCGTGTTCCCAGCCAACAGGGTTCAAGAACCTGCTATTGGCCTTCCGTCCGACTTGATCCGCCGCTAGGCGCGCGCCCCTGCTCATGCTCATGAATCCCGTAGCGGAAAGCCGACCGTCACGTTGTGTAGTCAGCCCTTTATAAATGTTCGTGTCTGCCACTCAGATTTGGGTGACATCAAATTTGCAGGAACCAGAGCAGGAAACTGCACCACTCTCAGTCCTTTCGTATCACGAAATCCGGTGTCGCCTGCGTTTGCATTGATCATCTTTCAGTTCAACGGAACGTGAGTGCCACTACTCCGCTGCAGTGTCCGACGAAGCTCCCCCGACTGAATTTTTATCCTCGTCTTGTGCCGGGTCGACCTTGGGCTTCCTGGCTCTGGGAGCGCGCGGCCTTGAGGTTTTCGGAGCATCTCCCTCCTGCCCGCCGGTCTCGGGCTTATCGTCATGCGCTGAGCCTGCCGGGTCCGATTGCGGTGCCACGCGGCGCGGTTTGCGAGGTGCGCGCTTGGGCTTGCTTTCAGGCGTCTCGACAAGGGTGCTGTCCTGATTGTCATCGCTATCCTCACCCGCAACTGTGTTGCTGTCGGTTTCATGATCAGCGTGGTGATCCTGCGCGGACACCCGGGGGTTGCTGCCATTTCGGCTCTTGTCACTGGATATTTCCATATCCTTTTCCATGACAGGCTCTGCCGATGGCTGCGGCGCATTCGCCGGAACACTGTCGGGCTGGGGCCGCTCGCGGTCGCGTTCTGCCTGGCGATCGCGATTCTCACGCTCCTGCTGCTCACGCTTGGCGTCAATTTCCTTCTGCGCCTCTCCCAGCAGCCTCAGGTAATGCTCAGCATGCTGTTGAAAGTTTTCGGTGGCAACGCGGTCATTGGACAGTTGCGCATCGCGCGCCAACTGGTTGTACTTTTCGATTATCTGCTGCGGCGTGCCACGCACCTTGCCCTCGGGTCCGGAACTGTCGAACACCCGATTGACGACATTGCCAACCGTGTTGGGGCGATTTCTGTTCGGCTTGTTGCGCGAACGTGACTTCGAAGATCTCATATGTCTGCTGTCCAGCCTTGTTTTGAGAACCGTGGTGAACCCGAGGGGCGCCCGATGCGCTTATGAAATGGAACCGGGTGTCGGTTATGTTGGCTTGGCGTCAAGCGGGACCACCCATCAGGCCGGGTATCCACCGCGTCGACAGAATCCAGTAATCACGCCAGGCGCAGTTGCACAAGTAAAAAGCAGAAATACGCGCCAATTTTTGGCATGAAGGCTTAAATATCACCAATGCGGCACTACAGTGCCTGCGATCGGCTTCCCAGAACCACCCGGTCGCGCCCGTCAAGATCCGGCAGGATACGAACGTCGCACAACCCTGCCTCTTGCATCATCATAGCCACTTCTGCGCCCTGCGTCCAACCGATTTCCACAATAAGCCGCCCGCCCGGGGCCAGATGAGCAGTCATCCCCGCGCAAATCGCGCGATATGCCTTCATCCCGTCACTACCGTCTGTCAGCGCCATCGCCGGTTCATAGGACAGTTCGGGCGCAAGTTCAGCCATTTCAGCCTGCGAAATGTATGGCGGGTTCGATACGATCAGGTCAAAGCAACCGTTGATGCCTGTAAACCAGTCCGCCACTTCCAGCCTGCATCGCGCCTCGAGCTCCAGAAGCTTTGCGTTTTTCTGCGCGACCTTGAGAGCGGCCGGTGACAGGTCGGTGCCGAGCCCGGTAGCAGTGCTGCGCTCAGCCAACAATGACAACAGGATTGCCCCCGATCCGGTGCCAAGATCCAGAACACGCTCAAAGGGCGCCTCCAAAGCAGCAAGAACAAGCATCTCCGTTTCGGGTCGCGGGTCCAGAACGGCCGCTGTCACAACAAATTCATGGTTGAAAAACTGCCGCTTGCCCAGAATATGAGAAACCGGCTCGCGTGCCTCGCGACGCATCAGCATCGCCTCGAACCGCGCTACCGCCTCCTGCGCCGCTGTTTCACCCAGTTCCGCGCCAAGGCGGGCCGCGCTCAGCCCGGCAGCATCCGAAAGCAGCCGGCGCGCCTCTGCCGCGCCTTCAACTACTCCCGCAGCCTTCAGCCGTGCAGCTGCCATACTCAGAAGCTCACCGTAGGTCTGGCTCACGCCCCCATCTCGGCCAACATCCGGGCCTGCGCGTCGGCGGTCAGCGCGTCAATCACCTCGTCCAGATCGCCTGCCATGACCTGATCCAGCTTGTAAAGCGTCAGATTGATCCGGTGATCCGTCATTCTGCCCTGCGGAAAATTATAGGTGCGTATCCGCTCGCTGCGGTCGCCGCTACCCACTTGAGCAGCCCTGTCGGCACTCCGCTCACTATCGACACGGTTTCGCTCGGCATCGTAAAGCCGCGCTTTCAGCACCTGCATCGCGATCTCGCGGTTGCGGTGCTGCGATTTTTCGGAACTGGTCACTACTATTCCACTGGGAATGTGAGTGATGCGAACCGCCGAATCTGTAGTATTCACGTGTTGGCCGCCCGCGCCCGAACTGCGCATCGTGTCTATCCGCAGATCATTCGCATCGATCCTGACATCCACATCCTCTGCTTCGGGCAGCACAGCCACCGTGGCAGCGCTGGTATGGACGCGTCCGCCGCTTTCCGTCTCGGGCACGCGCTGCACCCTGTGGACGCCGCTTTCAAATTTCAGCCGGGCAAAGACGTGATCGCCCTTGATATGCGCCACGACATCCTTGATCCCGCCCAGTTCGGTCTGCTGCATCTCGATGACGTCCATCGACCAGCCACGCGCCTCGCAATAGCGCTGGTACATCCGAAGAAGATCCCCCGCGAAAAGCGCCGCCTCCTCTCCGCCCGTGCCGGGGCGGATCTCTATCATCGCCGGGCGAGCATCGGCGGCATCTTTGGGAAGAAGACTCAGTTGCAGGGCGCCCTCGGCTGCAGGAAGCCGCGCTTCCAACTCGTATAATTCATCCTGCGCCAGTTTGCGCATCTCGGGATCATCGAGCAGCGCCCGGGCGCCTTCAATATCTCCCAGCAACGACTTGTAAAGCTGAATTTCCTCGACCACCGGCCGCAGTTGCGCATATTCGCGACCCAAGGCCGCGATGTCGCCGCCTCCGGCTGACATCTTTGCCTCGATGAACTCGAAGCGCTGCGCGATCTGCTCTAGTCTGTCGAGTGGCACCATGAAGGCCCATGTCCCCTATCGAGAGCGTTTGGTCAAGTGCGCCTGATACTCGGTCACACGCCGCCCAGAGCGCCCAGCCATCTGTCCACGCGGGCCTTGTTCACGCCCATATCCGACTTGCCATAGCGCGACCGCGCATAGAGCGCCAGATCCTCGCCCCGCTGTGCAACGCTCGTATAATCGGGAAATCCGAACGCCGCCGACCGCGTGACATAGGTGATCATCCCCTCTCCGACCGATCCGGCCAGAACATGGGTGCGCGGCTCCGCCTGGATAATCCGGTCCAGATCGTCCAGATCACCGGGGACGACGCGCATCACGCCATTCTCCATGTCGCGATCCGCTACAACATCCGGCAACTGGTGCCAACGTGCCACGTCATCCGGCGCCAACCTGATCCAGCCCAGCGTCCCCGCAACGGCCACAATCAGCGCCACCCCGGCCCATTTCAATCCGCTTCGCATCCTGTCCTCCTCAAATCAGACCCTGGCACCGTGCCGGTTCCATCCCAGCAGGCAGATGATCGCCGTCGCCACATGCGCGCCGGCAATCGCCGTGGCTCCGCTCGTGTCAAAGGGGGGCGACACTTCCACGATATCCCCTCCCTTCAGATCGATTCCCGCCAGATCGCGCAGCATAATCGACGTCTGCGCCGAGGTCAGCCCTCCCCAGACCGGAGTTCCGGTGCCGGGCGCAAAGGCCGGGTCCAGCGCATCGATGTCAAAGCTCAGATAAACGGGCGTATCGCCCAGAATATCCTTGATCTTCGCCACAGCCGCCGCGGTACCACCCTCATGCACCTCGCGCGCGTCGATGATGTTCATGCCCATCGTATCGGGCACCGTTGTGCGGATGCCCACCTGGACCGAACGTGCGGGATCAATCAACCCCAGCTTGATCGCTTTGTAGAACATCGTGCCATGGTCGATCCGGTCGAAATTGTCGTCCTGCCAGGTATCGGTATGGGCATCGAAATGCAAAAGCGCCATCGGCCCGAATTTTTCGGCATAGGCGCGCAAGATCGGAAAGCTGATGTAATGATCGCCGCCGAGCACGACACTGGCCGCGCCTGCCTGTAGTATCTTCTGAATATGCTGCGTCAGCAGGCCCGGAAATTCGGGAACCATCGCATAATCGAATGCCATATCGCCATAATCGACGATATTCATCGCCTCCATCGGATCATAGCCCCAGCCATAAGGCGCATCTGCTGTCTGAAGCGCGCTTGCCTCGCGGATCGCGCGGGGGCCAAGCCGCGTGCCGGTCCGGTTGGTCACTGCCTGATCGAAGGGCACACCGGTCACGGCAATATCGACGCCCCTCAGATCCTTGGTGTAGCGCCGCCTGAGGAATGACGTCGCGCCGCCAAAGGTGTTCTCGAAACTCAGGCCACGATTATCCTCGCGGGTAAAGGCCTCATCCACAGTGCTGCTTGCGTCTTCCAGTCCCATCGTGCGATCCCTGTCCGGCTTGCATTGTTGCCGCCATCCTCTAGGACAATCCGGCCCGGATGCAAGCATGCGCGTAAACGAGGGATGCCCGATGACCGACAGCCTGATCCATGATTTGAAGGGCGGCCTGCCGCGCCTTTTGGCGATCATGCGCGCGCTGCGCGATCCTGAAACCGGCTGCCCCTGGGATATCGAGCAGGATTTCGCATCCATAGCCCCCTACACCATTGAGGAAGCCTATGAGGTGGCGGACGCAATCGCGCGCGCAGACTGGTCAGACCTTGTGGGTGAACTGGGAGATCTGCTGCTGCAGGTGGTTTTCCACGCGCAGATTGCGCAGGACCGCGCGCTTTTCGACTTTGAGGATGTGGCAAATGGCATCGCTGACAAGATGGTCGCGCGCCATCCACATGTCTTTGGGTCCGAATGCCGCGACAAGACAGCCACCCAGCAAACCCGCGATTGGGAGGCAATAAAGGCGGAAGAACGCGCCTCCCGCGCCCAAACCGGCACGCTTGAGGGTGTTGCGCTCGGGCTGCCGGCCCTGCAGCGCGCGGTCAAATTGCAAAAACGCGCAGCCCGCGTGGGATTTGACTGGCCCGATACGGCTGGCGTTCTGGCCAAGATGACAGAAGAGGCAGGCGAACTCACCGAGGCCGCCGCCAGCGCCGATGCCGGGCACATGGAGGAGGAGTTCGGTGATCTGCTCTTTGTCATGGCCAATCTGGCCCGCCACATGAATATCGATCCCGAAGCCGCCCTGCGCCGGACAAACGCCAAATTCACAAGCCGCTTTGCGCGGGTCGAGGTACTTCTGGCCGAGATGGGGAAAACCCCCGCGGAAAGCACTCTGGCCGAAATGGACACCCTCTGGACCCGCGCCAAAGTGGAGGAAGAAAGCAAAAAACCCCGCGTGTGATGTGGCATTGAAGTTGATGCCGATGTTGGGGCGCGCCGGTTTCCTGCCGCCAAGGTGCGGCTCTGCGCGCCCCCTTCCCCCTTCGCGCGCAATCGCTTAAAGAGGCGCCAAGCCACAGCCCGAAGGAAGACCGCACCATGACCGAGCCGGACATTACCCCCGATCTGATCGCAAGCCACGGGCTGAAACCGGACGAGTATGAGCGCATTCTGGAGATCATCGGCCGCGAGCCGACCTTTACCGAACTGGGCATCTTCTCTGCAATGTGGAATGAGCATTGCAGCTACAAATCCTCCAAGAAATGGCTGCGTACCCTGCCCACCACCGGGCCGCAGGTCATTTGCGGCCCCGGCGAAAACGCTGGCATTGTCGATATCGGCGACGGGCAGTGCGTCGTTTTCAAGATGGAGAGCCATAACCACCCCTCCTACATCGAGCCCTATCAAGGCGCGGCCACGGGCGTGGGAGGCATCCTGCGCGATGTCTTCACCATGGGTGCGCGCCCCATCGCCGCGATGAATTCGCTCAGCTTCGGAGAGCCGGACCACCACAAGACCCGCCAGCTGGTGCATGGCGTGGTCGAGGGAATTGGCGGCTATGGCAATGCCTTCGGCGTGCCGACAGTGGGCGGCGAACTGCGCTTCGATCCGGCCTATAACGGCAACTGCCTCGTGAACGCCTTCGCTGCCGGCCTTGCTGATACGGACAAGATCTTCTACTCGGCCGCTTCGGGCGTTGGCCGGCCCGTCGTCTACCTTGGCGCCAAAACGGGCCGCGACGGCGTTGGCGGCGCCACGATGGCATCGGCCGAATTTGATGACACGATCGAAGACAAGCGTCCTACGGTTCAGGTCGGCGATCCTTTCACTGAAAAGCGGCTGATGGAGGCGACGCTGGAACTGATGGCCACAGGCGCGGTCATCTCGATCCAGGATATGGGCGCCGCAGGGCTTACCTGCTCGGCCGTCGAGATGGGCGACAAGGGCGGCTTGGGCGTGCGCTTGAATCTTGAATCCGTCCCGCAGCGCGAAGAGAACATGACCGCCTACGAGATGATGCTGTCTGAATCCCAGGAGCGGATGCTGATGGTGCTGGAGCCCTCACTGGAGGCCGAAGCGCGCGCCGTGTTTGAAAAGTGGGACCTTGATTTCGCCATCGTGGGCGAGACGATCGCCGAAGATCGGTTTTTGATCATGCACAACAACGTGGTCAAAGCGGACTTGCCGCTGGCCGCCCTGTCCGGAACTGCACCGGAATACGACCGCCCTTGGGTCGAGACTCCCGCTCCGGCACCGCTTGACGCGGCAAGCGTGCCGCAGATCGACCCCATCGACGGGCTGCGCGCGCTGATATCATCGCCCAACTATTGCAGCCGCCAGTGGGTCTACGAGCAATATGACACCATGGTGATGGCCGACACGGTGCGCGGTCCGGGGCTTGGTGCCGGTTTGATCCGCGTGCACGGAACGGAAAAATTGCTGGCCTTCACCTCGGATGTGACCCCGCGCTATGTTCAGGCGAATCCGGAAACGGGCGGCAGGCAAGCAGTGGCCGAAGCCTATCGAAATCTGACAGCTTTGGGCGCCAAGCCGCTGGCCAGCACGGATAATCTTAATTTCGGAAATCCTGAAAAACCTCAGATCATGGGCCAGCTTGTCAGCGCGATAAAGGGTATCGGCGCGGCTGTGTCCGCTCTGGATATGCCCATCGTATCGGGCAACGTATCGCTTTATAACGAAACTGACGGCGCGGCGATCCTGCCCACTCCCACTATTGGTGCCATTGGACTGATCGCCCACGAGGATTACGCCATCACCGGTCAGGCGCGCGAGGGTCACGCCGCGCTGCTCATCGGCGAGACAACCGGACATCTGGGTCAGTCGGCCTTGCTCGCCGAGGTGTTTGGCCGTGCCGAGGGTGACGTACCCCCCGTCGATCTGGACGCAGAGAAGCGGAACGGAGATTTCATTCGCGCAAACCATGCCCTGATCCGCGCCTGCACCGACCTCAGCGACGGTGGCCTCGCCCTCGCCGCGTTCGAGATGGCCGAGGCTGCTGGCGTTGGCGTTCAGCTTGACAGCGACGATACCGCCACGCTTTTTGGCGAGGATCAGGCGCGCTATCTTGTGGCCTGCAACTTCGATCAGGCCGAAGCGCTGATGACCGAGGCCGGCAAGGCAGGAGTGACGGTTTCCAGCGTGGGCCGCTTTACCGGCAGCGTCGTTCGCATGGGCAACAGCGAAGCGCCGCTGGACGGTTTGAGCGTGATATTCCGCTCCTCCTTTGCCGAGCGGTTCGCGTAACGCGGCGGGCATTGCCCGCAAAGGGCAAACCGGCCCCGGCCAGCCGGGTCAGGTCGCCTGGGAAGCAACTATCCTGATCCGCTCGATCATCGAGCGGAGCCCGTTGGAGCGCTGCGCTGACAGATGGTCCGTCAGGCCAAGCCGGGCCAGTTCACCCCCCGCATCCACGCCGGGCACATCCGACACCGGCAGGTCATTATAAAGCGCGCGCAGAACCGCAATAAGGCCGCGCACGATCAGCGCGTCACTGTCTCCGTCAAATCGAAATACGCCCGCATCGATCTGCGGATGTAGCCAGACCTGACTGGCGCACCCCTCGACCTTGGTTGCAGGAACTTTCAGCGCATCGTCCAGGGGCGGCATGGCCTTGCCCTGCTCGATCACGTGGCGATAGCGGTCTTCCCAATCGTCCAGAAATTCGAAATCCTCGACGAGTTCTTCGAAGGGGGCCTGGGCCATGATACATCCTCTGATTTATTCTGCCTCCCACGTAGTCCCGGCGGCATTAAACGTCCAGTCCATGGCGCTGCCTTGGCTTGCACCGGGGCCGCGGTGCCTGATAGGGTCCGCGCAGAAGATGTGGGCCAAAGGGGCGATCTGCAATGCGCAGTCTGGTAATGTTACTGACGATTTCTGGCCTGACACTTGCGGGCTGTACTGACACTCGAGACACTGGTGCGGATCCCGCGAACTGGTTCGGTGACAGCCCGATGGCCGGACCGGATGCGCCGGGACAGACCGCAGCGATCAACCCCCTGATCCCCGAGCGGAGCACCAGCATATTTCGCCGCAAGACCGACGCGGAAACGTATACCGGTACGCCTATATATGCGGTGCAGAACGTTGTGATCGACAAATCGGCCGGGGGCGCAATCGTTACCGCGACAGGCGTATCCCTGCGCCAGGGTGCGTTTGATGTGCGTCTTTTGCCGGAAAACAGAGGCATTCCGATTGATGGAATGCTCACATTCACCATGCGCGCCGTACAGCGGGACGACACGCCGCAGGGGCCTGAGCAGACCCGCCGCGTCAGCGCGGGCAAGTTTGTATCCAGCAAAACGCTGGACAACGTGCGGGGCGTGCAAGTACTGAGCCAAACGACCACCATCACCAGCCGCCGCTAACTGCGCTGGCTGTGGCCCGCCTGTAATGTGACGGTCTGAATCGTGCTGCCCTTCACGCAAAGTGCGATTTCACCCTTGCACAGGCGCAGCGCCTCTTCGCCGAAAACTTCGCGGCGCCACCCGCTGAGTGCGGGCACATCGCGCTGACCGGCAGCAATGGCATCCAGATCAGACGCTGTGGCGATCAGCTTCGACGCGACACCCTCACTGTCAGACACCCCTTTCAGAAGAACACGCAGAAGATCCGCTATGGCCGGATTGACCTGCAACTTTTCGCGGCTGAGATCGGCCTCGGGAAGCTCGCCCGCGGGAACGGCCTGACCGGCGGCCACCGCCTTCAGGATACCCTCGGCGATTTCGCCCTTGCGCGCCTCGCGTAGCAGAAGGCGGGACCTGCCCAGATCCTCGATATTAGTGGGTTTCGTCGCCGCAAGTTCGACCAGCGCATCATCCTTGTAAACGCGGTTGCGCGGCACGTTATGCGCCTGCGCATAAGCCTCGCGGAATTCCGCCAACGCCCGAAGGACTGACAAATACCGGCCTGAACTGTTGCGCGTCTTGATCCGCTGCCACGCGTCCTGCGGATGAGTGACATAGGTTTCAGGATTGGTGAGCACTGCCATTTCCTCTGCCACCCATTTATCGCGCCCTGTTTTCTTTAGCTCCTTGGCCAGATACTCGTACACCTTTCGCAGATGTGTAACATCTGCCAGCGCATAGGCTTTTTGCGCATCACTGAGCGGCCGACGCGACCAATCGGTAAAGCGGGAGGATTTATCCACCTGCGCCTTGGCGATGCGCTTGACCAGCGTCTCGTACCCCGCCTGCTCGCCAAAGCCGCACACCATTGCAGCCACTTGCGTGTCAAACAGCGGTGTGGGGATCAGGCCGGCATCAACATAGAATATTTCCAGATCCTGCCGGGCCGCGTGAAATACCTTGACCACGGATTTGTCGCGGAACAGTGCATAAAGAGGCTCCAGCGACAGACCAGCCGCGAGCGGATCCACCAGCACCGCCGCGTCATCACCGTCGCCCGGATAGGCCAATTGCACCAGACAGAGGTTCGAATAATACGTTCTCTCGCGCAGGAATTCTGTGTCGACGGTGACGTATGGATGCGCCGCAGCGCGTTTGCAATATTCGGTCAGGGCGTCTGTCGTGCTGATGGTCTGAATCAAGGGAGGGGCTTCTTTCGATGGTTTTGCCTGCGTCGCTATAAATCAAAGTAGCGGGAATTGAAACGATATTGCCGCCGCTCACGGCAGCCAGATCGGGCTCCGATCTCCGGCGGCAAAGCGACGCAGAACGGCGGGATAAAGCTCATGTTCCATACTCAGCACGCGGGCCGCCAGCGATGCGGCCGTATCATCTGCGGCGACGGCGACGCGTGCCTGACCCAGAATGGGGCCATCATCCAGCGCGGCTGTCACTTCATGGACGGTGCATCCCGCCTCAGCCTCACCTGCCGCCAAAGCGCGTGCATGCGTCTCCAGCCCACGATATTTTGGCAAAAGCGATGGGTGGATGTTGATCATCCGCCCATGCCACCGCGCGACGAACCCTTCGGTGAACACCCGCAGGAAACCGGCCAGACATATGATATCAGGCGCGTGCTGCATGATGCGTGCGTGCAGGGCATCCTCAAAGGCCGGCCGATCAGTCCCGAAAGGGCGATGATCCACCACTTCGGTCGGAATGCCGCGTGCGGAGGCTTTTTGCAATCCGCCCGCATCCGCCCGGTTTGACAGGACCAGCGCAGGACGTGCCGGATGATCGCCCGTCATGCTGTCCACCAGAGCCACCATGTTCGAGCCGCCTCCTGACAACAGGATAGCGACCCTTTTGGTCACGCGAGCGCTCCCGTATAACGAATACCTGCACCCTCGGTCACCCGTCCGATATGGAATACGGTCTCCCCCTGCTGCTCAAAGAGTTCGGTCAGCGCACCAGCCTCGGCTGCGCCCACCACTGCGATCATGCCAATACCGCAGTTGAACGTCTTCAGGAGTTCTGCCTCTTCCATATCACCTGTTTGGCGTAACCAGCCAAAGACACCGGGCAGCGGCCACGCGCTCAGATCAATATCTGCGCCAAGACCTTGGGGCAGAACGCGGGGCAAATTCTCGGTCAGCCCGCCGCCGGTAATATGGGCCAGCGCATGCACACCGCCAAGCCGGACGGCAGAGAGCGCGGATTTGACGTAAAGCCGGGTCGGCATCAGCAGCGCCGCACCCAATGTGGCATCCGCCCAAGGACAGTCCGCGTCCCAGCCCAGGCCGGAAACCTCGACCAGCTTGCGCACGAGCGAATAGCCGTTGGAATGCACGCCGTCACTGGCAAGGCCCAGCAGAACATCGCCCTCGGCCACGCCATCAGGGAGCGCCCGGCCCCGCTCCATCGCCCCGACGGCAAAGCCCGCCAGATCGAAATCCCCCGCCGGATACATCCCCGGCATTTCGGCGGTTTCGCCCCCGATCAGCGCAGCGCCGGAACGCTTACAACCCACCGCTATTCCCTCGATGATGCGCGCTGCCCGCTCAGTTTCCAGCTTCCCGGTCGCAAAATAATCAAGGAAAAACAGCGGTTCCGCCCCTTGGCACACCAGATCGTTGACACACATCGCCACCAGATCGATCCCGACGCCGTCCACAAGACCCGTGTCGATTGCAATGCGCAGCTTGGTGCCGACACCGTCCGTCGCAGCAACGAGGACAGGATCGAGATATCCCGCCGCCTTCAGATCAAAAAGAGCGCCAAATCCACCCAGGCCCGCCATCACGCCGGGGCGTTCAGTGCGCTTTGCCGCAGGTTTGATCCTGTCCACCAGCGTATTACCTGCGTCGATATCGACGCCTGCATCGGCATAGCTGATGCCCTTTTGAGGATCTTTCATTCTGGGCTCTCCTTGGTCCATTGCAGGCGGATCACGCGCGGGGTAGCGCATCATCGGGCCAATCGCAATCGCAAAGCCTTGACGCGGGCGCGCGCACTGGGTACCACGCGAAGGATGGCGGGCCTGTAGCTCAACTGGTTAGAGCAGAGCGCTCATAACGCTTTGGTTGCGGGTTCAAGTCCTGCCGGGCCTACCATAAAATCATTGACTTAAGCTCCAATTGCGGTT
>JAUNVT010000271.1 GCA_030540655.1 Rhodobacterales bacterium
TAATGTGGGCGCGACGCGGCCCGGCATTCTGCGGTCAGGAGTTGCTGTCAGTCGGCCACTTCGGACTTTCGCTTCAGAACAAAGCGCAAGTCTTACAATTTCAGAGTAACGACGTTAACCGTTAACAGACCAGATGCGGCACCTTACTCACGGCCCCGCCCTTGCCCGCCCGGAGGCCGCTCAGTCTTATGCCAAAAAGAGCTGCCACGCCGAATGCCAGAAGCGCCAGCGGTATAGGAACCGGCACCGGTGCGATCTGCGCCCCCACGATTTGTCCGACCTGGGCATGGATGACGCTGTTGGGATGGATGTCATCGTAGAAGGCGCGCTCGTCCGGATCCGTGCAGTACGGTCCCGTTAAGATGTCGGCCGCAAAGAAGCACGGCTCGGTGGAATTCGAGACGCCGTACTTCTCGGGAGTGGCGATCATATCCGCGAAGAAGGCGCTGATGTCGATCTGCTGGACGTCGAGCCCGCCGGCCTGCAGCCCCGGGAGCAGACCGGACAGCGCCGAGTTGAACGCGGCAGCACCCGCAGCGACCTCATCCGCAAGACCGGTCAGCGCAAGCTCGTAGCGCGGCGTCTGACTGAAGTCCGGAAGGTTGAGAATTGATACGTGATCAACGCCGAGTCCGCCAAGAGCACGCGCGCTTTCGGCGACAGAAGCCGCAGACGCTCGGCCCAAGGCGTCGATGTCCGTCCGGCCGGCATAGGTGAGAATGTCATTGCTCCCCGCCCAGATCACGGCGGCGGTATTCTTGTCGGCGAAACGCTCTGCATCGCGCGCGAAGAAACCGACCTGGTCTGGCAGGTCCGGAACCTGGTAGGGAAGACCGAGCGGGATGTCGTCGTTCCGCACGGCGTTGGCGAATCCGTATGCGTAGTTGGCGGTAGGCAGGCCCTTGCTCTCAAAGCGCGCCGCCACGTATTCCGGCCAGACCGGTCCGTTGGATCGCCGTCCCTCGAAATACGGCGGATCAGACACGATGAGCGGGCCGGCCGGCGTGGCGTATAAATTTCCGTCATCCGACAGGCTGTCGCCAAAAACGGCGAAAGCCTCAAAGCTCGTGACAGTCGTCGCCTGCACGCCAGATGCCGTCAGGCCCAGAATGGCAGACACGACACCAGCCCCAAAAATATGATTCATCACTCGGCTCCTATTCGAATCCTCGTCAGTAAAGTATAGTTGAACTTCACATTTTCGCAACGAGAGTGCATACCCGGTCGCCAGCCCCTCGGAGCAATACGGGCAGGGGGGACGGCTAACGTCCGGGATTTTTCTGCTCTGTTGCGCAAGTTATTGTCAGACAGGGCGGCGCCGGAGGCGTTCGCGACCGATGTTCTCAACCGAGCGGATTTTCCGGGGGGCGGGCCGGTCACTTGATGACTGACGATTTTGTCCGCCTGCGCCGCGAAATGTCCGTGTCCGAGGCGGATCAAACGGGCGCGCAAGACCGATCCATCGCATGATTTGCCCAGCAACCTGTATGCGTTGAAAATATTGGATCATCCAATGGCAAGCGGGAGCGCCTGCCCGGAGCAATTTCACTGCGGGATCTGGTGATGTGCGCCCCCGATCAACTGGTCGGTGAGGTCATGGCGACCGATCTGATCACTCTGCACCCGGGTGCGGAGGACGACGAGGCGGCCCATCTTCCGTCCCGTTCCAAGCTGCTGGCACTGCCGATTGTTGACGATCGGAACTGCCTCTTGGGTGTCATTCCTGCCGATGACGCGATCGGTGTCGTCGTGGCCCGGCTTCGCCGCCTCTATGCACAGTCGGTCGGCGGCGATGCCGAGGCAATGGAGCGTATGACACCGGCGCAAGCCGCAAGAACCAGGGTTCCGTGGCTGATCTGCACGATGATCCTGGAACTGGGCATAGGCTTGGTCATTGCACATTTCAACGATGTTCTGGAGCGGGTGATTTTGTTTGCATCATTCATGCCGGATTCATGCCGGTGATTTCGGCAGTTTCAGGCAATGTCGGCTTGCAGGCTGCCGCCATCACCGTTCGCGCACTGGACACCGGCAATCTGAAAAATGAGAACCGGTTCGCGGCGTTGAAAAAGGAAGCGATCACATCCCTTCTGATGGCAATCATATGCGGATTTCTGCTTGGAGGCATCGCGATCGTGTGGTCACATCATGTCATGCTGGCGGTGGTGATCGGAGTCGCACTGGCATTCTCTATGCTGACCGCGGGTCTTATGGGCACGGTCATACCGGTTGTCTCGAAGAGGTTCGGGTTTGACCCGGCAACCACAGCAGGTCCGTTCGAAACTGCTTTTCAGGGCATCATCGGCTTTGTCGTCTTTCTTGGATTGGCAACGTTGATGATCGACTGGCTCGTATAGAAGAGTTTCCTGCGCTGGCAAAATTCTTCTCGTGTATCCACCCTATTTATGATCATGGTCGGGTGGATGCCGTACTTCTTGGCCAGTTCGGCCGTCGTCAGTTCTTCACGGATGGCTTCAAGGGCAACCTTGGCCTTGAAATCAGCCGAATAGCGTTTCCGCTTCGTCATCGGGTCGTTCCTTCGTCAGTCGCCAAAGCTTAGCAACTGGTCCGAAATCCTGCGACCACCTCTGTCACGGCGCGGCGCCTTTCACGTCCGTCTCTTCCGGCCT
>JAUNVT010000272.1 GCA_030540655.1 Rhodobacterales bacterium
ACCGCCATGATATGCCGCCCCTCAGGGCATCACCAACATTCGCCCGTTTCTCGGACGAGTGCGTTGGCCATTTCGATCAGCTTTCGCATGAGGGCTGTCAGAGCGACTTTAGCGGGCTTGCCGGCCTGGATCATGGTCTGGTATTTCGTAAGCGGTGTTTGGCGGGCACCTTATGCTGAATCTTCTGATTTGCGATCCAGTCCCTGTTGAATGGCAGGAGGTGAGTTTCTCAATGGAGACGACGAGAGGGTGTTGTCACGTTACCGGGCGTGAGGTCGCTGGTTCATTGATCTGGTCGTAGTCGGTATCGATGCAGACACAAAAGATCAGCTACAAACGCCCCCGGTTTCCGCCCCAGATCATCGCTCATGTTGTCTGGCTCTACGTCCGGTTCAACTTGAGCCTGCGCGAGGTCGAGGAGTTGATGCTGGAACGTGGCGTGGACGTTTCGTATGACGATCTGGCGCTGGAGCGTCAAGTTCGGCCCCCTCATCGCCCACGTTCTACGGCGACGGCAGCCGCGCCCTGGCGATGTCTGGCATCTGGACGAAGTCGTTGTGAGGTATTGCCAAGTTGTTCCGTCCCATTTGTCACGTTCCCTTTAGTGGGCGGTCAGGCGGCCATTTCAGCGGTGTAATCGTTCCAAAGGTTGAAAGCAGCGGTGCGGGCGTAGCAGTATGACGTTGCGGAGAGTTGATGGCGGAGAAGGCGGAAGATCAGGTTGACCTGGTCATGCGCAGACAGAAATTTCTGGGCCTGCCGGATCCACTTGAACCGGCCAAATACCTTCTCACGTTTGCGGGTCGGCCTGTAGGACACTTCGATCGCGTTGTTCAAACCTTTATGGGCGCGGTGATCGGCCTTCGATGCCAGTTTGCTAACGGGCTTGATGTAGCTGCGCAATTTGTCGGTGATCACGACCCTCGGCGCGCCGAACCGGACGACCAACCTTTGCAAGAACCGCCTTGCGGCCTTTGCGTACCGGTGTGTTTGTATGAGAATATCGAGAACGTCGCCATTGGCGTCGATCGCCCGCCACAGCCAATGCTTCCTGCCGCGGATCGAGATCACGACCTCATCGAGATGCCACTTGTCATTCGGCCGTGGGCGATCTCGACGGATGCAATCTGCGAAATGTCGTCCAAAGCGATTAACTCACAGCCTGATCGCTTCCCGGCTGACAACTACGCCCCGCTCCGCCAACAGGTCTTCAACATCCGCCGTGCTCAGTGCGAAGCGGTGGTACGCCCAAACCGCGTAGGCGATGATCTCTCGGGGATAGCGGAAACCTTTCAGGCGCGGCATTTGGGTCGGAATGTTCATGAGGCTGACATAGATTGATCAAATCTGGTCATCAACTTGGCAATACCTCTGACACTGCAGACGCACGAGATCGGACGGGCTCTCGCTGAACGCTACCGCTTCTCAGTCTACGATGCGATGATCGTTGCGGCGGGCCTCATTGCCGGCTGCACCACGCTCTGGACCGAAGACATGCACAACGGCCTTCTGGTGGAGGACCAACTCCGGATCGTAAATCCTTTCGTCTGACCCATATGGCAGCGTTGAATACCCTGCAATCACTCAACGACCCGGGAGATGCGCCAGGTTTTTTCGTTCAAATCAGCAAGCCCAGATTCCCGGCCCGCTCCAGCAGCATCCTGACGGATGACGGCTGCCAGCGCGTTCGCCCACGCGGCGTGCGTTCGCGCATGGCTTCCAGCCGATCGCAGATCGCCTGCAGCGTGATGTCGGGGTCTGCGCCCTTGATGGCGGCCACGATGGCAGGCAGGCGGTCGTTGGCATCGCGCCGCCCGGCACGGCCAAGCACTGGTTCGGGCAGGAAGCCGTCGCGGACATAGGCCTTCACGGCCCGCAGCAGGCGGCCTTGGGTCCAGCGCCGCGCCTCCGGGAGTGGAGCGTTGATGATCCGCAGCACGTCTTCCCAGGCCATACCGGGCCGAAGGCGGCGGACATGCGGCACCCACTCCTGCGCGGTCTCGTTCAGGCGCTCCATGTAGCCGTCCTGGCGCGCCAGCTGCACCTTGCGCAGGGCTGCGGAATCCCTGGCGCGCAGCCCCGGGTTTCCTCCTACACGTCCTTTGCTGCGCGCACTGGCCAGTCCCGCTTTGGTGCGTTCGCGGATCAGCGCGCGTTCGAACTCGGCCGCCGCGCCCAGAACCTGCAGCGTGAACTTGCCCTGGGGGGACGCCGTGTCGATCGGGTCCAGCAGCGAGCGGAAGTAGGCGCCCCTGGCCTCAAGCCGTTCGATCACCTCCAGCAGGTGCGACAGCGACCGCGCCAGACGGTCGATGCGGACGACAACCAGCGTATCACCCCGTCCGATGCGTTCCAGAATGCGCGCCAGCACGGGCCGGGCCCGATTGCCGCCCGAGCCGTGTTCCTCGTGGATCTCGGCGCAGCCTGCGGCTTTCAGCGCCTGCGACTGGGGCAGAGGGGTCTGATCGTCGGTGGAGACGCGGGCATAACCGATCAGGGGCATGAAGAACAGCCGTTTGCAGTTTCCGATGTCGCAACTAAACGACCGTTTGTAAACAAATGCATGGGCATGCTGCGTGGTGCAAGGCAGGGAAAGCCTCTTTGGTTTCTCGGCGGTGAC
>JAUNVT010000051.1 GCA_030540655.1 Rhodobacterales bacterium
CGGTTGCAGGAAGCGCCGAAAGCCGCGCGTGCAGCGCGGTGAGGATGGTTTCGCGGGGGGTGGGCATATGTCTCGACTCAAAGCTCATGAATATGATAAGTTATCTTCTAGGACCGATAGCGCATAAGTTCGTAAGTTTCCCTTGCTGATAGGAAATCAAACCACTCTCTTTCTCGGAGGCAGCTTAGAAATGGCAGATAAAGAAAACGGGTCTGAGAAAAAGAAGCGCTGGCCAATAACCATCCTAGTATTCTTGGTCGTACTCTTGCTCCTTCTCTTGCTGTTTTATCGAAGTCCAGCTGAGGCCCAAGAAGACTTTGACGTCGTCGACGAGAAAATCTCCATTTCGATTTCGAACCTGCGTGCAATAGGCGTAGAAGCCGACGCAAAAATCCTTGGGCCATTGTCTGAAAATCCAGAATTCGTTTCCCAAATGAAGTCGCCGGAAGAACCGGCCCTGTATTTCGACGGTCAGGAATTACACATCCTCAATGTGGCCGATATGGCAGAGCGTTCGGGAGACTACGAGGGTTTTTTACAGGCTGTCGCGCAGGAAATAGATGGCGCAGTGGCCGAACTGTCAGCCAGCGATACTTGGGCAATCGAGTACTACGTTCAGGGGCGAACCGCACATGTCGCGCTATCGGGAGACATTGCACGCAGCCGTGGCGTGTTTTCTGATATGTCTCGAATTGCATTTCAGAGCGTGTATCCGAACGGGCATCCGGACCAGCCTGTTGAGTTTTCTAGCGCCTGCAGTCGGAAAGTACTGACAAGAAACATCTTTGGGCAGGACGCGGAGTGGGTTCGTATTTGTGTCGAAGCCCAGTGCCAAGCTCGGGCACCCGAGACTTGTGAGATTTACGATAAATCTTGGGATGCTTGGTACTTCGGAAAAGTGGAGTTCGTCCCGCCGGACCGACCTGAGGATGGTAATATCTATGGAGCGCTTTGCCGGGGGCGAGGGTATTACAACTGGTCTGTTTCATTCGCTGGCCTGAAGTTGTTCGGTCATGAAGCCCAAGTAGAAGGTTTAGAATGGGCAAGTTCGGGCCATCTCACGAGCGAGACAATGTGCGGGGAGTAACCTCTGATCGATTTTGCGCACGGGTCTCAATCGCCGTTAGTTCAATATGTGAACTTCCACCCATCTCGCCACGATCAGTCCCGGGACGCTATCGAGCGCCCGCTCTGCGTCTCGGTTGAGGTCCAGCCGCTTCGGCAGCTTCACCTGCGGCACCAAGAGAAAGATCGGCGCCGTCACGTTTCCGCGCCCGGTCTTTGATCTGGACGCCACCGCGCGACCTTTGGTGTTCAACCGCCCCTCGGCCACCAACAGGCTCGGACCCGTCCGGCGATAGACAAACCGCAGTCGCAACCCGCGCTGCCGTTCCCATTCACCGGGGGTGATCCGGCCGCCGCGCGTGGATTTTCCTGCAGCAGGCAGCGGTATCGCCAACCAGAACCCGTCCTTTGAGCGGATCAGCGGGCCGGTGTCGTGCGCGCCGACGATGACCGGGGCTTTGGACCAGACCAGCGCGGCGGCCTCGAGACTTTCGCCCGACCTCGGAAAGTTTTGGCTGCGGATTGAGTTCGCAAGCCGCCGACCAAGCCCTGCGCCGGTGATTTGTCCCCGCCAGTCGGATTTCAGCGCGGTTCCGGCCTCGCGCATGGCAGCAGACACAGCGCGTTCGCCTGCCGCAACCTCCGCTGTCATCATGGCGACAATGTCCGGATCAATGTCAATCTTCAGCTTCATGTTGGCCTCAGGTCCAGCGTCCAGATCAGGCGGTCGCTGTCTCGCGCGGGCTCTCCCTGAATGGTGAAACTGTCGGTGCCGATCACGATCAGATCGCCCGGGCGCGGATCGGCCAGGTCGGCGACGCGTACATCCAGCAGCATCGTGTCACTCATGAGCCGCGCCGCGCCGAACTCTGTGATACGATCCGGTGCGCGGTGGATCACCCGGATAGTTCTTTCCTCGGACGTGGTAGCCGACATCCAGAGCGCGGCCACGGCCATGGACGGGTTGGCGAAAATCCGGTCCATAGCGGCGGCAAAGACATTCATGACGCGCCGGTCAGTTCGAGGTGTGCAGGCGAATCGCAATGCGCGGCCGCTTGTTGACCGGCAGGATTGAGGCCTCTGTCATCAGATCGATCCAGCGACCTTTTTCGTCGAGATGCTGGCGGGCGTAGAGCGGCAGGCCTATGGTGTTGGCC
Organism: Rhodobacterales bacterium; assembly: GCA_030540655.1. Lineage (GTDB taxonomy): Bacteria > Pseudomonadota > Alphaproteobacteria > Rhodobacterales > Rhodobacteraceae > Roseovarius. The sequence goes on from JAUNVT010000051.1 coordinate 2,223, forward strand.
GCCTCCAGCAGGTTGGCTGGGCCGCCATAGGTGGTGAAGGTGTCCATCGTGCCAAGCGGGAACGCGATGCCTTCGCTCGCCGGGACCAGCCGTTCGCTGGCGTTGGTCGAAAGCGTGACGGTGCCCGAATACTCCTCAAACACGATGCCTGCGAAGGGGAAGTTGCGGCGCATATCCTCCCGCAGCGGCTGGGCCCCGGTGGCCGCGTAGAACTTGTAGGCCTCTTCGGTCTTGGGGTGCGAGATCAGCTTGTCGAAGAACTCACGGCTCACAAGGGCGTGGACCGATGACATCGACTCGCCCAGCAGGTTGTCTTCCACCGCGCGCAACACCTCGCGGACCTTGCCCTGCACATTGGTGCCCGCGGTGCCGAGCAGGAAGTCCACCGAGATTTGCGCCAGACCAAACTCGGTGAAGTAGTTGTAGAGCGTGGTGCCTGCGCCGTCTTTCACGATGCCACGCAGCGCGTTCATCTCCATGTATTCGCGGGTCTGGACATGCTTGCGGCGCATCAGCTGCAGCTTGCGGTTCATCACCTCAACCAGTGGATCGGCCGCATCATAGACGCCCAGCGCCGGGCTTCCCTGAATATCGCCCGGTAGGATGACATCGTCATGCGGGATCCACGGCAGGGCGAAACTGCGCATGGCACGACCTTCGCGGGTGCCGACCGTTGCGGGGCCGCCGAGGGGGACGGAGGGCAGCAGGTTCAGCACGCCCTCATATTGCTCGATGATCACCGACCGCTGGCTGACGCCCTCGAAGCGAAAGAGACCGATCTGGCCAAGGCGGGTGTAGAGATTGGGCAGGATGTTGATGGCCTGCGTCATCTCGGCCAGCGAATAGCCGCCAGCGTCGAAGGGATTGCGGACAAGGGTCATGAGGTGCTCCGGGGATGAAGGGGATGTGGTGTCAGACGCCGTCGCGGGCAATGATGCCGACGGCAGCCAGCTGGCCGATCTTGGTGGTGATCTTGGCGCTGTCATCGACGGTGCCGTCGTAGGCGAGGCCCGCGCGCGATACGATTGAGGGGCCGCGGGCGACCACGATGCCGGTGGCATCGGCCAGCGTGGCGTCGACGGCGTAGAGCAAGACGGCGCTGGCGGTCTGCGCACCATCGCTGCCGCCACTGGTCGCCAGCTTGTACTTGCCGCTGGCGGTGATCTGGCCGAGCACCGAGCCGACCGGATAGGGCATGCCTTGCAGCAGCGTGACCACTTCGCGAGTGTAGTTCGGGTTGACCTCATATTTGAGGACATCGCCCATGCTGGGCGGTTCCGTCAGGACGGGCATTGGTCAGTCTCCATGTTTTGGGGGCTTGGCGAGTGGGGCTGCAATCAGCGCGAGGCTGTGGCGGCCTTCTTTGCGGCGGCGATGATCGGGCTGTCTTTGGCGGCAGCGGCTGCCGGGGCAGTGGCAATGATGCCCGCCGCATCGCCGCGCGAGGCAAGATCGGCCAGCACGCGGGCGCGCAGGGCTTCGGGCTTCAGCCCGCGCGCGACGGCGTCGGCGGCGTCGATGTCCACACCCAACCGTGCGGCCTGCGCGCAAACCTGCGCCACTTCGGCCGCCTCGGCGCGGATGGCGTCGGCGCTCATGGTGGATGTGTCGGGCGTGGGTGCGGCTCCTTCAACGGGCGGTTCGGGTGCAGTCTCGGCAGTCGTCGTTGCGGGCTGAGGCGACGGCGGGGTGGCAATCTGATCCGAATTCGGGGTGTCGGTGGAGTGGGTGGTCATCTGTGGACCCTTTCTGCTGGTGGGATTGATGCCGCCTGGAGCGGCGGCGAAGGCACGGAAGGCGGTGACGGGATCGGCCAGCTCATCGGCCAGACCGGCGGCAATGGCGTCAGCGCCGCGGAACACGGCAGCCTCTGTTGCCAGCGCCGCGGCATGGCTGAGACGATCCCCGCGACCGGCGGCGACTGTTTCGGCAAAAAGGAAACGCACGACTTCCAGCTCGCGCTGCATCTCGTCGCCTACGGCCTCGGGTAGCGGCTGGTAAGGATTGGCGTCGATCTTGTGGACCCCGGCATGGATCAGCGTCACGGCGATACCCTTCTGGTCCAGCGCGCCGCTCATGTCGGTGTGCAGGGCCACGACGCCGATGCTGCCGACGGCCCCGGTGCGCGGCAGGATGATCCGGTCGGCCTGGCTGGCGAGGACGTAGCCTGCGGAAAGGGCATGTTCCGCCACGAAGGCATGCACCGACTTTTGTGCTCGTGCGACCCGGATGCGGTCGGCCAGATCAAAAGCCCCGGCGACCTCACCGCCGAAGCTGTCGATGTCCAGCGCGATGCCGCGCACGGCAGGGTCGCCCAGCGCCGCCTCCAGCTGTGCCGCAATGCCCTCATAGGAGGTCAGGCCCGAGGATTGCCCGATCCACGCCCCGCGATGCACCAGCGTTCCCGTGATTTCGATCACCGCGATGCCGTCGACCACCGCGTAGGGCTGGCTTTCATTGCGCTGATGGCGCTGGGCGAGATCATTGCCAAACAGCGAAACGCGGGCGGGCAAGGCGGCGACCGCCTGATCAGCAGCATCCGCCTCCAGGCCCTGAGCGGTGATGTCCTGCGCGGTGATGCGCGGACCCAGCCCTGACAAGAAGGCCAGTGCCTTGACAGGGTCCACCATCAGCGGCGTGTTGAAGGCCCGCTGGGCGATCTGGGCGTGGTGCATCATGGGTCATCCTTGGGGTTGGACTCGTCTTCAGTGTCTTCCGGCGCACCGTCGCCTTCCGCGCCATCCTGCTTGTCTTCACTGCCGCCCGCAGTTCCCGGCCCCTGCGCCGGGGATCCCGGACGGCGGAAGTCGAGGCCCAGCGCCAATTCGCGTTTACGCTCGGCGGCAATCTCGCGGTCGACCTGTTCGGCGTCATAGCCGCGCTCGGAGATCGCTTGCGTGCGGGATTTCAGCCCGGCTTCGATCTGCAGGATCTCGGCCGAGGCGTCCTTCATGGGATCGATCCAGTCCCATTTGGTCGGCAGCCAGGCGCAGGCTTGGTACTGGCGGCGCTGGCCGCCATAACCGGACAGATCGATGGCTCCCGACAGAACGGCCACATCCATCCAGCGGGTCCAGACCGCGCGGCCCATCTGATAGACCATCACACTGTGCTGGAAGGCCGAGATGCGGCGCCGAAAGTCCACCAGCGATATTCGGGTGTTGGAAAAGTTGCCCTTCGCGGTGTCGCCGGTCAGATAGCCATAGGGGATGCCCAGCGCCGCCGCGATTTGCAGCAAGGTGCGGTACTGGAACGGCTCGTAGGTGCCACCGGAATCCGGCGTCGCTGGGGTGGACACGTCCTCACCGGGATCAAGGCGCACCACCTGGCCGGGCTCGACCTCCAGATCGTCCTCGGTCGGTTCCAGCGGGGTTTCCGGGGCGGGCGAGGTGATGAACATCGCGAACATCGCCGCGATCTTCTTTCGTTCCAGTTCGGCGTCATCGTAGAGGTCCAGCGTGAACAGCTTGACGATCGCAGCGGAAAATCGTGACACGCCGCGCAGCTGACCGGCCTCGACCGGGTCGAGGACATGGATCACCTCTGAGGCGGGCACCCGTGTCGTCTCACCCGCAAGCCCCGGGTCGGTCATGTCACCGGGATGGCGGCGCAGGAAGTGATAGGCCACGCGTCGACCGATGCCGTCGAACTCGATGCCCTGCCGGATCAACCCGGCACCGGGGAGTTCGCGGTTCATGTCGAGCGGCAGCATCTCGGCGGGCAGCATCTGCAATTGCAGCGGCACGGTCAGACCGTCCTCGGCCCGGCGCGGCCGGATGCGGATGAAGACCTCGCCCGCGAGATAGACCTCGCGCGCGGCGCGCCGCTGCAGCCCGTAGAAATCCGTCAGCCCTTCGGCGTCCGCATCATCGGTCCAGGCCAGCCAGAGTGCCTGCAACTCTTCTTTCTTTGCCGCATCCGTGATGGAACTGGACGGCTTGATGCCATCGCCGACGACATTGCTGGCAAAGGATTCCACTGCGTTGGCCGCATAGCCATTGTTGCGCACCAGCCAGCGCGCACGGGCCGTGATGGTGTCGCCCGATGCGGCGATCAGCGTATTCACATGCGCGCGGGAGGCGCGGAAGCCCCGCAGCCGCCGATGGGCCTGCGCCGCGTCAAACCCGCCGATGATGCTGCCGATCCGTTGACGGAAGGCTTCAAAGGCCATGGATCATAGCCCCTTGGAGGCAACTGTGCCCCAGCGGCGACGACGCGGTGCGCCGGAGGTTGCCGTGGCAATCCGGGTTTCCAGATCACTGATGGCAGTCGTCAGTTCCGCATCCGAACCGTAGGTGATGGTCTTTCCGTCATAGCTGACCGAGCGGACGCCCGCGTAGCGTGCTTCCTGCAGTGCGGCCAGCAGGGCGCGCATTCGTTCCAGATCCATCTCAGTCCCTCATGAAGTTCGGTGTGTAGACCCGGCGCTTGCGGCGCGGGGTGGTCGGTGTTCCGGCCGTCGGCGCAGCTGGCGTTGTTGGCTCCGCGGCCTCACTGTCCACGGCAGCCGGGGCGACAGGGGGTCGCGTTTCCACCCCGGCCTGTTCTTCAAGCCGCCGCCATGTGGCCTCGTCCCAGCGATCCGCTCCAAGGATCCACGCGGCCGCCCTTGCATAGACCCGGCAGTCCAATGCCTCGTTGCGTTCCCGCATTTTCTGCCATTCGGGGTGGGCATAGCCGCGCTTGTTGCGCACCGTGACCAGCTGCTCTGCCACCAGTTGCTTCAGCCATTCGGTGTCGATCCAGTCGGGCAGATGCACAGTGCCCGGCGCGTCACAGACGCCCAGCGCGCGGTCTTCATCCGAAGGCCGCTCCAAGCGCAGGAAGCGATAGGTCTCGGTCTTGAAGGTGGCGGTGGCGATTGACCACAACCGCGCGCCGCGGCGCAACCTCTTGCCGCCGATGCTGGCGTCGACAAAGGTCGGGCCCGATACCGGTGCCGCGCGGTTGAAGCCTTCCAGCCCCTTGATGGGCGAGACCTGCTCGAAGCCTTGCGCCCGCGCCCATGCGTAAACCGCGGCCGCTTCATAGCCGGTGTCGATCGCCAGCTTGGCGATCACCATCACCGCGCCGTTGGCATGGGTCCATGTGCGGCCCAGTAAGGCGGTCAGCTTGTCCCAGCAGTGCGGATCGTCAGGACCGCCCGGAATGACGATGTGATCGATGAGCCAGGACTCCAGCCCGCGACCCCAGGCCCAGACATCGACCTCGATCCGGTCCTTCTGCACATCGACGCCAGCGGTCAGGAACAGACCACCCTCGGGGATCTGCGCCCCGAAGGCTTCGCGGCGTTCCGCCAGCCGCTGCCATTCCGGCGCGTCGCCGGACTCAACCCAAGTTTCGCCGAGCAGCGTGTTGCGCGCCGCGCGCAGCATCTCTTCCGAGCCCTGCGCCGCCAGCCAGTCCCGCGCGATCTGCGCCCAGCTTTTCCATCCCAGTGGCGAATAGAGCGCCGAGAGGTGAAAGCCGATGGAGTGCGGATCGGCTGATACGGTCGTTGCCCGCCATTCGCCGCGCTCCAGCATCTGCGTCTTGTGATGCTCAGCGATGGTCTTCTCGCACCCCTCGCAGACATAGGCTGCGGTGTCAGGGCGGTCCTTGTCCCAGCGCAGCCTTTCAAACTGCAGCCACTGCATCACCCCGCAATGCGGACAGGGCACAAAGTACCGGCGCTGGTCTGACGCCTCGAACTCCCGCTCGATCCGGCTCAGCCCCCGAATGGTCGGCGTGGAGACCATGAACACCTTGCGACGGTGCGAGAAGGTGGTCGTGCGCGCTTCGGCCAGCGTGACCGGATCGCCTTCCTCGTCGGCGGAAGCCGGATAGGCGTCGACCTCATCGAGAAAGATGTAGCGTGCCGGCATCGAGCGCAGCCCGGTGGCCGAGTTCGCCCCGGTCAGCACCAGAATGCCGCCGGGAAATTCCTTGGACAGCATCGAGTTGCCCGCATCGCGCGACCGCGCCAGGTTCACCCGTTCCCGAAGTGCCGGGCTTTCCGCGATCAACGGGTCCAGCCGCCCGCGCGACGACCGCTTGGCCATCTCCACCGTCGGCAGCACCGCCAGCATCGGCCCCGGCGCGTGGTGGATCACAAACCCGATCCAGTTGTTGCCAGCCTCGGTTGCTCCGACCTGTGCCGCCTTCATGAAGCTGATCCGCTGCGCCGGGTGGCGCGGCGACAACGCATCCATGATCTCGCGCAAGTAAGGCGTGCGCGCGGTTCGGTACTGGCCCGGTTCGGCCGAGGCACGAGAGGACAGCTTGCGGTGTTGGTCCGCCCATTCCGACACTGTCAGGTCCGGATCGGGTCGCATGCCGCGACGCCAGGCCCGCAGGATGTCCTCAGCCCCGTCAAAGCTGAGGTCCAGCCCGTCCGTCAGCTGATCTTCGGTCAGATCGTTGTCGGTCGTATCGTTGCCGTTATCCGAGGCTGACCCGGAGATCGGCGAGGGCGTCGAGTTGCGCTCTGACATGGGTTTCCAGCACCCTCTGCAGGATCGCGGCCTCGATGATCACCGGGCGCCCCGGTCGCACCGGTTTGCCGGATTGCTTTTCCACCTCCGCCGCCAAGTCGGCCGCCATCAGCGCCGCCACCCGGCTGGGCCAGGTGACCCAGACGTCCCGTTCCTGCCGCGCCAGGCGAAACACCAGCGTTCCGGCGCGCGCCCGGTCGACCAGCGTGCTCTTTTTCTTCTGGATCGCCAGCTGGCGTTCCTGCGCCTGATAGACGGTCAGCGCGGTGCGGGCCTTGAGGTAGGACGAGCTGTCAGCTGGACCGCTGAATGCGGTATCGCCGCCAGTGCTGCGCCGCTGCTGGTCAGGATCGGTCATGTCGGCCCGGCGCACGTCCGACGCAGCGGCGTTGATCGAGCCATCACCGTAAACCGCCAGTCGCCCGGCTTTTCGCGCCTTCTGGATCGCCCCGCGCGACAGGCCGGAATGGGCGGCATAGGCGCGTTCAGACATACCTTCCATAGCGACCGGGAAGCCTCTCAACTTATTGCGAATAAACGGAAATAGTGGTCTTATTCAGTTGATTACAATCGCCCGTGGAGCGATTCTGGGTGCACGAAAACGATGCAACTCAGCCCCGGAGACCTCGCCATGACCAACACCCCCGTCAAAGCCCCCAGCGAATCCCTGCTGCTGGAAATCGCGACCAAGCATTTCCACAGCATCGAGACGCTGGAGACCCGCAAAAGCGACAGCCTCGACTTTCACGATGTCGCGGTCTGGTCGATCCGCGCGGCACTGGAAGAGGCCTTTGCCGCTGGCCAAGCCGCCGCTGCGAAGCGCTGAAGAAGGGCAGAAACATGACCGCCATCACCACAATCCGCATCGACTATGACGCGCTGCCCGACCAATTCGACCGCTCCCGCCCCGATGCGGTCGCAGCTGCCATCGAAGCCACACTGCGCGATGACGGGATCATGGCCGAGGCGTCGGACGTGATCTCGCACATCAAGGTTGAGCTGCCCACGACGCAACTGGCCGCCGCCAGCGCCGTGCTGGCCGATCTACAGCTGATTTAATGCCGCCGAGTGTCCTCACAAAGCACTGATATTGCTCTGAATTACCTACGATAATCGCCGCAGGAGAGCGATGGTACTTACAGGACAACGATGCAACTCACCCAACGGAGCCAGACCATGACTCGCCTCAACCCTGCCACCACACCCCGCCACCAGCTGCGTGCAGAGAAGGCGCGGCGCAACCGCGAAGCTGCCCTGAACGCCTTCATCGGCAAAAAGGCGGAGATCGACGAGATGCTCGCGCGCCTGCAGGCCCTTAGCGATGACCATTTCAACTGTCCTCCCGACGAGGTCGGCTGGGCAATGGTCGGAAGCCTAGAGTATTACGCCAGCCAGTTGAAACGCATCACCGATAGCGCGTTCAGCGAGGGCGAATACGCCGAATAACGGAACCCAGCGCCACGATACGGCCCGCCAACGCGGCGGGCTTGCCCCGGTAGAAGGGCGCGCCATCGCGCGCCGCCTTATAACAACCGGAGGCCCCCATGCCCAAACTCACCGATACGCAAAGTCTCATCCTCAGCGCTGCATCCCAGCGCCCGGACAACCTCGCGATGCCGCTGCCAAAGAGGCTGCATGGTGCCGCCGCCAAGAAGGTCGTCGGCATGATGATCGAACGCGGCTGGCTCGAAGAGGTCGACGCAAACATGCACAAACGCGAACCGCTCTGGCGCGAGACCGGCGATGGCCACGGCACCACGCTAGTGGTCACGGACGCGGGGTTGTTAACCATCGGCGTCGAGCCGGTGGTCGTCAAAACCATGACCGCGATCCGCAGCCAAAAGACGCAGCCCGCCACACCCAAACCGCCAACCCCGCGTGCAGGCACCAAGCAAGCGCAGATTATCACCCTTCTGCAGCGCCCCGAGGGAGCAACCATCGCCGAGATTGTCGCGGCCACCGGGTGGCAGGCTCACAGCGCGAGGGGGATGATCTCAGGCGCGCTGAAGAAGAGGCTGGGCCTGCCAGTCACCTCCGAAAAGGTCGAGGGGCGCGGCACGGTGCATCGGTTGAACGCCACCTGATCGGCACGACGTCATCCCCAGCGCGCAAACAGCCTGCGCAGGATGTAGCTGCGCAGGAGTGAGATGCCGACGAAGATCACACCGATCATGAGGTTCTCACCGATGGTCGGATGCAGGCCGAACCATGGAAATACGACGATCTGCGTCACGACGGCCACGGCATAGCCCACGATGACATTCGTGACGGCTTCAACAAGTGACATGCGTCGTGATTGTGTCATCAGCATCCGTCAGAGCCTGAGGTGGATTTCAGACACGCGATTGACCGGTGTTCAATCTGTCCGGGCAAAATTGGCGCGTTCATGCAGCCAGCCTCTTGGCCTTCAGCTCGGCAAAGGTCTCGCTGGTGCCTTCCAGCACGGCATCGGCTCCGGTGAAGGACTGCCACCGCTCGATTGCCACATCGACATAGACCGGGTTCAACTCAATCCCGAAACACACCCGCCCCGTGGTTTCCGCCGCGATCAGCGTTGTGCCGGATCCCATGAACGGCTCGAAGACCGCCTGACCCGGGCTGGAATTGTTCAGGATCGGACGGCGCATGCATTCCACCGGCTTCTGCGTGCCGTGCACGGTGGCGGTATCCTGATCCTTGCCGGAGATGTGCCAGAGTGTCGTCTGCTTGCGATCGCCCGCCCAGTGACCCTTGCCGGTCTTTTTCACCGCGTACCAGCAGGGTTCATGCTGCCAGTGATAGTCGCCACGGCTGAGCACCAGACGGTCCTTGGCCCAGATGATCTGCGACCGCACGGCAAACCCGGCCGCCACAAGGCTCTCGGCCACGGTCGCCGCATGCAGGGCTCCGTGCCAGACGTAAGCCACATCGCCGGGGAACAGCGCCCAAGCCTCGCGCCAGTCTGCCCGGTCGTCGTTCAGCACCTTGCCGGTGCGTTTGGTCTTGGCCGCGCCCGCCTGGTTGCGCCAAGACGGGTCGTATTCCACGCCATAGGGTGGATCGGTTACCATCAGTAGTGGGGTCACATCGCCCAATAGCCGTGCGACCACATCGGCGGATGTGCTGTCGCCACAGATCAGCCGGTGCGATCCAAGCTGCCAAAGGTCGCCCGGAACCGACACCGGCGTGGCGGGCGGTTCGGGAATGTCATCCTCGCCCTCAACCGGCCCATTGCCGCCCAGCGCATCCGGATCCTGCAGCAGCGCATCCAGATCGGCGTCGGTGATCCCAAGCAGCGATAGGTCGAAATCCTCGGCCAGCAGCCCTGCAATTTCGTCGTGCAGCATGGCCTCGTCCCAGTCGCCGAGCTCAGTAAGCTTGTTGTCGGCGATGCGATAGGCCCGGCGTTCGGCTTCATCCAGGTGTCCCAGACGGATCACCGGTACATCGGTCAGCCCCAGCATCGTGGCCGCAAGCACCCGGCCGTGTCCCGCGATCAGCTCGCCATCGTCGGCCACCATGCAAGGCACGGTCCAGCCGAACTTCGCCATGCTGGCGGCGATCTTCGCCACCTGATCGTCGCTGTGCATCTTGGCATTGCGGGCATAGGGGCGCAGCCGGTCAATCGGCCACGTCTCGATCTCGCTTGGCGCAAAGACAAGGTCCATGGGGAAGGTCTCAATCTGGCGAAGGGCGGGCATGCCGATGGGCGCTGCCAAGGCTGCATCGGGATCCGCGATGTGGAGAAAAACGAAAGCGCCCGCGAGGGATTTCCTCCGGGCGCTATTCTTCGATGATCAATAGGTAGGTCAAGGGGGGCGGCTTTGTCAAACAAAAAACAACTGGATTCAACGGCTTCGCGGTGGGTGGCTTCCGAGTGCTGGCTTCCCGCGCGGTGGATTCCAAAAAGTGAATTCCCTGGATTCCTCAAAGGAATCCATCAAGCCAAAGCGGTAATCCCACAAGCCTTTGATAATGAGTCACTTTTGCCGTGCCGCGCCGAAAGGTGGATTCCAAGTGGATTCCCCGGTGAAGAAGCCAGGCGCTAGCAAAATCCCGCGCTGCGCCCCCCCGTATACGTTCGGTCGCGGGGAGGAACCATGCCAAGGGGGAGGGGCAGAGAAGAGAGTGCCCGAAGGGCGTGATCTCTGGACGCAAATCGTCGATAGACTACCCACGAGGCAAAAGGAGATGAGTTATCATCGGGTTACTATTATGGGTTTGCCCATTCCTCATGTGCAAGAGGCTCGGAGTTCAACTCGTCCCGTATCGACCGCCAACGAGGTAATTTCTGATCCAGCAGCGCCACAAACCGATCCGAATGGTTCCGCTCAAAGAAATGAGCCAGCTCGTGCACGATCACGTATTCAAGGCACTGTGGAGGTTTCTTCACCAACTCCAAATTAAGCCAAACGCGTTTCGCCTCGATGTTGCAGGTGCCCCATTTGGTCTTCATCCGCTTGATCCCCCACTTAGGAGGGTCGATGCCAAAGACCTCCGCCCACGTTACCATCAGGGGTTTGGCCCGGGTTCGCAACTCGCGGCGATACCAATCCAGGAACACGCGTTCTCTCGTTGCCTGTTCACTTCCTGCCCGAACATGCAGGTCCAACGTCCGACTGTCACTCACACAAACACGCCCTGCAGGTGCGCCCTTGATGACGTTCAGACGGTAGCGCTGGCCGAAGAAGAAATGGCTCTCGCCGGATACATAGGAGCGCTCTGACTGCCGCGGTTGGGTGTCAAACTTGGATTGCTGACGCTTGATCCAGCCCATCCGCGTGACCACAGCGAGCCGCACGGCTTCATCACTGACCCCGAGAGGGGCTGCAACTCGGATGCGTCCATCGGGCGGGTACACACCCAGATGAAGATTCTTGATTGGCTTGCGGACGACATCAACTTCGAGACCACCAACCGTAATTTGATGCTCTTCAATATTCATGTTGATTTCGCACCAGATCAAAAATCACGTCGACCAAAACAGGATCGGCGATGTGTGTTTTGATCGCATTGCGTACTTCTTTTTCCTTGAAGCGGTTGCCGCGCCAAGCGTCTTTCTTGGTCGCGCGAATGGCAGCGTCAATTGCCACAGCCATTTCTTCATCTTCACCAAGGTTGTCGAACAAAGCCCGCTTTGCTGCGGAATTGATCGACGCTGGGTATGACGTGGTGGTTTCGGGGCTCTTTGCCTGCTTCGTCAGCTCAACGATCTTGGCAAGATATGCTTCATAGTCGATTGCTTCAGTTTTCCGTTGGGCAATCAGTGCATCCAAGAGTTCCGACATTTTCTCGTAGTACTTCGGATTGATCGGCGTCTCATCGATTATCAACTTGCGGACGTTGTTTTCAATGGTTTCGGCCACCGCTTCCTTGTTCTTTCGGATGCCACTTGGCAATGCTTCGACCGCACCAGCGCCCCTGTCGACGATCAATTGGATCAATGACAAATCGTCGAACTTTGAAATGGCCACGCTTTCTTCGGCACGGATGTAGGTGTCGATCAAGTGCCGCATTGCAGGCTCAAACATTTTGAGATCGATGTAGTCGCCACTGGCCAGCTTCACCTCGTTTCGGACCTTTTCGAAATGGTCGACATCCGCCTTGATCGCCGTTGTTTCACCGTCGGAATACCCTGCCTCGGCCATCTCGTTCGCAACATCGGCGTAGGCACGCAAAAGCGCGGCCGTCAGCCGATAAAGAGCAAGGCGCTTTGACTCATTCTCTTTCAAAGCGTCTTTGTCAGCGGTGTCCTTGGCACAAAAGAACCGCAAATAGGCGTGTGTATCCCGAGGAGCCTCGACTGGCTCGCAAAGCGCCCTTACGGCTTCCAGCGCATTGTCCAAGCGCTCCCGCGCCATCTTCAGGCGATCCGTCAGCAGCCCCGCCACATCTTCCTTGTCATATCCATCGAAGGCCTCGGTGGTGTAATCTTGGATTGAGTTCTCAAGACTTTTGAACAAGTCTTTGTAGTCGATGATGTAACCGTATTCCTTATCGTCGCCGTCCAACCGGTTGACCCGGCAGATCGCCTGAAACAGCCCGTGATCCTGCATCTTCTTGTCGATGTAGAGGTATGTGGCGGACGGCGCATCGAACCCTGTCAGAAGCTTGTCTACCACGATCAGTAACTTCATTTGCCCCGGCTCGTCGACGAACTTCTTCTTCGCCTGCTTTTCGAACGCCTCGGCCTCCTGGCCACCCAGCATCTTGGTATAGATGTCGTATTGCCTAAGCCGTTCAGTCAGCCCTTCACCACTTTCCTCGCCTTTGGTGTCGCTCACCGTAGGCTTGTAAGACGTGACGATTGCGCATTTGCCTGCCAAATCGGTCTTGTCGAACAACTCGTAGAACTTGCAGGCCTGATAGATGCTTGACGACACCAGCATCGCGTTGCCGTGCCCGCTTTTCAGACGGTCCTTCAATTCCATATCCAACAAGATATCTGCGACGATCTTCTCAAGACGCGATTGACTCGACATCACCTTCTGCATGGTGCCCCAGCGCGCCTTCAGCTGCGCTTTCGCCAGATCGTTCAATCCCTTCGTCTTGACCTCGAACCACTTGTCGATCTTGTCCTGCGACGTGATGTTCTGATCGATATCCCGCGCCTCATAGCGCAGGTCGAGCACGACACCGTCGGCCACCGCCTCGTTGAATTTATAGGTATGGATATAGGGTCCAAACACTTCGAGGCTGGTCTGTTTGTCTCCCTTCAGCAGCGGCGTGCCGGTGAAGCCGATGAACATCGCATTGGGCAGGATTGCCTTCATCGCCTTGTGCAGATCGCCGCTTTGCGAGCGGTGACATTCGTCAACAAAGACGTAAAGATCGCCCTTGGCGCGAAAATCCTTTGGCAGCGCCTGGCGCACCTCTTCAATGTAGCCGCTGACATCGCCGTCAGACTCTTCCTTGCCGCCAAACTTGTGGATCAGCGAACACAGCAACCACGGGGACTCTGCGTTCAATTGCGCAATCAGCTCTGCGCCGCTCTTGCTGCGTTGGATATCCTCGTTGACGCCCTTGAAAACCTTCTCGATCTGCTCGTCCAGCTCGGTGCGGTCAGTGATCACCAGCACGCGGGCGTCTTTCACGTTTTCGCGTATCCACTTGGCCAGCCACACCATTGTCAGGCTCTTGCCCGAGCCTTGGGTGTGCCAGATGATCCCGCCCTCGCGCCGCCGGATTTGCTCTTGCGCCGCACGCACACCGAAATACTGGTTGTGGCGGCAGGTCTTTTTCACCCCGGCGTCAAACACCAGAAAGTTGTGGATCATCTCCAGAAACCGGTTCTTGGCGCACAACCGCACCAATGCGCAATCCAATGGCGAGCCCGCCTCAGAACACGGTGCATCCGGCAAATAGCGTTTGTCGCGGGTGTCGATGCCTTCGCGGTAGTCCGGGTTTTCTTCGCGCCAGGACAGCCAGTATTTTTCCTTGCTTTCGATCACACCATAGCGCAGCCCTTCGGTGTCATTGCCCGCCATAATCATCTGCATGGTGGTAAAGAACCGCTGGATGAACATCGGTTTCTGATTGTCGAGGTTCTGGCGGATGCCTTCGGACACCGACACGGTCGAGCGTTTCAGCTCCAGCACGCCCAGCGCGATACCGTTGACATAGATCACCACGTCGGGGCGCTTGCCAAAACTCTTGCCGTCAGATGTCGCGGCCTTGACGGCCACCTCTTCGGCGATGGCGAAATGATTGGCGGCGGGGTTCGCCCAGTCGATCAGCCAGACGGTCTGGGTCTGCTCGCCCACATCGGCCTTTACCTTCACGCCATAGCGCAGCAGGTCATAGACGTCGCGGTTGATGTCATAAAGGCTGCGGGACTGATCGGTGGCCACCTTGATCAGATGGGCGATGGCCTTGGTGATCAGGGCGGGGGCGTAACCCTTGGCCGTCAGGTAGGGGCGCAGATAGGTCTCTTCGATATTGCGGTTGTTGTCGCGGTCGATCCAGTTGCCAAGGTAGTCATAGCCAAGCTGGTCCTGAAACAGTTTGATCACCCGGGCTTGGGTTTTTTTTTCAATCTGCCCGACCGTATTCATACCAACCGCACCTTTCCTGTGAGCAGCTGCTGCATCATCCCCTGCTTGACCGCCCGCGCCTTGGCCAACCGCGCCCCCAACGCCGCAAGATCAGCATCCATATCCGAGAGGACCTCGGCGATGGCGGTTTGTTCTGCGAAGGTGGGCGGCAGGAAAACTTCAATGTTTTCGATTGTTTTCGAACTCAAACTCGGGACACCAGATGCTTCGTTGTACCTGCGCCAATTTATCATCAGGAACTTAAAGTAGATAAAACTAGGCACTATCGTGGCCGCAATTTCAGTATAAAATAGCGTGTCGACTGTCCAAAACGGAGTTTCGACAAACTTCGAGTCGTCAATGGTACCTTTGCGCCCAATGAGAACTGAAGGCTTATCGTAAAGAAACGAGTTTGTTCGGCCAATTTCGCCACCGGTCGCAAGAATGGGATATCGACCTCCCGCAACCTCAACTTCCTTTTGGCTACGACCGTGACGAACGGTAAGCAACTCCCCCAACCGCTTAACCTGCCACTCCCCCGAGAAGCCCGGCAGGCGGGTTTTGCCGGTGAGCAGTTGCTGCATGGCGGCCTGCTTTAGGTCGCGCTTCTTGGCGATCATCGCCTCGAACGCAGCAATCAACGCATCCGCATCCGACAACGCCGCCGCAATGGCGCGTTGTTCGGGGGGTGGTGGGGATTGAAAAAGCCTTTGCTTTAGGAATTTGAAATGCCGGTTGTATCCAGTTGCATCCACCTCACGATGTTCAAGCGCGAAATTATGAAAAAAAGCCAGATGGCCGGGCTTAGGGACAAGAATTTGAGTTCCATCAGCGCCAACGATAAAGTCATGGAGCACCAGCTTCACGATGCAGGTGTGGTCGCCAAATACAATTATTCCGCCTTCAGGCGTCTCAAACAATCTTTCGGCCCGATCAGAGTAGCCAACGATACGCTTCTGCCCCTGATCAATAACCGGATATAGCCCCGTCTCACGATAGTCTGACGTCTGTATTTGGTAGGCCTTACTCGGAACTTTCCTAAAAACGCTGTCAAAAGGTAGAACCTCCCAGTCCTCCGGGATCATCCCCACCTCGGTCTGCTTATACCCCGGCCTGATCTCGCCCTGCATCGTCACGCCGCAAACCCCATCCGTTTCAGATGCGCCGCCACCCGGGCGCTCAACATGTCCAAATCCTCAGCCAGTTTCGGCAGCGGGGTCGCATAGCGTTCCGCCAGCACCTTGACCCGCCCGGCCAGCGCCTGCGACACGAGGTCAACCTCTGCCAGCACATCGCCGCGCACCTGCGTCAGCCATTTATCCTCGACCAGCAGCGCCTTCACCTCCGCCTCGGACAGCTTGGCATATCGTGCCACGACCATGGCATCCAGCGCCGTCTGCCGCTCTGTCTTTTCCGCTTTGGCAGCCGCGGCCAGTTCCAGCGCATCCAGATAGGACCGGATAATCCGAAGGTCGGCAAAGTCCTCGCTGTCCGGCTCGTTCTCCATCTGCTGCATCAGTCTGGTTTCTGCCACCGCACGGGTTTCCCTGGCCGATTTCCGCTGCGCTTTCAGCAGCTTGTCACGCTCTAGGTATCTTTCAAGGGTGGCCTGATCCTCGTGCGTGTTCGCCTGCTTGATCTGGTCCTTGATCGCGCCCAAGGTGAGCTTTCCCTTGGCGTTCTTCAAAGGTCCAAAGACCGGCTGATACGTCAGATCGTCGATATCAACGACCAGCCGCTCGGCATTTTCAATGCACTTGCGATATTGCCGCAGACTGGCTGGGTCACGCTGGTCCCAGACCGTGTCAAAGGCATCCGCCCAAGCCGCCAGCGCCTCGTTCTTTTTCTCAACCCCGAAAAGCGCGTCGCCTTCGCCGCCATGTGTTTCCTGAAGCTCTGTCACGGCGGCCTCGGCCTGCTCAAGCACCTCGGTCAGACGATCAACCTCAGCCTGCTCTGCTGCAAAGAACCGCGCCACGATCAGCGCGGGCGGGATCAACTCGGCTTTCAACTGGCGCTTCCCAATCTTGATGTCCGGCGTTTCAGAATATTTGCCGTCCGCGTTCTTCACGAGTTCGCGGATCACGCGCCCCGCCGCCCAGCCATCCTGCACCAGTACATAGGTGTCGTCCTGCATCACCTCGGCCCAATAGGTCATCAGGTGCTGATAGACGTCATAGCCATCGATCAGCGGCACCGGTTTGAAGCGGTCCAGCAGATCCTCGGATATTTCAGCGATCAGGTCTTTGGGTTTGTCGCCGATGGCGATGCTCCGCAGCCGGTCAATATGCGCGCTTCGCCATGCGTCAAGCACCGCCGTCACGCTGTCGGTAAAGGTAGCAAATTCGGGATGGTCAAGGATGGCGGATTTCACGCCTGATGCATCTACCAAAGGCGCAAGATAGCCTAGCCGGTCGCCCGAACCGAACAGCGTGTCGCGCACGGTGGGCAGTACTTGCCAGAATTCGCCCAGCGCATCGACATCGCGAATCGGAATGCCACCGCGCAGGTGGGCGTCGATATCCTGCAGGTCTTCGGGCTCAGAGCTGTCGATATAGCGCGGGATGTTGAGGTTGAAGCCATGCTTCTTAATCTCGGCCAGCGGCACCATGCGCGAGTATTTATCGATTTCGATCTGCTTGGTGAACGCGTCGACGATCTTGTGCATATCCTGGCTGCGCAGGCGGTTCTTATTGCCGTCCTTCACAAAGCCCTTGGAGGCGTCGACCATAAAGATACCCGTGCGGGCATGGGCGTTTTCCTTGTCGATCACGAGAATACAGGCTGGAATGCCGGTGCCGTAGAACAGGTTGGCGGGCAGGCCAATGATACCTTTGATGTAGCCCTTCTTAATAATAGTCTCGCGGATTTCGCTTTCAGTATTGCCGCGGAACAGCACGCCATGCGGCAGAATGACAGCACCTTTTCCGGTTGTTTTCAGTGAGGCTATGATGTGCAGCAAATAAGCGTAGTCACCATTTTTGGCGGGGGGCACCCCATAGTCGAAGCGATCATAGAGGTCGTTGACCGGATCAAGCCCGGTGCCCCAAGCCTTGTCCGAAAACGGCGGATTGGCGACGACGAAGTCAAAGGTCTTGAGACCACCGGCATCGTTCTTGAAATGCGGATTTGCGAGGGTGTTGTCCCGCCAAATTTCTGCGGTGGGGCAATCGTGCAGCACCATGTTCATCTTTGCCAACGCGCGGGTGGCGACATCCTTTTCCTGGCCATAGATGGTGATGCCAGCAGGTGCTTCATTCCGCGCCTTCAGCAGCAGAGATCCGGACCCGCAGGTTGGGTCGTAAATCGTTTGGTCTGGGCTGTTGGAGGCGCTGATGCTAGAGTCAGGACCCATTGATCATTTGCTCTCGGCGTGATTCAGCCTCCGCAA
>JAUNVT010000273.1 GCA_030540655.1 Rhodobacterales bacterium
TTTCAGTAAGTCGCGGACAGCGATTTCAGTAAGTCCCGGACAGTTCCGGGCGGTTTGACGGTTGGTCATTGCCAGCGATGTCGCGGCACTCTGTCGGTCTTGGAAGAGACCGGAGGGAAGCATGCCACGACGCAAGCAAGCGAGGCGAATGACCGTGCAAGACATACGAACGATTTTACGGCTGACGCATGAACAGGGTCTCTCGGTGCGAGAGATTGGGCTTCGGCTCAAACTGAGCAAGACGACGGTGGCGACCTACCTTTTACGGGCGCGAGAGGCGGGACTGAACTGCTGGCCCCTGCCGGCTGGCCGCGACGATGACGCCACGCTTGAGCGTGCCCTTTTCCAGCGGATGGGCCGTCCACCACAGGACAGTCAAGAGCCCGACTGGGCTAAGGTTGCGACGGAACTGAAGCGCAAGGGCGTGACTTTGGTGCTGTTGTGGCAGGAATACCGCGCGTCGCATCCTGACGGCTATGGGTATACGTGGTTTTGCGAGCAATTCCGGGCCTTTGAGAGCCGCACCAGCCCGAGCTTTCGCAACCGCCATGAAGCAGGCGCGGTCATGCAGACCGATTATACCGGCCATACGATCCCGGTCACCGATCCGGCCACAGGTGCTGTGCGCCCAGCACAGATCTTCGTCGCTGTGCTGGGCGCATCAAATTATACCTTTGCCTGGGCCAGCCTGACCCAGACGCTGCCTGACTGGATCGAGGCGCAGGTCCGTGCGCTGAAGTTTTTCCGTGGTGTGCCGAAGGCGATCGTTTGTGACAACCTCAAGGCCGCTGTCGTAAAGCCGCTCTGGTTTGAGCCCTCGATTACCAAAACCTTTGCTGACATGGCGGCGCATTACGACACGACCGTGCTGCCCACGCGGCCGCGCAAGCCAAGAGATAAGGGCAAGGTCGAAGGCGCCGTGCTGATTGTCGAGCGCTGGATACTGGCCCGGCTGCGCAACATGCAGTTCTTCTCGGTCGCGGCGCTCAACATCGCCATTGCAGAGTTGCTGGCCGAGTTGAACGACCGCCCGATGCGGCGGATTGGGCGGTCACGGCGGGAGTTATTCGAAGATATCGAACGGCCAGCCCTGCGCGATCTACCCCCGGAGCCGTTCGAATACGCCGAATGGAAGCAGGCGAAGGTGCATGCCGATTACCATATCGATGTGCTCCACAGCTTCTATTCCGTGCCGCATCGCCTGATTGGCAAGAAGGTTGATATCCGGCTGACGCACCGCATGGTCGAGATATTCCACAATCACGAACGCATCGCTGTCCATACGCGCCGTGGCACGCGGGGCGGCCATTCGACCGTCAAGGAACACATGCCCAAGGCGCATCAGCGTCATGGTGGCATGACCCCGGAATATCTGATCATGCGGGCGGGCCGCGTGGGCTACCACGTCGCTGTCCTTATCGAGCGCCTGATGCGCGATCGACCTCACCCTGAACAAGGTTACCGATCATCTCTCGGGGTCCTGAGCCTTGAGCGCAGATTTGGCAAAGAAAGGCTGGAGGCCGCCTGCGACCGGGCGCTGACCCACAACACTGTCAGCTATGTCTCAGTAAAATCGATCCTGGTCACAGGCCTCGACAAAGCCACCGTGGAACCGGCCACGGTCATGCCCACCCCACGTCACGACAACATTCGTGGTGCCGCCTACTACCAGTAACAGCAGAAAGGATAAAACAATGCTGACACATCCCACGCTTGATCAAATGGCCAGTCTTGGCCTGAACGGCATGGCCGCCGCCTGGCGCGCCCTTGCCGAACAGGACCCTGCAGAGGCGCTTGATCGCAACGAATGGCTGGGCATGATGCTTGATCGCGAGGTTGCACATCGCGCCGACAAGCGATTTGCCAACAGGCTCAGGAATGCAAAGATGCGCTTTCCCAATGCCTGCATTGAAGACATCAGATTCACCGCCACCCGTGGCCTTGATCGCCGACAGATCCTGTCATTGGGTCAGGGCGGGTGGCTCAAGGCCCATGAACAGATCATTCTTACCGGCCAAACCGGCACCGGAAAGACATGGCTTGCCTGTGCATTCGCTCATCAGGCTGCGCGCATGGATTATTCTGTGGCCTATGCTCGCATGCCGCGTCTCTTCGAAGATCTGGCCACAGCCCGTCTTGACGGGCGGTTCCCAAAGCTGATCGACAAGCTCGCCCGCGTCCAGCTTCTGGTCCTCGACGACTGGGGCACCCACAGCCTGACGGATCAGCAGCGCCTCGATCTGCTGGAGCTGTTCGAGGAACGATATCAACGCCGATCAACCATCATCACGGCGCAGCTGCCCGTCTCGGGCTGGCATCAGATGATCGGCGAACCCACCATCGCCGACGCTATCCTCGACCGCATCATACACAATGCCCATCGCGTCGAGCTGAAAGGAGACAGCATGCGCAGAAAAAGCCAAGTACAAGGATTGACCCAAGCCGAAAACTCCGAAACCATCACCGCAGAATAATGACAGCAACGCAATGAACAGCCGCAACCAAACTGTCCGGGACTTACCGAAACGGCTGTCCGGGACTTAGTGAAATCGCTGTCCGTTTTTGCCGAAATCCGCACCCAAAGCCAAATAAACCCG
>JAUNVT010000274.1 GCA_030540655.1 Rhodobacterales bacterium
CTTCTGAGAGTGAGAGACTGGATCGAGGATTATAACGAAAACCACCGACACAGCGGTCGCCCCGCGAGTTCATCAGGGTCAAAACCGAAACCGCTTAAATGCCTGGCCGGGAGCTATGTCAACCGGCTTGCTGATGATGCTCAAATGTGCGAGCAACCCGCAACGCGGTCCTGCTGGCTCTGGGTGAAGTGGGATCCGATGTAGTCCATAGGTGGCGGTGTGGACAGTTTATACTGATTACCGGCGCTTTGATACTCTGCCTCCGGTAAAGAAACTCATCCAATATGGAAGAAATAGATGCGGAAAGTCTCTGATAAACATCCGATGTTCTCTCCAAAGGATAGAGACAATATAAAATGGTTCTGGCGCCTCTATCTCCGGGACAAGACCCCGTGGTTGATTGTGGTCCTGATAATGGTCAGCCTTCAGGCATTCGTCTATCAGCAGTTTTTATCTCTGACAGAAAATGGGTTGAGGGTTATTTTTGACGAAGGTTCGATTCAGAAACTGGTCAAAGTCTGCGCGATCGTTTTTATTCTTTTCTTGACCCGAGGCCTTTTATCTTATGTGGTGCCGCGTCTGTCAGTCTGGCTCGCAGGCAATGCGGTGCGCTCGATGAGGCAGGATCTGATCCGGCATTACCTGAGGCTGGACCTGGCTTATTTTGAAAAAACGAAATCCGGCGATATCATCCTTCGTCTTGTCAGTCAGGTTGACGGGCTCAGTTCATTTGTGGGCCATGGTACAGTTGGCGCGGCGCGGGATTTCGTTACCGTGCTCGTGGTTTCGGGCTATCTGATCTATAAATCACCGATCTTGTTTACCGCATCCATCATCGTCATTCCGGTTCTTATCCTGCTGATGGGCTCTGTGTCCAACAAGATCAAGACGATCCAGCAAAGCGCTGAAAACGCATTTGGAAATTACATGTCCGGTATCGAAGAGATGGCGAACGGAATGCGCACGGTAAAAATATCAGGACAAGAGGACCGGGAAAGAGAACGCCTTTTCGACGCAACGGAGGGGATCCGGGATCTGTCGATTCGTCTGAACGCAGTGCAATCCTTGTTCCCGCCCTCAATCGATCTGGTGTCAGCCTTCGTATATGTACTGGTCATTGGCGGCGGTGGCTACATGGTGATTCAAGGCGGCTACAACATGGACGCTGCCGGTATTATCGCCTTCCTGCTGGGGCTGGTGATCATGTTCGATCCCATGCGCCTGCTGGCGAGTTTCTTTTCCCAGCTTCAGGCCAGTCTTATCTTGCTGGATAGCGTCAGAAGTGTTTATCGCGAGGAAGTGAAAATAACGGATCACGAGAATTCGGTGTCCGAGTTCAACAGCGCGGGCAATATTCTTTTCCGCGACGTTCATTTTTCCTACAATTCCGCGCACCCTCTGTTTCAGGGACTGGACCTCCAGATAGAGGGCGGCAAGAAGACGGCGATTGTAGGTGCAACCGGATCTGGTAAAACAACGGTTCTCAGTCTTATCAGCCGGCTTTATGATGTTGAATCTGGAGATATTACTATCGATGGTCTCGACATTCGCAACATCAAGGTAAAAACGTTACGCAACTCCTTTTCTGTTGTTGCGCAGGACATTGTCATCTTCAACGCTTCAATCTGGGAGAATATCAGGTACGTGGCGCCCGACGCCACGGATGAGCAGATCTGGGCTGCCGCCGAAGCTGCCGAAATCGCCGATCTGATCCGCGCCAGGGGTGGCGCGCCGCTTGGCCCCAAGGGCAGCCAGCTCTCTGGCGGCCAAAAGCAGCGTATCGCAATCGCGCGGGCATTCCTGCGCTCAGCGCCGATATTGCTGCTTGACGAGGCCACTTCGGCACTTGATCAAAAGACCGAAGAGCGGATCCAAGGCGCGCTGGAGCGGCTTTCCAAAGGCAAGACAACCATTATCGTTGCACATCGGCTGTCCTCGGTGGCCGCAGCAGACAAGATCTATTTGCTGGATATGGGTTCAGTGGTCGAGCAGGGCACTCATGCCGAGCTCATGGCGCAGGACGGGCTATATGCCGCAATGTATGCTGCGCAAAAAGAGGGCTATTCCTGATCGAAAATGACTTTGGAATCATTTTATTGTCACCCCTGAGGGGGGCATATCTTGCGCGGATGCTTACTTGATCTACCAAGAAGAGCGGTTTGGTCGGAGATAATCACCGTTGGCTTAGGCAGCGGCCTCATGACACCCGATCCACAGGCGCACGGCCGTCGGTTTGATCATGGCCAGAAAGTTGCGTGCCGTTTTTCATAGCGTGTGTTGCGATGCGCCTGAACGAAGCTTTCAGGCATCCAAAGAACCTTTCGATCCTGGTGCGTTGCCTGTAGGGTGCGGCGTCGAGATCTTTGGGCAGTTTGCGGCTGGATCTGCAAAGGATCACGTCAATGGCACCCTGCTCCCGGATCCTTCCCCTGATCCGATCGGCCTCCTGTGCTCTGTCGGCTGGCACGTGCTGGCCGGTTGCAGCGCGTCCGGCAGGCGCTTGCAAAAGGGCGCATCATGGGCCTGATCGGGTGGTAATCCGGTATCCGTCCGGTGTCCCTGCTCTGACGGCGGGATAGAGTGCCTGCTAGATGTC
>JAUNVT010000052.1:0-4992 GCA_030540655.1 Rhodobacterales bacterium
TGCGGGAATCATTCTGATGAGACAGGGCAGGTCTTGCTGCTGTGAAACATCGACGAAGGTTTAGCGAGGTCGATGAGAGGAATACGAAATACCTCCGTGGGCGGATCAGGGAGTTATCTTCCATTTTTCCTGTGTTCAAGGCGCACCATTCGTCAAAGACCCAAACGGGTTTTTCGGGTATATTGCGGCGCTCAGATACAAGCCCTGCGGCGGGCATACCGGCCCGCAGGCGCTGCGGTCGCAAGCCTGCAGAGCGTCTTTAACAGCCTGCGAGGTCCAGGCGCCCCGGCCGACGCGTTCCAGTGTACCTACCATGCTGCGCACCTGATTGTGGAGGAACGAACGCGCCCTGAGATCGAACCTCAGCTCCGGCCCGCTATTTCCGTCGACGCGCGTAATATCCAACCTGTCCAAGGTCTTGAGAGGGCTGGCGGATTGGCAGATCGAGGAGCGGAACGTGGTGAAATCATGCCGCCCCACCAGATGCGCAGCCGCAAGCCTCATGGCATCCATGTCCAGTTCATGCGGCACCTGCCAGACCAGCCCCGCATCATGCGTCGCGGGCGCTCGTCGCATCAAAAGCCGGAAGATATAACGGCGCTCCAGCGCCGAGAACCGCGCATGCCAGTCATCCGCGACACGTGCACAATCCACGATGGCGACCGATTGGGGTTTGAGATGATAGTTCAGCGCCTCCATCAGGCGAAAGGGCGTCCAATCCTTGGCCAGGTCACAATGGGCCACCTGCCCCAGCCCATGCACGCCGGCATCCGTACGCCCCGCCGCGGCAATAGTATGAGGTCCCGGCTCCAGACGTTCCAAGGCGGCCTCGATCGCCCCTTGCACGGACGGCTGATCGCGCTGGCGCTGCCAGCCCGCGAACGGTCCTCCATGATATTCGACTTTCAGAGCATATCTGGCCATAGCTCGCCGCTTAGCTCAAATTGACGGCAGCGAAAAGCACGGCGGCAGAATACAGATGCAAAATATCGCCGCCCCTATCGGCGTGGATACTGGATGCGGCACTGGAAACCTGCCGCCCGCACCGTTATCTAAGGCGTCAGCGTAAAGCCAAAGGGGCAGCATATTGGCGATCTCTACTCTTGCCGACAGTCTGGCCCGCAGCGTGGAACGTGCGGCAGGCACGGTTTCCGAAACCTTTTTCGAGCCTGTTATCCGCATCGGCGTCACCGGTCTTGCGCGGGCAGGCAAGACGGTTTTCATCACATCGCTTGTGGCCAACCTGCTTGAGCGGGGGCGTATGCCGGGCCTCGTCGCTGCCCGCGAAGGGCGCATAATGGGTGCATTCCTTCAGCCCCAGCCCGATGATACCGTGCCGCGCTTTGCGATTGAATCGCACCTTTCTGCCCTTACGGGGCCGACCCCACATTGGCCCGCCAGCACAAGCGCCATATCCGAATTGCGCCTTTCCTTGCGCGTGCGCCCTGCGGGGCTTCTGGCCGGGGTAACAGGCGCGCGCACGGTTCATATCGACATTGTCGATTATCCCGGCGAATGGCTGCTGGATCTGACCCTGATGGCCAAAACCTATGCAGAATGGTCCGCGGAAACGCTTGCCTCCCAGCGGCGGCGAGACATTGCCGCACCCTATATCGCGATTGCGGATGCGACCGACACCGCCGCGCCTTGGGACGAGCCGCAGATCAAGACGCTTGCCGATACGTTCACCACCTATCTTCATCAGGCCCGGCAAACTGGCCTGTCGGGCGTGGCGCCGGGCCGTTTCCTGATGCCGGGTGACATGGCCGGATCCCCGGCTCTGACCTTCGCGCCTGTTGCAAGCCCCGACCGCCCCGGCCGCCGCAGCCTCTGGCGGGAAATGGAGCGACGCTTTGACGCCTATAAAAGTCAGGTCGTCGCCCCGTTCTTTCGCGACCATTTCTCCCGGATCGATCGGCAGATCGTGCTGGTGGACGCGCTGGAAGCGATCCATTCAGGCCCGCCTGCCGTAACTGACCTTCAGGACACTATGACGGAAATCCTGTCGGCGTTCCGCCCCGGCCGCAACGCGTTCCTGACCCGGTGGCTGATGGGACGGCGGGTGGAAAAGATCCTGTTTGCCGCGACCAAGGCCGATCACCTTCACCACACCCAGCACGCGCGCCTTACCGCGTTCATGGAGGCGCTGACCGCCGAGGCCCGCGCCCGCGCCGATTTCAGCGGCGCCCAGACGGCGTCGCTCGCACTTGCCTCACTGCGCGCCACTGTTGAAGAGACGCGCGAACATCAGGGCGCACCGCTGGATTGTGTGCGCGGCACGCTGCTTCAGCCCGATGGCAGCCGGGGCAAGGAAGCAGCATTTCACCCCGGCACCCTGCCCGAAAGCCCCACATCCCTGATTGCGGCGGCGCGTCAGGGGCATGAAGCGTGGCTGGATGAAGATTATCGCCTGATGAAATTCGCGCCCGCTGCGCTCCAGCTCAAACCCGGCATGGGGCCGCCGCATATCCGGCTGGACCGCGCGGCGCAGTTTCTGATCGGAGACCGGCTGTGAGTCTTCCGCAACCTGTCCCGGCGCGGCTCTGGCATGTGCCGCAGATGACTGCGATCCTCTGGGGGTTCATCCACCGCACCTCTTGGTTGCCCCGCGTCCGCCCTTATCGCACCGATCTGCATGTCATGATGCAGATCACGCGCGCCGGATGGGTCCGGATCGTGCGGGATTGGCGTGGCCCTGTCGCCTTCATCGCGCGCGATGGTGCCATGGTTCATGCGCTTTATGTCCACCCGCGGGCACAGCGGTGCGGCATGGGCCGGGCGCTGCTGGAGGATGCCAAGCGCGTTCAGCCCCGGCTGGAGCTGTTTGTGGCGGAGGCAAACCTGCCCGCCCGCGCCTTCTATGGCGCCCATGATTTTGCCGAGGTGGCACGCAGCGATGGCGCGAATAATGACGAAGGGCTGCCGGATATCCGCATGATCTGGCAACAGGACAGGAGCGCCGCACCATGACCCGTCCCCAAGGTCCGGTTCTTTTCGATCTGGAGGACAGCGCCCCCCGCGCCGCGCCGTCCGATGCCCCCCCGGTGCCCGATCCCGATGAGGCCCCCCTGCCCGAGGGGCGCGCGATGCTGACCATTGCAGCGCTGGCCGCGCGGCGCCCTTCGCGGCTCGCGCGGATTTTCTGGGGGCTGCTGGGCAGTTTGCTGACCCTTGCCATATCACTCGCAGCGTGGAATTTCGCGGTCGGGCTGATCGCCAGCATTCCGGTGCTTGGTTATATTGTGTCCGGGCTGCTGATCGCGCTGGTCGCGGTGCTGCTGGTGATTGCCCTGCGCGAAATGGCTGCCTTTGCCCGGCTGGGGCGGATCGACGCGCTGCACCGCGCTGCCGATTCTGCGCTATCGGATGCAGACCTGCCTGCCGCGCGGCGCGTGACAGACGATCTGGTAAAGCTCTACGCAGCGCGGGAGGATACGCGCTGGGGCCGCGAGCGGCTGGCCGAGCATCGGGACGATCAGTTCGATGCCGCCGCCCTTTTGATCTTGGCCGAGGCCGAGCTGTTGACCCCGCTCGATGCCGCTGCCCTGCGGCAGGTCGAGGCGGCGGCGCGTCAGGTCGCTGCCGTCACCGCGCTGGTGCCGCTGGCGCTGGCCGATGTTGCGGTCGCGCTCAGCGCCAATCTGCGAATGATCCGCCGCATCGCCGAAATTTACGGGGGGCGCTCAGGCACGCTCGGCAATCTGCGCCTGACCCGCGCGGTGCTGACGCATCTGGTGGCAACGGGCGCGGTGGCGGTGGGCGATGATGTCATCTCCAGCGTCGCGGGCGGAAGCCTTTTGTCGAAACTGTCCCGCCGCTTTGGCGAAGGGGTGGTGAACGGGGCCCTGACGGCCCGCGTCGGCGTCGCCGCGATGGAGGTCTGCCGCCCCTTGCCTTTTTCCCCGGGCAAACGGCCCAAGGTGCGGCGTCTGCTGGCAACCGCGCTCAGCGGCCTCTTTCCCAGTTAGCACCGCCTCTGGACGCGCGCCCCGCGCCGCCTTATAAGCCGCGCATGAGGCGCTTTTTTGCCACAAGCAGTCGAATTACGTGCCCGGCGCTCTGATGGATGAGCCGCCGGGACAAGGCGTTCGAGCCGCTCGCGCCGCCCCCTGATATCGCCAAACCGAGATAAAGGACGCCCGCAATGTGCGCCGACACGCCCGACACCGCATCCGAATACAAAGACACGCTATGCCTTCCCCGAACCGATTTTCCAATGCGCGCAGGCCTGCCCAAGCGCGAGCCGGAATGGCTGGCCCATTGGGAGCAGATCGGCATTTATGACCGCCTGCGCGAGAAAGCCGCCGCAGATCCCGGCGCCCGCCCGCCCTTTACCCTGCATGACGGCCCCCCCTACGCCAATGGGCATCTGCATATCGGACATGCGCTGAACAAGATCCTGAAAGATATGGTTGTGCGCAGCCAGCAGATGATGGGCCGCGACGCGCGCTACATTCCCGGCTGGGATTGTCACGGCCTGCCCATTGAATGGAAGATCGAGGAGCAGTACCGCGCCAGGGGCAAGAACAAGGACGAGGTGGACATCATTGATTTCCGCCAGGAATGCCGCAAATTTGCCGATGGCTGGATTGATATCCAGCGGGATGAATTCCGCCGTCTCGGCATCACGGGCAATTGGGAAAACCCCTATCTGACGATGGACTTCCGCGCCGAGCGTATCATCGCGGAAGAGTTCCAGAAATTCCTGATGACCGGCACGCTCTATCAGGGCTCCAAACCGGTGATGTGGTCGCCCGTGGAGAAGACTGCGCTGGCCGAGGCCGAGATCGAGTATCACGATCACAAGAGCCACACCATTTGGGTGGCCTTTCCCGTACAGGGGGCCAAGGGCGATCTGTCCAGTGCGCGCGTTGTGATCTGGACCACGACTCCCTGGACGATACCGTCGAACAAGGCTGTCGCGTTCAGCCCCTCCATCGCCTATGGTCTTTACCGTGTTGATGCGACGGAAGAGGAAAGCTGGACAAGCCC
>JAUNVT010000052.1:5092-19988 GCA_030540655.1 Rhodobacterales bacterium
AGGTCTTTGACCGCAAGGGCAAGGAGGGCAAGGCCAATACTGCCGTCATCGCCAAACTGGTCGAGGCGGGGGGGATCATCGCGCGCGGGCGGACCGAGCACAGCTACCCGCATAGCTGGCGCTCCAAGGCCCCGATCATCTTTCGCAACACGCCGCAATGGTTCGCCGCCATCGACCGCCCCGTCGGCGACGGTCAGGACACCTATGGGACAACCATTCGCGAGCGGGCGCTGACCTCCATCGATCAGCTTGTAAAATGGACGCCGCAAAAGGGACGCAACCGGCTTCATGCAATGATCGAGACGCGCCCCGATTGGGTGTTGTCGCGCCAGCGCGCCTGGGGCGTGCCGCTGACCTGCTTTACCCGCAAGGGCGCGCTGCCGACCGACGAAAATTTCCTGCTGAAAAATGAGGAGGTGAACGCCCGCATCCTTTCCGCCTTCGAGGCCGAGGGCGCGGACGCTTGGTACAAGGAGGGCGCCAAGGACCGTTTTCTGTCGGGCATCGTCAATCCCGATGACTGGGACAAGGTGGATGACATTCTGGATGTGTGGTTCGATTCCGGCTCAACCCACGCCTTCGTTCTGCGCGACCGCGAGGATGGCTCCGAGGATGGATTGGCGGACCTGTACCTTGAGGGCACGGACCAGCATCGCGGCTGGTTCCATTCCTCGATGCTGCAAGCCTGCGGCACGATGGGCCGTGCACCCTATCGCGGTGTGCTGACCCACGGCTTCACGCTGGACGCCAAGGGCAACAAGATGTCCAAATCGGTCGGCAATACAGTGTCGCCCGAGGATGTGACCAAGCAATACGGGGCCGATATCCTCCGCCTCTGGGTCGCGCAATCTGACTATACAGGCGATCTGCGCATCGGGCCGGAAATCCTCAAAGGCGTTGCCGACAGCTATCGGCGGATGCGCAACACCATGCGCTATCTTTTGGGTGCGCTTGCGCATTTCGACGAATCGGATCGCACACCGGCCGATCAGATGCCTGAGCTTGAAAGGTGGGTTCTGCACCGCCTCGCCGAACTGGACAAGACGGTGCGCGGCGGCTATGACGCGTATAATTTTCAAGGCGTCACACAAGCGCTGCTGAACTTCTGCACGCTGGATCTGTCGGCCTTTTATTTCGATGTGCGCAAGGACGTTCTTTACTGCGATGGCGACAGCATCGAGCGGCGCTCGGCGCGCACGGTGCTGGACCTGCTGTTTCACCGGCTGACCACATGGCTGGCCCCCATTCTGGCCTTCACCATGGAAGAAGTCTGGCTGGAGCGATATCCCGGCTCGGAGTCTTCTCTCCACCTGCAGGACATGCCGCAAACACCCGCGGATTGGCTGAACCCGGCTTTGGCCACGAAATGGGCGGGTATCCGGCAGGCACGGCGCGCGGTTACCGCTGCGCTGGAAATCGAGCGCACGAACAAGGTCATCGGCTCCTCTCTGGAAGCTGCGCCCGAGGTTTTCATCGAAGACGCCGCTACACTTTCGGCGCTTGAATCTGTGCCATTTGCCGATATTTGTATCACCTCCGCTATCACTCTGACGCAGGGCGCGGCCTCTCGCGGCGCGTTTCATTTGCCTGAGGCAGAGGGGTTCGGCGTTACGTTCCACCAAGCGCCCGGAAAAAAGTGCCAGAGATGCTGGAAAATCCTGCCGGATGTGGGCACACACGCACATCCCGGTACCTGCGCGCGCTGCTCGGCCGCGCTTGGTTGATCTTCCGGGCACTGCTGCCACCAAAGCCTCACTGGCTGCGCCCGTTGCGGCGCGGCCAGTCACCCGGTCAGCGGTTATTTCACAAGATGTCTAGCGACTAACCTTGCGCGGCCGCGCGCCGCACCACATGTGCAACTGGCATGAACCGCACCACAAGGCCTCTTCGAGATGGAATTCATTTATATTCTCGCGGGGCTGATCGGCCTCTTTTTTGGTGGCGAGGCGCTGGTGCGCGGCAGCGTCGGGCTGGCGGTCAGATTGGCAATCTCACCGCTCTTGATCGGGCTGACGGTCGTCGGTTTCGGAACCTCGACACCTGAGCTGCTGGTTTCGCTCAAGGCCGCCCTCAGCGGCGCGCCCGACATCGCGCTCGGCAATGTCATCGGCTCCAACATTGCCAACATCCTTCTGATCGTCGGGCTGACCGCGCTGGTCTGGCCCATCCGTGTCCTGGGCCAGACGCTGCGGCGTGACGTGGGTGTCATGGTTGCCGCCGCGCTGCTCCTTGTGCCGATGCTGGCAATGGGCGAGATCGGCCGCGCCGCCGGGGTGATATTGATCGCATTCCTCGCAATATATCTTGTTTGGGCATATCTAGCGCCCGGCGATGCCGCACCCACGGATCCAGATATGCCCGAGCCGATGGCCATTCTGCCAGCGGCGCTATGGATCACCATCGGGCTTATCGGGCTGATTGTCGGTGCACAGCTTCTGGTCATCGGCGCCGTGGAGATCGCTCGCTCCTTCGGAATGTCCGAGGCGTTCATTGGCCTGAGCATCGTGGCGGTCGGCACCTCCCTGCCCGAACTGGCGACCTCTGTCGTCGCTGCTTTCCGCCGCCAGTCGGAGATCGCCATAGGCAATGTCGTCGGCTCGAACATCTTCAATATTCTGGGAATTCTTGGCGTCACATCCGTTATCAGCCCTATCACGGTTGCCCCGCGCTTCCTGACCTTCGATCTGCCCGTCACGATCGGAGCGTCGGTCCTGCTTGCTGTGCTCTTGCTCACGCGGCCGAGGATCGGACGTATCATGGGGCTGATCCTGCTGGCTGGCTATTTTACGTACATCATCTACGCACAAAGCTGATCCACGCGCAAAAAAATACCCCGCAGAAAACTGCGGGGTATTTGTTGTTTCATAGCAATTGGCAGATGATCAGTTGTTGCCAGGCTTCAAGGCTGCGCCAAGAATATCGCCCAGCGATGCACCTGAGTCGGAAGAGCCATACTGCTCCACCGCTTCTTTTTCTTCAGCGATCTCGCGAGCCTTGATTGACAGACCCAGGCGGTGCGATTTCGCGTCCACGTTGGTCACGCGCACATCGACCTTATCGCCGACCGAGAAACGCTCCGGGCGCTGTTCGGCACGATCACGGCTGAGGTCCGAACGGCGGATGAAGGACTTCATGCCCTCATATTCGACCTCGACACCGCCATCCTCGATCGAGGTGACTGTGACGGTAATGATCGCGCCACGCTTCACGCCGCCGACCGCTTCGGCAAACTTGTCGCCGCCGAGGTTCTTGATCGAGAGCGAGATACGCTCCTTCTCGGTATCCACCTCGGACACGACCGCCTGAACCACGTCGCCCTTGCGGAAGTTCTGGATCGCGTCTTCGCCGCGCTCGTCCCAGCTGATATCGCTGAGGTGAACCATGCCGTCGATCTCGCCTTCAAGGCCGATGAACAGACCGAATTCGGTGATGTTCTTGACCTCGCCCTCGACCTCGGTGCCCTCGGGATGAGTTTCAGCAAACACTTCCCACGGGTTGCGCATGGTCTGCTTCAGGCCCAGCGATACCCGCCGCTTGGCGCTGTCGATTTCCAGAACCATGACCTCGACTTCCTGACTGGTCGAAACGATCTTGCCAGGATGGACGTTCTTCTTGGTCCAGGACATTTCCGAGACGTGAACCAGACCCTCGACGCCCGGCTCAAGCTCGACGAATGCACCGTAATCAGTAATATTCGTCACACGGCCGGTATGGGTGGAATCCAGCGGATACTTGGCGGCGACCAGATCCCACGGATCTTCCTGAAGCTGCTTCATGCCCAGGGAAATGCGGTGGGTTTCCTTGTTGATCTTGATCACCTGAACCTTGACCGTCTCGCCGATCGACAGGATCTCGGAGGGGTGGTTCACGCGGCGCCATGCCATGTCAGTGACGTGCAGCAGGCCATCAACACCGCCCAGATCGACGAATGCACCGTATTCGGTGATGTTCTTGACCACACCATCGACGTTCTGGCCTTCGGTCAGGTTGCCGATCACCTCTGCACGCTGCTCGGCGCGGCTTTCTTCGAGGATCGCGCGGCGCGATACCACGATGTTGCCACGGCGGCGGTCCATCTTCAGGATCTGGAACGGCTGCTTCAAACCCATCAGCGGGCCGGCATCGCGCACGGGGCGCACATCCACCTGACTGCCGGGCAGGAACGCGACAGCGCCGCCCAGATCAACGGTAAAGCCACCCTTGACGCGGCCAAAGATTGCGCCCTCGACGCGCTCCTCGGCGGCATAAGCCTTCTCCAGACGATCCCAGGCTTCTTCACGGCGGGCCATCTCGCGGCTGATCACCGCCTCGCCACGCGCGTTTTCGGCCGAGCGCAGGAAGACCTCTACCTCGTCGCCGACATTGATGTTCGGCTGCTCGCCGGGATCTGCAAATTCTTTCAGATCGACGCGGCCTTCCATCTTGTAGCCAACGTCGATGATGGCCTGGCCCGCTTCGACAGCGATGACCTTGCCCTTGACGACTGTGCCCTCGTCAGGCGTATCCATTTCGAAGCTTTCGTTCAGGAGGGCTTCGAATTCCTCCATAGATGTGTTGTGAGCCATGTGGTCTCGGGTTCCTTTATACGGTTTTTTCGGGCCGCGCGGTTGTCTCCGCCGGTCTTGAGGTTTCGTTGGTCGGGCGACGGGCAAAACATTGAAAAAGGCCCCGATATGCCGGGCCCTGCTCGATTTCTTCGGAATTGCGGCAGGTATCGCCGGGGTGACGGATGCGCGTATAGTGCAGGCAGGCCCGGATAGCAAGGGCGCGGCGCTTATCCGCCCTGTACGCGCAGCACCTGCGCAATGGCCGCGGCCACCGCCTGCTCGATGGTCAGTTGTGACGTATCCAGCACGACCGCGTCCCCGGCCGGCTTGAGCGGCGCGGCGGCGCGGGCGCTGTCGCGCGCGTCGCGCTGGCGCAGGTCCTGCAGCACTTCGTCATAGGTGATATCTTCGCCCGCCGCGACAAGTTCGCTGTGGCGCCGCCCGGCGCGCACCTCATCGGTCGCGGTAACATAGAGCTTCACCTCGGCCTCGGGGCAGATCACCGTGCCGATATCGCGCCCGTCGAGTACCGCGCCGCCCGACCGGCTGGCAAACGCGCGCTGAAAATCGATCAGCGCCTGCCGCACGTCGGGAATTGCGGCCACGCGGCTGGCGGCCTGTCCCACCTCGGGCGTGCGCAGGCCCGGCGCGTCCAGATCGGTGCGCCGGAGGCTGCGGGCCGCCTCGACCGCATCCAGACCCTCCAGCATGCGCCGCCCCGTTGCGCGATAGAGCAGTCCGGTATCAAGATGCGCATAGCCGAACCGCGCAGCAAGGCGGCGCCCGACCGTCCCCTTGCCCGCCGCCGCCGGCCCGTCGATTGCAATCGTGAATGTCATATGCGTCCTGTTCGCCACCAATAGGGGTGTATCGGTAACGGAAGCTGTGCTGCGGCTCAAGCGATGGATGCGCGTGGGATGCCCGGTCCGCCATGTTTCCTGCAAGATCATGTCATTCCGGCGCTGGAAAGGTTGCATCGGGCGATCCTGCCGCGATATTGCTGATTTGTACATAAACGGGCCGCACTGCCTGCCGGAAAGGCCGATATGACATCGAAACACCGGCCCTGCGATGGGCGCCCCTTTGTCAAGATGCACGGGCTGCGCAACCACTTCGTCATCATCGACGCCCGCTGCGCGCCCTATACGCCCAGCACTGCCGAGATTACCCATATCTGCGATGTTCAGGTGGGGGTCGGCGGCGATCAGTTGCTGATTATCGCGCCCTCTGCCCGGGCCGATGCCAGTCTGCGCATTCTGAACACGGATGGGCGCGAGGTTGGCGCCTGCGGCAACGCAACCCGCTGCGCCGCGTGGCTGCTGATGGAGGAAGCCGGCACAGATGCCGTAACGCTGGAAACCGGCGCCGGCATCCTGCACTGCACGCTGGAGGGGCCGCTGGAGGTGAGCGTTCAGATGGGCCGCATCACCCATGACTGGCGGGCTTTTCCGCTGGCGCGCGAGGTCGATACGCTCGATCTGCCCATCGCGCATGGGGCGCTGGCGCATGGGATCGCCTCATGGATCGGCAATCCCCATGTGACTTTCTTCGTGCTGGATCTGCCAGCGCTGGATGTCGCCGCGCTGGCGCGCCCAGTCTTCGACGATCCGCTGTTTCCTCAACAGGTCAATGTGGGGCTGACCGAGGTGCTGGACCCTGCACTTATCCGCTTGCAGGTTTACGAGCGGCCCGGCATGCTGACCGCAGCCTGCGGCACCGGCGCCTGCGTGGCCGTGAGGGCCGCGCAGATACGCGGATTGGTGGATATGGGTGGTCCAGTTCAGGTTCAGATGGGTGCGGGCGCCGTTACGGTCACGGTTGGCGAGGATGCAAGCGCAGTGATGACCGGCCCGGTTGCCTGTTCCTTCCGGGGATACCTGCCCCGCGATATCGAAAGCACGATATGAGCGCGCCGATGATCATCATCGAGGGCGTCAACAAGACCTATCGCATGAAGGGCCGCTCCGATGTGCACGCGCTGGACAATGTCAGCGCCATGATCGACCGGGGCGAGGTTGTGGTCATCATAGGCCCTTCCGGGTCCGGAAAATCGACACTGCTGCGCGCGCTGAACGGGCTTCAGCCGGTGGATAGCGGGCGGATCGTGATCGACGGCGTGGAGGTGACGAGCAAGAAGACCGACATCAACCGGCTGCGCGCCGAGGTCGGCATGGTGTTTCAGCATTTCAACCTCTTCCAGCACAAGACCGCGCTGGAAAACATCGTCCTGCCGCAGATCGTTGTCGCCCGGCGCCCCCGCGCCGAGGCCGAGCGCATCGCGCGGGATCTGCTGAAGAAGGTCGGCCTGCCGGAACAGGAGGCCAGCTATCCCGTCATGTTGTCGGGCGGGCAGCAGCAGCGCATCGCCATCGCGCGGTCATTGGCGATGAAGCCGAAGGTGATGCTCTTCGACGAGGCGACATCGGCGCTCGACCCGGAAACCGTCGGCGGCGTCCTCGAACAGATGCGCAGCCTGGCCGCCGAAGGAATGACCATGGCCGTGGTCACGCATGAGATGGGCTTTGCCCGCGAGGCGGCGGACCGTGTGATTTTCATGGATGGCGGCGCGATCATCGAAGAAAACACGCCGGATGCCTTTTTCGACAACCCGCAGACAGACAGGGCGCAGGATTTCCTGAGCAAGATCCTGTAGATCTACAACAAGGAGGAAACCGACAATGAAACTCAAATCCCTGATTGCAAGCCTGGTCGGCGGTGCCTTCATGGCCGCCGCCGCGACCGTTTCGCTGGCCGAAACCACGATGGAGAAAATCGTGCGCACCGGCCAGATGACCATCGCCGTACAGACCCAAGGCCCCCCCGTCAGCTTTATCGACAAGAATGGCAAACGCACCGGGCTTGCCGTGGAACTGGCGCAGATGATGGCCGATGACATGGGCGTGAAGCTGGTCGTGCAGGATTACGACTGGAAGGGTCTGATCCCGGCGCTCACCTCAGGCAAGGCGGATTTCATTGCGGCGGACATGACTCCGACCGCCCAGCGCAGCATGCAGATCATGTTCACCGAACCGGTGTTCTTTGCCGAAACCGTGGCGTTCACCAAGGCCGATTCCGAATATACGAATTGGGAAGATCTGAACAAGCCCGGCGTGACATTGGCCGCAACCCAGGCCTCCTCCTATGCCGCCGCCGCCCGCAAATTTCTGCCCGAGGCGGAACTGAAGGAGTTTTCAGGAGGCACGGCACAGGCGGTTCAGGCTGTCGTATCGGGGCGCGCCACCGCGGGCGTGACAGACAAGGCGACGCTTTCGGGGTTCCTGACGACGATTGATGGCCTCAAGCAACTTGACGGCGAGTTGAACCGCGAGCCGCTGGGCTTTGCCGTGCGCCCGGATTCTGTGCATCTGTTGAACAGTCTGGACAATTATATACGCCTGATCCGCATCGATGGGCGGCTCGATGAAAAAATTGCCTATTGGTGGGATTCCACCGATTGGGAAGCCGATCACAAATGATTGCATCGGGGGTGGGGCGCTGCGGTGCCCTGCCCTGAGCAACCCCTTGCACCAGTCAGGACCGCGCGCTGCCGATGATGTGGCTACAGGAATATTTCAATTTCCGGCTGGTATCGGAATATGCGGGCGTCTTTGCCGAAGGTATCTGGCAGACGCTATGGATCTCGGCCGTGTGCCTTGCACTGTCGCTGATATTTGGCACCGGCCTGGCACTGGCGCGCATGTCGGAGAATCCCCTTTTGTGGCGCCCTGTGGCGGGGTATATCCAGTTTATCCGAGCGACGCCCCTGCTGGTGCAGATCTACCTTGTCTATTACGGCCTGCCGCTGATCCTGCCGGCGGGACTGCTGTTTGATGAGGTGCAATCCGGTATCGTTGCTCTCACATTGCATACCTCGCCATATATGGGCGAAATCATCCGGACGGGCATAGCTTCGGTTGCGCGGGGCCAGATCGAGGGCGCGCTGTCCACCGGCATGACGCCGCGCCAGACCATGCGCCACATCACCATGCCGCAGGCCATCGCGAATGTGATGCCGCCCCTGCTGGGTCAGACCGCCGTTCTGATCAAGGATACGTCCTTGCTCAGCATTATCGCGGTGTTCGAATTGCTGGGCGCCGGGCTGCTGATGTTTTCCGAAACGGTGGTCGCGACCGAGAGCTATGTGACCGTCGCCGTCTGCTATCTTGGGATCTATGCCATGATGCTGGTGTTGTCGGGCATCGTTCAGAACCGTCTGGGCGGCAGCGCCTGGCAGGCGCATTGAGGGGAGGCCGGAAATGGGATGGATCACGGATAAATGGGCCATCATCATCCAGCTCTCGCCCTTCTTGCTGGAAGGGCTCTGGATGACGTTTCAGATCTCGATTATCGCGATCATCATCGGATCCCTGATCGGCTTCACCTTGGGTATCGCCAAGACAACAGGGTTCAGGCCGCTGAACGGGGTGATCAACCTCTATCTGCATCTCTTGCGCGGATCGCCCTACCTCGTTCAGCTTTACATCGTGTATTTCGTGCTGCCCGCCACCGGCATCGCGTGGCTGTCCTTTGACAGCTATATGGCGGCGATCGTGTCGCTGTCGCTCTATACCTCCAGCTATGTCACGGAAATCGTGGCTGCCGCAATCAACGCGGTTCCCAGCGGGCAGGCAGAGGCGGCGCGCTCTGTCGGGATGACCCGCGCCCAGACCTATCGGCACATCGTGGTGCCGCAGGCGCTCAAGATGACGATCCCGCCCATGGCCAGCATCTATGTCATCGTGATCAAGAGTACCGCCGTCCTGTCGGTCATCGGCATATCGGAACTGACACGGCAGGGCGAGGTGGCGATCATGCGGATGCCCGGCGACATCATGTTCATCTACAGCCTGATCGCGGTATTCTACTTCATCTACTGCTATCCCATGCTGCGCCTGTCGAAATGGGCCGAAGGCAGGTTCGGCAAGGTCCGCGGCAACAGCTGAGACGCATCACGCCGCGCGCTTGCCGTAATAGAAGCCGACAACATGCTCGGCCTCGGCAAAGAAAAGCCAGCGCGACGCAAGGATGCCGGCCCCGTGGCAAAGCGCCGCCAGCACCGCCCCCACATGCGGCAAAGGCAGCGCAAGCAGCGCGACTGGCAGCACATAACCCAGTGCCAGCGCAATGATCCGAAGTTTCAGAGCGTGGCGCCGTCCGACCACATGGATGAATTCACGGGTCAGATAATTGGTCCCCGTATGTGGCGGCTCAAACGAACGGGGGGTCCCGATATGGCCAAGGCCGGTTGCGCTCGCCAGATCGGTGCCGGACCGTGCCAGCGCGCCATCACCCCGCATCCACCACGCGATCTGAATGACTCCGGCGGCAGCCAGCAGACCTGCCCCCCACACTGCCTGCCCCGCCAACACCGCGCCTCCGGCCAGAGAAAGAGAAATGAACAGTGCGGGCGTCAGCCATGTCTGCCAACGCGGAACAGAACGCATCTGGGTATAGATCATCGAGGTGGCGATGACCGTGCCAAGGCAAAGCGCCGCGCCCAGCCAGCCCAGCGGCACCCAGATTGCGCCCCAGAAGACCAGCCCTGCACCATAGAGGGCCATGACGATCAATGCGGCGACCGACAGCCACGCCTCGCGGCTCAGCCAACTGCTGCGCCACTGGGTGAACGCCTTGAGCGCGCGTTCGGGATGGCCAAGGTGGAATACCGATGCCATCAACCCGCCGACCGCGAGCAAATAGGCGATGGTGAGGAAGGCGAAAGCAACCCAGCCGGTCGGTGCCAGAAGGCCCAGCCCCAGCCAGATGAGGAGGCCAAAGCCAAGCCCCGACAGCGTGGTGAAGATGATGACCGAAGGCACCGGATTCATGTCAGAGCGCCCCCAGCGCGCGGTCCAGCCATGCGACGAAACCCCTCGGCTCCTCTGCCACCGGATCGAGGAAAGGGGCCAGCACATCCGTCTGCTCCAGCTGGTCGCGCGGGCGTGGCGGCAGGTATTTGTTGACAGGCCTTGTTCCCTGTTCGGGCATCAGATCGAACCCGCCCCGCTCGGCGGTAAGTTGGCTGACATGGCTGTCGGGGTCTGCGAAATCGCCGAAATGGCGCGCACCGGCGGGACAGGTGCGGACGCAGGCGGGGATGCGATCTTCCTCAGGCAGGTTCTGATTATAGATCCGGTCGATGCAGAGCGTGCATTTCTTCATCACGCCTTCGGCCTCGTCCATCTCGCGCGCCCCATAAGGGCAGGCCCAGGCGCAAAGGCCGCAGCCGATGCAGTCCGCCTCATTCACCAGAACAATTCCGTCCTCGACCCGCTTGTAGCTGGCACCGGTGGGGCAGACGGTGACGCATGGTGCATCCTCGCAATGCAGGCAGGACTTGGGAAAATGAAAGAGTTGAGCCGCGCCGTCCGTCGGCTGCACCTCGTAGCTGTGGATACGGTTTAGAAAGGTGCCGGATGGGTCTTCCCCATAGGGACGTTGATCGCTGAGCGGCGCGCCGTAATTCTCGGTGTTCCAGCCCTTGCAGGATATCACGCAGGCATGGCAGCCGACGCAGGTGTCCAGATCGATCACAAGACCAAGCTTTCGCCGGGTGGTTCCGGGGAGCTCAGTCATGCGGTCTGGTCCGACAGCCTGCGATCGCGATAATGCTTGCGGTCCGTCATGGCCCCACCTTCCACACAAGTTCATCCGGCCCCTGCCCCACCGGGGATGCGATGCGCGGCAGGACGGGATGCGCCTGATCCGGGGCAGGCACCTTCTCGATCTTCACGCGCAGATCGAACCATGCCGCCTGTCCCGTCACCGGGTCGGAATTGGACCAGCGCAGCCCGTCGCCGCGGGGCGGCAAAAGTTCGTGAATGAGGTGGTTCAGCAAGAAACCCTCATTTGCTTCGGGCGCGTTCTCCGCGAGCGCCCAGGCCCCCTTGCGTTTGCCTATGGCATTCCATGTCCATACGGTTTGCGGGTTGAGCGCGGCCATATGCGCGACCGGGACCGTCATTTCCCCGTGGGCCGAGGTGACGCGCGCCCAGTCGCCATCAGCAAAGCCGTGTTTCCGGAACAGGTTCGTCGGCAGATAAAGTGGGTTGAACCCGTGGATCTGGCGCAGCCACGCATTCTGGCTGCCCCAGCTGTGATACATTGCCATGGGGCGCTGGGTCAGCGCGTGGATCGGGAATTCCTCCCCATCTACATGGCCGTCCTCCAGCGCAGGATACCAGATGGGCAGCGGGTCCATCACCGTCTTGAGGCGCTCGCGCAGATGATCCGGCGGCTGGCGGTCCCCGTGTCCTTCGGCGGCAAGCTGGAACCGGCGCAGCGGCTCGGAATAGAGCTCGAAAACATAGGGCTGAGGCTTGTCGCAAAACCCGATATTCACCGCCCAGCTTTGATAAGCCATGTTCCACGGTTTGTAATATTGCGCATCCCCGGGGATGGACCGGGCACAGAAGCTGCCGTTTTCGATATAGCTTTTCAGCTGCGCCTCATTCGGCGAGCCGCGGCCATGCGTGATGCCCTCGTTACCGATACGCCAGCCCGCCAATGGGCCAATACCCGGCTTGCGCTGATGGTTGGTGATGTAATCGGCGTAATCGGCGTATTTTGCGCCGCCATCTTCGTTGACGAAACCGGGCAGCTTCAACCGCGCGCCAAGCTCGCACATGACGGACTGAAAGCACCGCACATCCCGGTCCGGCTCCACCACAGGCCAGCGTATGGCATCGGCCGCGGCATCCGGCTCGCTGATCGGGCGGTCAAGCAGCGAGATACAGTCGAACCGTTCCAGATAGGTCGTGTCTGGCAGGATCAGATCGGCATAAGCGACCATTTCGCTGCTATAGGCATCGGAATAGATGATGCG
The DNA here is from genome assembly GCA_030540655.1 of Rhodobacterales bacterium. Taxonomy (GTDB): domain Bacteria; phylum Pseudomonadota; class Alphaproteobacteria; order Rhodobacterales; family Rhodobacteraceae; genus Roseovarius. The sequence continues at coordinate 17,465 of JAUNVT010000052.1, forward strand.
GGGGATGAGGTATTCACCCTCTTCATCCGTGTCGGTCAGCATCCTCGTGACTTCGGACGTATTCATCGAGGAATTCCACGCCATGTTCGCCATATACATGAACAGCGTGTCGATCCGGTAGGGATCGCCGGCATGGGCGTTCGAGATCACCATATGCATCATGCCATGCGCGCTGAGCGGATTTTCCCATGTGAACGCCTTGTCGATACGGGCGGGGCTGCCATCCTCCTTCAGGCACAGATCTTCGGGCCCGGCGGGATAGCCCAGATGCGGGCCGTCCAGCGGTGTGTTCGGCGCATTGCGGGAGTGGGGCTTGGGGTGGATATGGGCTGGTTTCGGGTATGGCGGCTTGAACCGCATGCCCCCCGGCACCTCGACCGTGCCCAAAAGGATTTGCAGCAGGTGCAGCGCACGGCAGGTCTGAAACCCGTTGGAATGGGCGGAAATGCCGCGCATGGCATGAAAGCTGACGGGGCGGCCTGTCATGGTCTGATGCGTCTCACCGCGGAAATCGGTCCATTCGCGGTTCAGCGTGATCGCCTCGTCGAAGGCAACGCGGGCCAGTTCGGCGGCAATCGCCTTGATTTTATGCGCGGTCAGCCCGCAGCGTTCGGCCACGGCTTCGGGCGCGTATTCGGGGTCGAGGTAACGCTCGGCCAGCAGATGCATGACGGGGCGGTGCGTGGTGCCGGCCGCGCGGTGAGTGCCGCGCAGATCAGGGCGAATACCGGGGGTATCAAACGCCGCGAGCCGCCCGGTATTGCGGTCGATGACCTGCGGTTTTCCATCTGCGTCCCGCAGAAACAGGCCGTGCTCGGGAGATCTCGGATCGCCGTTCACCAGCACCGGCGCATTGGTGTAGCGCGACAGGTAATCGACGTCGATCTTGCCTGCCCTCATCAGCTCATGCACAAGGCTGAGAATGAACAGCCCGTCCGTGCCGGGCGTGATGCCGACCCAGTCATCGGCAACCGCATTATACCCGCTGCGGATGGGATTCACCCCGATCACCCGCGCGCCGCGCGCCTTGATCTTGCCAATGCCCAACTTGATCGGGTTGCTGTCATGATCCTCGGCCACCCCGAATAGCATGAACAGTTTGGTATGCTCCCAATCGGGGCTGCCAAATTCCCAGAACGCGCCGCCCATCGTATAGATGCCCGCCGCTGCCATATTGACCGAGCAGAACCCGCCATGCGCCGCGTAATTGGGCGTGCCGAAATTCTGCGCCCAATAGCTGGTGAAACTCTGGCTCTGGTCGCGCCCGGTGAAGAAAGCCAGCTTTTCCGGCGCATTGGCCCGCAGGGGCGAGAGCCAGTCTGTGGCGATGCCCAGCGCCTCGTCCCAGGTGATTTCCTCGAACTGCCCCGATCCGCGCGGGCCGGTGCGGCGTAGCGGCGCGCGCAGCCGGGCGGGCGAATTATGCTGCATGATGCCCGCGCTGCCTTTGGCGCAGAGAACGCCCCGGTTCACCGGATGATCACGGTTGCCCTCGATATAGGCAACCTTGCCATGCTTCATATGCACATCTATGCCGCAGCGGCACGCGCACATGTAGCAGGTCGTTTTGCGCACCTCGTCCGAAACGGGCGGGCTGAGGTCAAGATTGGGCTGGTGGTGCGTCACGTGATACGGGGCCTTCTGGTCGTTCGGGCGGAAACATGTTCTGTCTGTGCGAAGGTAAGCAGAATTTCGATCGGCATGTCACCTCCATTCTTGCAACGCGCGGGCGAGGAGGGCAATGCCGGGAGCGATCTGGCCTGACGGGATCGAAGAATAGGCAAGACGGTAGTATTTGCGCGACGGCGCATCGCCGTGAAAAAACGACGCACCAGGCTCGGTCAGCACGCCCTGGCCACGCAGATCCATTGCGATGGTGCCCATGTCCACACCTTCGCGCGCCCGCATCCAGATGGAGGACCCGCCATGCAGACCGCGGCCCGCAACGGTCAGGCCATGCTGCGCCAGCGCCGCCTCCATCACGTGGCGACGATCCGCGTAGGCGCGCGGTATGCGGCGGATCAGGCTGTCATAATGCCCAAGGCTGAGGAAATAGGCCGCAGTGCGCTGCATCAGGCCGGGCGGATGGCGCAGCACGCTGGCGCGCAGCGCGCACGCCTCGCGGATGAACGGGCGCGGACCGACCAGATAGCCCAGCCGCAGCCCCGGAAAGATCGATTTGGAAAAGCTGCCCACATAGATCACGCGCCCATCACGGTCAAGCGACTTGAGCGAAGGGGATGGGGCTCCCAGAAATGCCATTTCAAATTCGTAATCATCCTCGACAATCAGCGCATCCATGTCCCGCGCCTTGACGAGCAGCGCACGGCGGCGGGCCATCGGCATGGTGGCATTGGTCGGGCATTGGTGACTGGGCGTGGTAAAGATCACATCGGCAAGATCCGGCAGCGCGCCCGGCGGCAGGCCGCGTGCATCCACCGTGTGTGGACGCCACCATGAATGCAAGCATTTTTTGGCACGATCGGGCATGTGATCAGGTGCAGTCGTGTGTCCGGCCTCGAAG
>JAUNVT010000275.1 GCA_030540655.1 Rhodobacterales bacterium
GGCAAGAACAATGGTCGCCTCAGCAGATCTCTGGCTGGCTGGAATATGCGTATTCCGGGGAGGTGGCGATGCAGGTCTCCCACGAGACGATCTGCAAGAGCCTGTTCATTCAGCCGCGGGAGGGGGGAGCCTGAAGGAGGAGCTTCTCAAGCATCTGCGCAGCCGACGGTTCATGCGGCGGGGTAAAACGGCCAGCACATCAGGGCAGACGCGGACAGATGATCGATGCCATCTCGATCAGGAGCCGACTGGCGGGAACAGAGGATCGCGCGGTGCCGGGGCATTGGGAAGGCGATCTTTTCAGCGTGTCGAAGAACAGTCACATCGCGACCATTGTCGCACGCTTGGCGCGCTTTGTCATGCTTGTGAAGCTGGACGCCAGCGACAGCGATACGTGTATTCAGTGCCTTGCTCCGACAGGTCCGCCAACTCCCACGGCGCCTGATTGCATCGCTGACCTGGAACCTTGGCACCGAACTCGCCTGTCATCGCACTTTCCCGATCGCGACCGATGCCTCCGTCTGCTTCTGCGATCCCCGGAGTCCTTGGCAGCGTGGCAGAAACGGGAATACGAACGGCCTTCTACGCCAGTATTCTCCTCGTGGCACAGATTTCTCCGTCCACAGTCAGGAGGAACTCGACAAAGTCGCATTGCGCCTGAATACTCGTTTAGAAAAACGCCTGGATACAAACCGCCCGCTGATACTTTCAACCACGCCGTTACGCTGACCGGTTGCACCCACCACAGCATTTTTTCCTCCTCCAACAACCCTCACACGAGGTGACGGCGCGAACGGGCACTACGGTTTCGCTTTTGGATTACCACGCTATACTTCTGTATATTGTCAGGATTCGCAGGAGTGCATTAAATGAAGTTTGCCTTTTCGGTCGGCGTCGGATTATTGGCTTTCGGCCTTGTTGCCACCACCGCCACCAGTCAGGACGATATCGACCCCACTCTTGCGAAGGCGATTGATGCCCGGCAGGCACATATGCGGCTCAATGCGTTCAATTTGGGATTGCTGGGCGCCATGGCCAAGGGAGAAATCGACTATGATGCCGAGGCCGCCACTGCGGCAGCGGAAAACCTCGCTGCCCTCGCCCGTATGGACGAATCGCGATATTGGCTGGCTGGGACGGATATGGAAACCTTGGGCAAAGATCGCACCGAGGCGCTGGCGGCAATCTGGAGCGAGGGCAGCAAGATCGGCGATCGCGCACAGACCATGACGGAAACATCGACAGCCATGGCCGAGGCGGCAGGTAACGGTCTGGAATCCTTGCGGGGAGCGATGGGTCCGCTGGCCAAGGCGTGCGGCAGCTGTCACGAGGACTTCCGGCTCAAGGACGATAAGTAAGGGTGTCTGATTGAATTCGGCGGCCGGTTCCAGCCATCTTGCTCCGAAGGAGGCATAATGGCAAAATATCTGCGTTACATTATCGTTCTGCTCCTTCTTGGCGGCGTGGCGTTCTGGTTCCTGACCCGTCCGCAACGCGCCGATCCAGATCTGTTTGCTGGTTTGAGCGGCGATGCTGAACGCGGCGAGACAGTGTTCTGGGCCGGGGGATGCGCGTCCTGCCACGCAGCACCGGGTGCGAAGGATAAGGACCGGCTTATACTCGCGGGTGGCTACCGGATCGTCAGCCCGTTCGGGACGTTCATAACGCCCAATATTTCACCCTCGGCCGAAGGCTTGGCGGGCTGGACGGTCGAGGATCTGGCAAATGCGCTGTTGCATGGCACTTCGCCTGAGGGGCGGCATTATTATCCGGCCTTTCCCTATGGCACCTACCTGCATATGATCCCGCAGGATGTCGTGGATCTCAAGGCGTTTCTGGATACGCTTCCGCCGTCCGACGCAAAAGATATGGCGCATGAGCTGGGGTTCCCGTTCACAATCCGGCGCGGTATAGGGCTTTGGAAACGGTTGAATATGTCCCCGGATTGGGTGCTTGAGGATGTCTCCACCTCCGAACTGGAGCGCGGACGTTATCTGGTCGAGGCGCTGGGGCATTGCGCGGAATGTCATACGCCACGCAACGCAATCGGTGGGCTGGATCGCAGCCAATGGATGCAAGGCGCTCCGAACCCATCCGGCAAGGGCCGGATCCCCGGAATTTCACCCGCCAAGCTGGACTGGAGCGCCACGGATATTGCCTATTATCTGGAAACCGGCCTGACACCCGATTACGACAGCGCGGGCGGTCAAATGGTATCAGTGATCGCCAATATGGGGCACCTGCCTGCAGCCGACCGCGCTGCTATTGCGGCATATCTCAAAGCAATGCCGTAGAGTGGTCAGGTAGATGTCGAAGGTACTGGCGTTCATCTGGCGCACACGGGCTTAACAGGCTGCAGACGAAGCCGGGCTGGACGATATTCCTGCCTCCGTGATCTGGAGGCGGATCGTTCGCGGACAGGGCTGCCGGCCACCATTGCTTTGGCTGTCAGGCCGCCGGGGAGCTTCGGCAACGGTGCGAGAGCGAGTGCAGGCCACCAACAGTTCTGGCTTGGCCAGAGGGGCCCGTGATCTTCTTCCTGCTTCGTCGAGGCACGGGGGCACCCGGGATGATGCAAAGGGCG
>JAUNVT010000276.1 GCA_030540655.1 Rhodobacterales bacterium
CGTAAGCGGTCGCTGGGCAGCACGTGCAACTCAGCTTGACGGCCTGAAGTTCCATGGCAGCAGATCGTCGATGCGGCTTTGAGGGTGGCCATTGGCGATTGCGGTCAGGATTGCCTTCAAATAGGCGAAGGGCTCGATGCCATTGATCTTGCAGGTTTCGATCAGGGATGCGATGCGGCCCCAAGCGATGCCGCCCTCATCGTGACCGGCAAAGAGCGCATTTTTGCGATTTAGGGCTATCGGGCGGATCAGGTTTTCGACCCTGTTGCTGTCGATCTCCACGCGCCCGTCGGTCAGGAAGGTTTGCAGTCCGTCCCAGTGGTTATGGATGTAGGCGAGCTTTTCGCCCAGCCGGGATTTGGCGGAGATCTTGCGGCGTTGCGCCTGCAGCCAGTCCCCAAAGGCTGCGACCAGCGGCGCGCTGCGGGCTTGGCGGGCGGACAGACGCTGACCGGGCGAGACGCCGCGGATGTCGGCCTCGACGGCATAGAACTCGGCGATGCGCCGCAGCCCCTCGGCGGCGATCTCTGACCCGTCGCGGTCGAAGACTTCTTTGAGCTTGCGGCGCGCATGCGCCCAGCAATGGGCGACCCGAATGGGCGCACCACCCCTGCGCGACGGTTTGGTCAGCCGATTGTAGCCGGTATAGCCATCGATCTGGAGGATGCCGTCGAAGCCTGTGAGGAAGGTTTCGGCATTCTCGCCCGCGCGACCGGGGGCATAGAAGTAGACCACCCCGGGCGGGTTCTCGCCGCCCCAAGCTCGATCGTCGCGGGCCAGTGCCCAGAGATAGCCGGTTTTGGTTTTGCCGCGCCCCGGGTCCAGCACCGGGGCCGTCGTCTCGTCCATGAACAGCTTACCGGATTGTTTCAGCTGTTCGGCCAGCCGGTCAACCACGGGCTTCAGGTGGAACGCGGCCTTGCCGACCCAATCGGCCAGCACGGCACGGTGCAAATCAAGACCCGCCCGTGCGAGGATCTGGCTCTGGCGATACAATGGCAGGTGGTCCGCATATTTGCTGACCAGCACATGGGCGAGCGTCGCTTCTGTCGGCAGGCCACCCATGATCAGATGGCTGGGTGCGGGGGCTTGGGTCACCCCGTCGGTGCAGGTCCGGCAGGCATACTTCGGGCGCACGGTGACAATCACGCGCAGCTGGGCCGGCACGATGTCGAGCCGTTCCGTGCGGTCTTCGCCGATCTTGTGCATAAGGCCGCAGCCGCAAGGGCAGATCAGGCTGGCGGGTTCGATGATCTCTTCAACGCGGGGCAGCGCGGCCGGCAGGTTGCCGATGGTGCGCCTCGGCGTGGGCCTGGTCGCCCCGTCGGCCGCTCTGGCGGCACGGGTTTCCTTTTCCGCCTCGACCTCGGCCAAGGCGATGGACAGGTCTTCAAAGGCCAGTTGCCGCTCGTCCTCCGTCAGCTTTTCCGACCGCTTGCCGTGCAGGGCGTGGTTCAACTCAGCAATCAGATGCTCTTGTCGCCGCGTGATTTCCGTCAATGCCGCAACGGTTTCCATCAACGCCAGAACCGCCGCGCGTTGCGCGGCAGGAATGGCGGAAAGGTCTATGACGGGGGCGGTTTGCATGGGATGGATCTATCATAAAACCCCAACAAAAACACGCCAAACCAAGCGGTTGAGTCACTCTGCCGCAGCCGGTGGGCGCGTCTCCAGAGCCCTGACCTTACGCCAGTCGAGACCGGCAAACAGCGCCTCGAACTGGGCATGGTTCAGTGCCATTACCCCGTCTTTGATTGCGGGCCAGATGAAGGTCATATCCTCCAGCCGTTTGTAGGCCATCACCAGACCCGTGCCATCCCAATACAAAAGCTTCAGCCTGTCCGCCCGGCGCGCCCGGAAGACAAACACCGTCCCAGTGAACGGATCCTTGCGTAGAACCGATGACACCAGCGCCGCCAACCCATCATGACCCTTCCTGAAGTCGATGGGCTGTGTCGAGACCAGAACTCGCACCCGGTTGGAGGGGAACATCATGGCGAGGGTCCGATCGCCCGCACAATCTCGGCAATTCTGGTGGCTGTCGTGACACCGTCCAGCCGGATTGTCACTTGGCCCACGGCGATCTCGATTGATCCCAAGGGCTGCGCTTCTGGCTTGCCTCGTTGATCCGAACGCACGGGCAAAGAAGGCGCATTTCCCTCCGACAACACGAGAGGCGCAAAGCAGAAGCCGTCGTCCTCCATCGCAGGCAAAACCAACTTGCCGTCCCGAGCCCGACCACGCCATTCCGACAAATGGTTCGCCCGCAGCCCATAACGTGCCGCAACCGCGTTCACCGTTACGCCAGGCTTCAGGCTTTCTGAAACGATCCGCGCCTTGATCTCGTCAGGCCAGCGCTTCTGGCCATTGGCCCGTATCTCCACCCCACAATCCCTGAGAAACTCCACTGTAGTCGCCATCGCGAAACTCCCGCCCTATATCCAACAGGTGCGGAGTCGCAGGTTAACCGATCATGCAGAAGGTGGGGGCCTGAGAACGCTTACACATGAACATCAGCGGCGGCGAAAACAGATCGAGCACTTTTCTTCGTCCGTCCAAAGCCGCTTGCTGCGTCGAGCCACC
>JAUNVT010000053.1 GCA_030540655.1 Rhodobacterales bacterium
CGCACAGCCGCCGTGCCGCCTCGGGATGCGTGTTGCCTTGTTCGACAAGTGCAACGGCGCGGACACGCAACTCGAAAGGATGCGGTTTACCCATTTTTGACCCCATATCTGCCTCAGCAGAAGAGAATCACAGAAAGAAAGCCTTGGGAATCCCGAATCCGATCAGGGCTGATACGCTCTAGATACTGGAGCAACAGGGTCACGTGGATCGCACGACGTTTTGGCGCCCTCGCAGCTGATGCATGGCCTGAGCAGGTGCCACCCACATATCCGATGATATATCAGTGCCAGCAGGTTACAGGTTTAGATCGCTCAGCGACGGGTGATCCTCGGGGCGTGGTCCTGACCGATCCCAATGGAATTTGCGGTCCGCATCCGAAATGGCTAGGTCGTTGATGCTGGCAATGCGTTTGCGCATGAGACCCGCTTCGTCAAACTCCCAGTTTTCATTTCCGTAGGATCGAAACCATTCTCGGTCTGCGTTGTGCCACTCATAGGCAAAGCGGACGGCAATGCGGTTTTCCGCATGGATCCAGACTTCCTTGATCAGGCGATATTCAAGCTCCCGCTCCCATTTTCGCGTGAGAAAGCCGACAATTTCCGCGCGTCCCGATATGAACTCTGCCCGGTTGCGCCAGGTGCTCTCCGGCGTATAGGCGAGCGACACCTTTTCGGGATCGCAGCTGTTCCACGCATTTTCCGCCATTCGTGCCTTTTGGGCTGCTGTTTCGGCTGTGAAGGGTGGCAAGGGAGGTTTTGACATCGTTTAACGCCTTATTCTATTTCCTCCAATCGGTAGGGAGCGGATCTCCTCACGTCAAGGGACCTCTGCGGGCCCGTTGCCAGCCAGATGTCGCTCGGGTTCTTACCCTTGCTAAACCGGCAGCGCCGTCGTCATGCAGACAGTGCGCAACGCAAAGCTGCTTTGCATCTTGGCCACGCCCGGCAGGCGGGTCAGGTATTGGCGGTGGATGCGGGCGAAGTCATCGGTGTTTTCGGCGACGATTTTCAGGATGTAATCGGCCGTGCCCGCGGTCAGATGGCATTCCAGGACGTCGGGCACGCGAGCGATCGCTTTTTCGAAGGCGTTCAGCACCTCGTCTGCCTGCGTGGAAAGCGTGATTTCCACGAAAACGGTTGTGGACACCTCCATCTTGCGGGGGTCCAGCAGCGCGACATAGGCGGCAATATATCCCTCGCTCTCCAGCCTCTGGACCCGGCGATGGCACGCGCTGGCGGACAGGTTGACCTTCTCTGCCAGATCAGAGTTCGAGATGCGGCCGCTTTTCTGCAACACGTCCAAGAGGCGGCGGTCAATCGTGTCAAGTGACATTTTGGGAAATACTCCATGCGATGGCGGCATTCTATCGAAGAATCTTGCGTGGGGAACCGAATTATGATGAAATATTTTATCCTCCGAGTGAAAATCTCCCCTATGATCGCCCCAACAGAAGGAGAATCGCTCATGAAAATCGGATGCCCCAAAGAAATCAAACCGCAGGAGTTCCGCGTCGGAATGACGCCCAATGCGGCGATGGAGGCTGTCATGCATGGCCATGAGGTCCTGATCCAGTCCGGGGCGGGCGAGGGCGCGGGCTTCAGCGATGAAGATTACGCCGCCGCCGGCGCCCGCATCGTCGAAACGGCCAAGGAGATCTATGACGGCGCCGACATGGTCGTGAAGGTCAAGGAGCCGCAAAAGGACGAGTTGAAGATGCTGCGGGAGGGGCAGATCCTGTTCGCCTATCTGCATCTGGCGCCCGATCCGGACCAGACGCGCGCCCTGCTCGCCTCGGGCTGCACCGCCATCGCCTATGAGACGGTGACGGATAAAAACGGCGGCCTGCCGCTTCTGGCGCCGATGTCCGAAGTTGCCGGGCGCCTTGCGCCGCAGACCGGATCGTGGGCGTTGCAAAAGGCCAATGGCGGCAGCGGCGTGTTGCTGGGCGGGGTGCCGGGTGTGCGGCCCGGCAGTGTTGTGATCCTTGGGGGCGGTGTCGTCGGGGCCGCTGCGGCGCGTGTCGCTGTGGGAATGGGGGCGAATGTGACGGTGCTCGACCGGTCGTTGCCGCGCCTGTCCTATCTGGATGACATGTTCATGGGCCGCCTTGTCACGCAATATTCCGACAAGGCGGCGGTCGAGGCGTTGCTGCCCACGGCCGATCTGGTTGTCGGTGCCGTGCTGGTGGCGGGGGCCGCCGCGCCCAAGCTGGTCAGCCGCGAGCAGCTTGGGCTGATGAAGCCTGGATCCGTACTGGTAGATGTGGCCATCGATCAGGGCGGCTGTTTCGAGACATCGAAGGCCACCACGCATCAGGATCCGATTTTTGAGGTGGACGGGATCATCCACTATTGCGTTGCCAACATGCCCGGCGCCGTTGCACGCACTTCGACCATCGGTCTGGGCAACGCCACGATGCCATTGATGATCGCCTTGGCTGACAAGGGCTGGAAGCAGGCCTGCGCGGACGATGCGAACCTGATGAACGGGGTGAATATTCATGCAGGCCAGCTGACCTATGCGGCGGTGGGCGAGGCACTCAATATCGAATCGGTCAAGGCGGAAAGCCTGATCTGATTTCAGCCGGCCGCCCTTCATCAGGGCGGCCGCCTTCCAAATTGGCTTGAGGCGCGCGGGCCGGGTCGCTAGACCGGGCTGCAAAGGAGCCGCGTCATGAGCCTCAACAGTTTTGGTCACTTGTTCCGTGTCACCACCTGGGGCGAAAGCCATGGTCCCGCCTTGGGGGCAACCGTCGATGGCTGTCCGCCCGGTGTGCCGGTGAATGAGGCAATGTTGCAGCATTGGCTGGACAAGCGCCGCCCCGGCCAGAACAAGAACATGACCCAGCGGAACGAGCCGGATGCGGTCCAGATCCTGTCGGGCGTGTTCGAGGGGCGCACGACCGGCACGCCCATTCAGCTGATGATCGAAAATACCGATCAACGCAGCCGCGATTACGGCGATATCGCGAACACCTTCCGCCCCGGCCACGCCGATATCACCTATCATCAGAAATACGGACACCGTGATTACCGCGGGGGCGGGCGCAGTTCTGCGCGGGAAACAGCGGCGCGTGTCGCGGCAGGCGGAATCGCGCGGGCCGCGCTGGATCACCTGATACCGGGGGTGCAGATCAAGGGGTACATGGTGCGCATGGGCGCCATGGTGCTGAACCGCGCGGGTTTTGACTGGAACGCGATCGACGGCAATGATTTCTGGCTTCCGGATGCCGCGGCGGCGCCGGAATGGGAAGCTTACCTGCAAAAGCTGCGCAAGGATCACAATTCGGTCGGGGCGGTGATCGAACTGGTGGCGCGGGGCGTGCCTGCGGGGCTTGGCGCGCCGATCTATGCCAAGCTGGACACCGATCTGGCCGCAGCCTGCATGTCGATCAACGCCGTGAAAGCCGTGGAGATCGGCGAGGGGATGGCCGCCGCTGAACTGATGGGCACGGATAACGCGGATGAGATTTACATGGGCGAGAGTGGCCCCGAATACAGCAGCAACCATGCGGGCGGTATCCTGGGGGGTATCTCGACCGGGCAGGAGATTGTTTTGCGTTTCGCGGTCAAGCCGACATCGTCGATCCTCAGCCCGCGCGCATCGATCCGCGTCGATGGCACCCCGACCGAAGTGGTGACAAAGGGCCGGCACGACCCTTGCGTGGGTATCCGCGCCGTGCCGGTGGGGGAGGCGATGATGGCCTGCGTCCTTCTGGACCATCTGCTGCTGCATCGCGGGCAGACGGGCAGCATGGGCCCGGTGGGGCGGATTGGCTGAGCCTCAATCGGCCATGTCGCCCGTCATGTAGATCAGGGTCGGGCCGTCCGTCCTGAAGGCTTCGATCACCGCCTGCTGCAATTCGCGCAAGGATTTCGGGGCCGCCGCATGGGCGCCATAGGCGCGGGCCAGCGCGACGAAATCGGGGTTATGCGCGATCACCGAATTGGGCGCGATCTGGGCGGCGACCATGCTGTCCTCGATCTCCTTCAGCTTGCCATTATCCCACAGAAGGATCGGCAGAGGCTGGCCCAGTTCGATCGCCGTTCCCAGCTCCTGCACGGTGTACTGAAACCCGTAATCCCCGGCGATCACCACCGTAGGCAGACCGGGCCGAGCCGCGGCCCCGCCAATGCCCGCAGGCAGGGCGTAACCCAGCGTGCCGAACCCGTTCGGGTGGTGCCAGTGGCCCGGGCGCTCCATGTCCCAGAATTCCTTGCCGGCATAGGCGAACTGGGTCATGTCGGAATAATACATCGTATCTTCCGGCATCACCTCGCGCAGCGCATCGCAGATGCGGGCAATGCCGGGGCGTTCGGAATCGGCCTCCGCACGCCAGCGTTTGCGCGCCTGCTCAACCTCGGCGGCGGTCCATGAGGTTTCAGCCTTGTGCCCCTCCAGCGCCGCATTCAGCCCGGTAAGGAAATCTTCGGCGTCCATCGGCACGGCAATGCTTCCCGGCTCCTGGCCCAGCACTTCGGGATCAATGTCGACGCGGATCATCTGGCAAGTGTGCTCCAGCTTGTCGCGCCAAAGATCCGTCTCGGACAGCTCGCTGCCGACGACGATCACAAGGTCCGCGCCGGCCGCGACGCTGGCAGTTTCCGGCCTGCCCAGATAGCCACCGAAGTGCAGCGGATCGCCGGTGGCGGAGATGATGCCGCGCCCCGCATCGGTTGCAAAACTCGCGGCCTTCAGCGCAGCCACAGCGCGGCGTGCCTGTTCCGAGCTGCATACCGCGCCGCCGCCAAGGATGAAAAGCGGGCGCTTGGCCGCCATTATCCGGTCTGCAATGCCTTCGGGCAGCACATGGCGCACCGGCCGGACGGTGGCGGGCGCATCGGGCGCGGCCTCGGCATTGCCTTCCAACGCGGCGATGGGCACCTGAATATGCTTGGTGCGGGGGCGTTTCGTCTGAAATTCAGTCAGCGCGCGATCGATCAGCGTGTATGCGGCGCTGGCCGTCCGCGCTGTATATGACCAGTCGGACACGGTTGCGCCCGCTGCCTGCTGATCCAGCATCTGGTGCAATTGCCCGCGTGTCGCGGCGGTATCGTCAAGGCACGAGGAGATCACCAGAACCTGCACGCTGTCCGAATAAGCCTGGCCCATCGGCGTCATGGTGTTGCAAAGCCCCGGCCCGGTGATCACATAGGCCACCCCCGGCCGCCCGCTCGCCCGTGCATAGCCATCGGCCATGAACCCCGCCCCCTGTTCGTGCCGGGCCAGAAGATGGCGGATGCCCGATTCCTCGATCCCGCGATACATTTCCTGATTGTGCACGCCGGGGATGCCGAACACGGTATCGACCCCGCGGGATTTCAGCATATGCGAAATTTGAGCCCCCAGCGGGCGCATGTGAGACGTATCGGGCATCAATTCCTCCAGAATGTTACGGTGAATATGACATAGACCACCATCACCTCCAAGCGGCCGATCAGCATGGCGGCGGACAGGATCCATTTGGACGTATTGCTCAGCATTGCAAAATTGCCGGACGGCCCGATCAGCTCGCCAAGTCCGGGCCCGATATTGCCCAGGGCCGTGGCCGCGCCCGAAACCGATGTGGTGAAATCAAGACCCGTCATCCCCAGAAGCACGGATATGATGCCCAGGGTAACGGTGAAGAAGACGAAAAAGGACATCACCGAACTCAACACTTCCTCGTCAACATTCCGCCCGCCATAGCGCGGGGTAAACAGGCCGTGAGGGGTGCGGATCCGCGCCAGTTGCACCCGGATGGAGGCAAAGAGAAGCTGATAGCGGAAAATCTTGACCGAGCAGGCAGTGGACCCCGCGCAGCCCCCGATCAGCCCGGTAAAGAAGAAGATGGATACCGCCAGCGGACCCCAGAGCATGTAATCCTCGCTGGCATAGCCGGTGCCGGTGATGATCGACACCACGTTGAACAGCACCTCGCGGAAGGTCTGTTCGGTCAGATGCTCGCGCTGGATGAATTGCGAGACCGTCAGCACAAGAACGATGCAGCCCACCGTCTTGAAGAACCCGTGGACCTGCGGGTCATAGAGCAGCGGCCGGGCGGTGCCTCCCATAAGCTGCACGAACCGCACGAAGGGCAGCGCCGAAAGCAACATGAACACCACCGCCACATATTCGGCCGATCTGTGCAGATGGCCAAAGGACGTATCATAATTGGCCATGCCGCCGGTCGATACGGTTGTCATTGCATGGACCGTGGCATCGAATACCGACATGCCGGTTCCGATATAGGACATGATGCAGGCCAGCGTCAGCGCGAGGTAGATGACCGATATGCGGCTGGCGATCTCGCCCGCGCGGGGCAGGATCTTGCCCATCGTGTCAAATGCCTCGGCGCGGAAGATCTGCATGCCGCCGACGCGCAGTTCGGGCAGGAACACCATGGCGACGACGATGATACCGACCCCGCCCAGCCATTGCATGATGCCGCGCCACAGCAATATCCCCTTGGGGAGCGAGTCCAGTCCGAGGATGACCGTTGATCCGGTGGTGGTCAGGCCCGACATGGCCTCGAAAAACGCATCGGTCAGCCCAAGGTCGCTCTGGCCCAGCATGAAAGGCAGCGCGCCGAACAGCGGCAGCACCAGCCACACACCGGTCGTCACGAGAAACGTCTGGCGGATGGTCAGCCCCTGGCCCACCCCGTTGCGGCAGGCCCCCGCGACCAGCCCGCCGATCAGGATGGTCAGGATGGATGATTGCGCAAATACATGCCAGTGGCCGCGGTTCTGCGCGATATCCACCATGAGCGGCAACAGCATGGCGAGACCCAGCGCCATGGTCGTCAGGCCGATCACATATCCTACCGGGCGCAGATCCAACATGGCGCAGAGCGTTGAACCCTGCCTTGGCCGGTGTCAAGCCTTGCCGGACGGGCTCGGGGTCAGCCTGACAAATCGTTCAGGATCGGGCAGTCGGGCCGGTCATCGCCCGCGCAGGCGTCGACCAGATGGGCCAGCGTGGCCTGCATCTGGGTCAGCGCGTCGATCTTGTGCTGAATGTCCTGTAAATGACGGGCGGCAATGGCGCGCACATCGGCGCTGGCGCGGGATGTGTCATCGTAAAGATTCAGCAGGTCGCGGCATTCCGCGATGGAGAACCCCAGTGCGCGGGCGCGGCTGAGAAAGCTCAGCCGGTGCTGATCCGCCTCGCTGAATTGGCGATAGCCATTTTGGCTGCGCGTGGGCCGGACCAGCCCGATCTGTTCGTAATAGCGGATGGTTTTCGCGGGCAGGCCGGTGGCGCGGGCCATGTCATTGATCTTCATGCCGCGCGCTCCGGTCTGTGCAGCCGCCTCAGCCGCAATGCGTTGCCCAGGACAAAGACCGAGGACAGCGCCATCGCCCCCGCCGCCAGCATCGGCGACAGCATCATGCCGGTAACGGGATAGAGGATGCCGGCAGCCACCGGGATCAGCGCGGCATTATAGGCAAAGGCCCAGAAAAGGTTCTGCCGGATGTTGCGCATCGTGCGCGCCGACACGTGCCGCGCCGTAACCACGCCCAAAGGATCACCCGACATCAGCACGATATCGGCCGATTCCATCGCCACATCCGTGCCGGTGCCCATGGCAATGCCCACATCGGCCGCCGCCAGCGCGGGCGCGTCATTGATCCCGTCACCGACGAAGGCCACCGCGCCCTGCCGCTCGCGCAGCGCCTCCAGTGCCGCCACCTTGCCATCGGGACGCACATCCGCGACCACATGGTCGATGCCGATCTGAGCCGCGATATGGCGTGCCGCCGCATCACTGTCGCCCGAGATCATGGCGGTGCTCAGCCCTGCCTCGTGCAGCGCATCTATCGCCGCCTTCGTGCCGGGCTTTATCGCATCGGAAATGGCCAGCGCCCCGGCCAGCGTGCCATCCACCGCGACCAGTACCAGGCTATGGCCACTGACCTGCCATGCTTCAGTTTGGCCTGCCAGTGCGGCCCGGTCGATGCCCGCCTCCTCCAGCAACCGCGCCGATCCGATATGGACGCGCTGGCCATCGACTTTTGCCGTCAGGCCATGGCCCGCTTCGGCTTGCATTTCGGTCACGGGCGGCAGGTCCAGCCCTTCTGCTGCGGCCTCGATGGAGCGCGCAATGGGGTGTTCGGATTGAGCCTCGGCGGCGGCGGCAATAGCCAGCAACGCATTGCGGTTCCAACCCTCTGCCAAGGCAATGTCCACAACTTGTGGTCGGCCTTCGGTCAGGGTGCCGGTCTTGTCAAAGGCAATGACCCGAGCACCCTCCAGCCGTTGCAGCGCGTCACCCTTACGGAAAAGAACGCCCAGTTCCGCCGCGCGCCCGGTGCCGACCATGATCGATGTCGGCGTGGCAAGCCCCATGGCGCAGGGGCAGGCGATGATCAGCACCGACACGCCCGCGACCAGCGCCATGGGCAGCGTGCCGAAGACCAGCCAGACGAGTATGGTCGCCAGCGCCGCCGCCATCACCGCGGGCACGAACACGCGCACCACCTTGTCAGCTGTGGCCTGAATCGGCAGCTTCGCGCCTTGCGCCTGACTCACCATGGCGACGATGCGCGCCAGAACCGTTCCCTCGCCCACTTGCGTCGCGCGATAGACCAGCGCGCCCGCGCCGTTGGTGGTGCCGCCGATCACCGGATCGCCGGGGCCGCGGCGCACCGGCATCGGCTCGCCCGTGATCATGCTTTCGTCGATATGGCTGCTGCCGCCGGTAATCTCGCCGTCGACCGCGATCCGTTCACCGGGCCGGGCGTGGATCAGCGCGCCGACGCGCAGGCTGTCGACGCTGCGCTCGGTCACGGCACCATTCTCCTCGACGCGCACGGTATCAGGGTGCAGGCCCATCAGCGCCTCGATTGCGGCACCGGTACGCCCGCGCGCCCGCGCCTCCATCCAGCGGCCCAAGAGGATGAGCGTGACGATCACCGCCGCCGCCTCGAAATAAACTGCGCGGGCACCGCCGGGCAGAAGGGACGGCGCAAAAAGCGCAACGGTCGAATAGCCCCACGCCGCCAGCGTGCCCAGCGCCACGAGGCTGTTCATCTCGGGCGCGCCGCGCAGAAGCGCGGGGATGCCGATCCGGTAGAACTGCCGCCCGGGCCAGATCAGGACGATCGTGGTCAGAACGAACTGCACGAGCCACGCGCTCTGCATGCCGATGCTGCCGTCAATGGCGCGATGCAGGGCAGGGACCAGATGCCCGCCCATTTCCATGATGAAAACCGGCAGGGTCAGCGCCGCTGCAATCAATGCGGTGCGCAGGGCGCTGCGCGTCTCGTCCCCGGTTTCGGCGGGCACGGTGCCATCCGCCTGCACTTCGGCCGGATAGCCCGCCCTGGTCACCGCATCCGCCAGCGCGCGCGGTGTGGTCGCGCCCTCCAGATAGCTGACCTTCGCCGCGCGTGTAGCCAGATTGACCGATGCGCCCGTCACGCCCGGCACCGCCATCAGCGCCGTCTCGGTGCGGGCGATACAGGAGGCGCAATGAAGTGTCGGGATGTTCAGCCGCGCCTCGATCAGATGCGCCGGGTAACCCGCGCCCTCTGCGGCATCCGCCACATCCGCCAGTGAGGCCTGTCCCAGATCCACCTGTGCGCTGCGGGTGGCAAGATTGACCGCCGCCGCCGCGATGCCAGGCACAGCGGCGATTGCCCGCTCGGCCCGTCCCGCACAGCCGGCGCAGGTCATTCCATCCAGCTTGATTGTATATGTGCCCGCCATCTCCGCACCTCTTTTGCAATGCCGTGCTCAGCACATAAGGGTTCCAGTTACTGGAAGGTCAAGGCCTTCCGTCCACTAATGGCCCGCTGCGATAACGAAAGACGCCAGTTGCATTGGCCAATAGTCCGCCGGTGTCGTCGCGCACCTCTGCCTCGGCGAAATATACCTTGCGCCCGCCCCCTGTGCGCCGCCCCGTGGCGATCAGCCGTTTGCCTCGTAACTGGCCAACAAAGTTCACGGTCATCGACAGGGTCAGCGCGTTCTGCTGCTGCCCCGCGATGCCGGTATAGCATCCGGCATAGCCCATGGCGGTATCCAGCAGCAGCGCATGGATGCCACCATGCAGCAGCCCCTGCCGGTTCTTCAGCAGATCGGTGAACTCTGCCTCGACGCGGGCGAAATCGCGCGACCATTCGGTCATTCGGATACCGAGCGTATCCTGAAGCGCATAAGACGGCTCAAGCTCGGTGGGATCGCGCGGGGAACTGGTCATCATGGGGTCTTTCTGCAAGTTCTGTGTTGGTTGGTCGCATGAACGGCAGATGGCTGCAATCGCGCGGCCTTGACCTTGGCCCCTCGCCGGTCCCATTTATCCCATACCCGCAACCCACCGGAGAACACTCATGCCATTCGACCGCAAGATCAAGATCGCCCCCTCGATCCTGTCCGCTGACTTTGCCGATTTCGGGCGCGAGATTCAGGCGATCGAGGCAGAGGGATGCGACTGGGTACATGTCGACGTGATGGACGGGCATTTCGTGCCGAACCTGACCTTTGGGCCGCCTTTGCTGAAGGCGATCCGGCCGCATATCAAGACGGTGATGGACGTGCATCTGATGATCGCGCCGGTCGATCCCTATATCGATGCCTTTGCCGGGGCGGGCGCCGATATACTGACCGCGCATCTGGAGGCGGGGCCGCACATCCACCGCACGCTTCAGGCCATTCGCGGCGCGGGCTGCAAGGCTGGGCTGGCGCTGAACCCCGGCACCGGGCTGGACGCGGTGGCGCATCTGCTGGACATGGTCGATCTGGTCTGCGTGATGACGGTAAACCCCGGCTTTGGCGGGCAAAAATTCATTCACAGCCAGATCGACAAGGTATGCACCTTGCGCAGCATGATCGGCGACCGGCCGATCCATATCGAGATTGATGGCGGCATGACGCCCGATACCGCACCGCTTATGGCGGCAGCGGGGGCGGATGTATTCGTTGCCGGGTCGGGCGTGTTCAAGGGGGGCAGCGTCGCCAAGCCGGAGGTTTACGGCGACAACATCCGTGCAATCCGCAAGGCGGCGGAGGCCGCACTTTAGTCAAGACGGACCGTCACCCGCGCACTGCGCCCCTGAGCATCGATCACCGAGATCTGGCTGAAACCCGGCCCCAGCCGGTCAAGGCTGACCTGCCGCACCTGCACAGCCTTCAGCACGGGTTGGCCGTTGGCCATGACCGTATAGGGGGGCGTGCCGCCGCGCAGCTTGACCGTCACGCCGCCAGCCGCGTCCAGCCATGCGCCATCGGGCGGAAAGATTACCTCTGGCGCGCCGCGCTGGGCCGCAAAGACGGCGCCGCGCCCGGTAAAGCGTTGCAGGGGTTGCGGCAATTCAGCGGTGGAGAGGATCAGAGTTTCGGGCGGCGGCGGGCGCAGCGGGTCCGGCCGGGCCTTCAGCCTCTGGAAGGCCTCGAACAGGATTGGCGCGGCCAAGTCGCCGCCAAAGGCGCCGGGCACGGGCGTCCCGTCCGGCCGTCCGATCCAGACCCCCGCCACGTGCGATCCGTCCCAGCCAAGCGCCCATGCGTCGCGATGCCCGTAGGAGGTGCCGGTCTTGTAGGCCAGCGCGCGGCGCGGCGCTCCCGGCGGCGGAGCGAGCCCCGCCAGAATATCGCCCACCTGCCAGGCCGAGGCAGGGTTGAGAATGCGCACCGGCTGCGCTGCCTCGCCCTCCTGCCGCCAGCGCAGCGGGATCGCATCGCCGCCGCGCGCAAGGGCCGCATAAAGCTGCACCATGTCGGTCAGTGTCACGCCGACACCCCCCAGCGCCACGGCAAGGCCCGCGTGATCGCCCGGCAGCTCGGGGTGCAGCCCCGCGCGGCGCATCGCATCCATCAGATGAGCGGGACCGATCTCATCCATCAGGCGCACAACAGGGATGTTCAGCGATTGGCGCAGCGCGTCGGTTACCGTTACTTCGCCGCGGAAATGACCGTCGAAGTTTTGCGGCGCATAGCTGCCGAACCGGGCGGGGGCATCGTCGATGAGCGTTTGTGGATGCGCCAGCCCCCGGTCGAATGCCATGCCATAGATCAGTGGCTTCAGCGTCGATCCCGGGGATCGCATTGCATCTGTCATATCGACAAACCCCTGCCGCGTGCCCGGTGCATAGCCCGCAGACCCGACGGAAGCGAGGATATCGCCGCTGCGGTGATCGGCCAGAACGATGGCGACCGATACCGCGCCGGGCAGACCCCGGGCGGCGCGCATCGCCAGCGCCTCCAGCGCCGATTGCAGCGCGGCATCAAGCGTCAGGTCGTGGCGCAGACGGGCGGGTGCCCCGGCAAGGGCGCGGTCAGCCAGATGTGGCGCGAGCGCGGGAAAGGCGCGCCGCGCGGTGGGCACCGGGTCCATCCGGGCCGCTTCGGCCGTCTCCGTGCTCAGCACGCCCTGCCGCGCCATCCTGTCCAGCACGCGATCGCGAGCGGCGCGGGCGACCCCGGCATGGCGGTCCGGACGGCGCGTTTCGGGGGATTGTGGCAGCGCAACCAGCAGGGCGGCCTCGGCTTGCGTCAGACGGGCAGGCTCCTTGCCCAGCCACGCGAGCGATGCGGCGCGGATGCCTTCGATATTGCCGCCATATGGCGCATGCGTCAGGTAGAGATCCAGGATCTGCCGTTTGGTCAGGTGCCGCTCCAGCGCCAGCGCCAGCCTTATCTGGCGCAGCTTGCCTGTCCATTGCCCGGTGCTGCCCTCCTCGATCAGCCGCGCGACCTGCATCGTCAGGGTAGATCCGCCCGAGATGATGCGCCGGTGCCATGCCGCCTGCACCAGCGCGCGTGCCACGGCGCGCGGATCGACGCCGTTATGAGCGTAGAACCGGCGATCCTCATAGGCGATCAGCATGGCCATAAACCCCGGATCGACCGCGCCCGGTGCCAGACGCCAGCGGCCATCCGCGACGGTATAGATGCGCAAGGTCGCGCCGGTCCGGTCCCGCACTTCGGCACCGGTCGCGCCCAGCAGCGGGGGCAGGGGAGCGGCATCCACCCAGGCGTCCAGCCCATCCCGCGCCCCTGCCGCCACCGCCAGCAGCAGCGCAAGCGAGAAGATCCAGCGATGGGCGCGCATCTTGCTACTCGGTCACTGTCATCTGGCCGGTGGCGGTATTCGCACGGTATTCCGGGCGATACATGTCCTCGACCGTAGCGGCGGGGTGGTGATACTGCCCCGGTGATACGGCGCGCACGATATAGGCGAGATCAAAAGCGCTCTCCTCCTGCCAGTCCACGGCGGCAATAAAGCGGTCGCTGCGAAATTCGCTATGCTCGGCATCTGCGGTATCCAGCCAGTCGAGGCTGCGCACGTCGCCCGAGGTGATCAGGTTCGGGTTGTCGATCTCCAGCCCTGCGGGCAGCGGATCGTCGATGATCAGCCGCGCGCCGGTATCCTCGAACGGCGTGATGGTCAGCACCGCCACCAGCCGCGTACCGGAGGGGACGGCGTCCAGTGACGCAGGCGCACCGTCCATATCGTAATATTGCCGCTGGAGGGCATAGCCATAGCCATCCGCCGGACCGGGCACCAAGGGTACGCCGAATGTGGTGAGGGTGATATCGGTATCGCTCGCGCCGGTATTGGCAATCTCCTGCGGCTGCACCGAGCCAGCTTCAAGTTTGCGGACGAAGGGGCCGGTGACGGGAGCGCCATCCAGCTCAAGCCCTTGGGCGGAAGCGTCGTCGATCAGGGCGCGGGCGGCCAGCAGGCTCCACGCCTGTTCCTGGGTAGACATGTGCGGGCCGGTACGAAGGCTGCGCGCCAGCGCGTTGCGGTCGCCTGCGTCGCTGCCGGCCTCGGCAAGAAGCGCCAGAATGGCGGCGCGGTCGCGCAGGCCGGTGCCGTAATCGGCGCGCCAGATGCGGGTATCGCTGGCACCTGCGTCGCTGCGCGCCAAAGCGGCGTTGAACATGCGGTCCGCGCGTGTCTGATCGCCGTAGGAGGCCAGCGCCGCACCCATCTGGGCCAGAGCCAGCGGCGTTGCGAAATCCTGCGCTTTCACATCCGCGTAATAGCGCAGATCGCCCATCGCAGCCGCGCCTTCACGAGCCAGCACCAACAGCGCGTAGGCAATATCTTCGCCGCCATTGTCGAAATCGGGCGCGTAGTTCACGCGGTTGCGCAGGTTGTCCATCGCCATGGCAAAGGCGGGCGCGGGCACATCGATACCCTGGGCGCGGGCGCGGGACAGGAAATCGGCCACATAGGCGTCAAGCCAGAAATCCCCCGATTGCGCCTGCCACATGCCAAAAGCGCCGTTACTTGTCTGGCGCGTCAGGACCTGCGCGACAGCCTGGCCGACGCGGGCCTTGATCGCGCCATCATCGCCCAGACCGAGCGCAGCAGCGACCTGATTGAAGTAAAGCAGAGGCAGGGCGCGGGAGGTCACCTGCTCGGTGCAGCCATAAGGATAGCGGTCGAGAGAATTCAGCAGGCCCGGCACGTTCATCCGCGCCAGCGCGCCGGCCGAAATCACCGCCTCACCGGTGCCGGGGCGATATTCGGCAAAAACATCCTCCGACAGCGTGAAAGTATCGCCCGCCGCCAATTCGAACTGGCGGGTTTCCGACACTGCGGGATCGTTCGCGCGCACCGGCAGGGTCAGCGACTTGGTCAGCCCCTTGCCGTCCGGCGTCGTCAACGTGACCTGCATCCGGTAATCGCCGGGATCGCCCGCGGTGACGGGCAGGCGGAAGCTTTGCTTTTGTCCCTTCGTGAGATCAAAACCGGAGGGCAGATCACCGCCCAGATCAAGCCCCGGCGCCGAAACATCAAGCCCCACGCGTCCGGTTGGCCCACTGGCATGAACCACCTCCAGCAGGACCGAACTGCTGTCCCCCGGTGCAAGGAACTGCGGCACAGAGGCGGTCAGGACCACCGGATCGCGCACCAGCACGTCGCGCGCTGCCTGCCCGACACCATCTGCGCTCCACGCGATGGCCATCAGGCGCACGGTGCCGTTGAAATCGGGGATGTCGAATTCGGCCGTCGCCACGCCATCCGCGTCGGTGCTGAGCGGACCGGTAAAGAGGGCAACAAGTTCCTCGGTCGGCGGGGGCGATTGGCGCGACATGCTGCCCCCCGCATCGCCGCCCGAGCGCACGGTGCCCACGGCACCGTTTATCCCGTCGATAAGGCGGCCATAGATATCGCGGATCTCCACCCCCAGCCGCCGCTGGCCGAAATAATGCGCAGAAGGGTCGGGGCTGTCGAAACCGGTCAGGTTCAGGATGCCCACGTCAACCGCAGCCAGCGTGACGAAGCCTCCCTGTCCCGCCAGCCCGTCCACCTTGACGCGGGCGGTCAGAGGGCCGCGCGGATCGGAACTGCCGGGCGCGTCAATAGTGACAGCCAGTTGGCGTGCGCCGGGATCAATCGTAGCGTAGGCCAGCCCCAGCGAACGGGCAGGGTTCTGGCCCGCCGCCACGTCCATCGGGCGGATGACCTGGGCGGTCACATAGGCACCCGCGCCCCAGTCTTCGCCGATTTTGACGGGGAGGACGTTTTCACCCTCGCTCACTTCGACCGACCGGCGCGAAATCACCCGGTTCGACAGCACGGTGATCAGCGCAGTGCCCGCATAGCGCGGCACGATACGAAGCTGCGCAGTCTCGCCGGGGGCATAGCTGTCTGCATTCAGCGACAGTTCCAGTGTATCCGGCGTCTTGCTGCTATCGGCGGGGGCATGCCAGCCCGCATAGAAATCGACCGAGGTGGCGACATAGGGGCCATCGGTCCGCTCAACCACCAGCTCGTATTCGCCCCAATCGACGGGGGCGGTGACGCTCAGCGGCTCGGTGCCCAGCGTGCCTTCGCCGCCTGCGATACGGGCGCGGGTAGTGATCGGCTCCCAGTCCCAGTTTCCGTATTGCTGATACCATTGATAGCGCGTGGTGACGCGGTTCAGCGTCCATTTTACATCCATGCCAGCGCGGGTCAGGTCAGGGGCCACGGCAATGATGTCAAACTCTGCCTGCCCGCCCTGCGGCACTACCCCGTCGAAATCCGGCTTGATCCCGATCATGGCGGTGGATTGCGCCAGCGTGCGGGTGATCTGCCGTTCGACCGGGCGGCCCGACCCTTCGCGCAGGCGCAGAATGGCCGTGATCTCATGGGGCTGCGCGGTGTCCAGCCTGTCGGGCAGGGTCAGCGGCTGGGACAGGGTGCCATCCGCGTCCGTCACCCTCGTGTCGAAAAACTGCACCTGAGGCGCGGTTTCGGCGTCAAGGAGGCCAAAGAGATAGCCGGGAAATTCATCGAGGCTGCGGGTGGGGCGCAGGACCAGCTGCCCTTCGGATTTCAGCCCCGCGCCGGGCGCGCCGAAAAGATACCTCGCCTCTGCCTTCAGCTGAGGAAGGGCGGCAGCGTCCAGCGTGCCCTCCGGCAGGGAGAGGGTGAAATCGATCCGCTCGGGCAGAAAATCCTCGACCAGAAGCTGCGTGCTGGCCAGTGCGGGGGCGGCCAGATCGGCCTTGATGTCCAGCGTCCAGGTGCCGCGCGGCGCCGTATCCCCGACGGGCAGGGCAAAGACATGGCCGCCTGCGGCATCATCGGCCGACAGGGCGCGGGAATATTCCACGCCATCGGGGCGTGTCAGGATAGCCGTCAGCGGCAGGCCGGTGATGGAACCCGCGCCATCATCGCGCGCCAGCGCGGTGGCATGAATCACCTCGCCCGCGCGATAGGCGCCACGATCGGTGGCGAGGAACACATCGACAGGGGGCGCGGGCGGGTGCCCCTCAACCCCGCGATCGGACAGATCGAAAGCAGGATCGGTCAGCGTCAGGAAGGCCGCATCGTCATTCCCGCGCCGCGCGACGACCAAAGCTGGTGCCGCGCCGCCGGTGCCCCGCGTCAGACCGGGGGCGAAACTGACATGACCTTCGGCATCTGTGGCTTCCGTGCCCAGCACGGCATTGGCGCGCGACACCAGCGTCACCTCCACCCCCTCCAGCGCGCCCGCACTGGCCAGGCTGCGGGCCACCACATGCAGCCCGTCATTGCCCATCAGCGTCGTCAGGCCCAGATCGGTCAATACGAACCACTGGGTCGCACCCGGATCGTCATAGGGATCAGCCCCTTCCACCTGGGCGGTCAGGGTATAGATTCCGGTGGGCTGACCGCTCAGCACGTCGCCCAGGGGAAGGCGGGTGGTCATGGTCTGGTTCAACTCGTTCTGAACCTCGCCTGTGCCCGTCCAGACATTCTGGGCGATATTTTCCGAGAAATTATCGAGATCATAGGCATTCAGGGGCCGTCCGAAATAATCCTCCTGAATGGTGCGGAGCAGATTGCGGTCGCTGACACGGCGCAGGGTCAGGGCAACCTGATCGAGGTTTACCGTCTCGACCGGCAGGGCGGCATCGGCGGCGCGGGGCAGCACGTAGGCGCGCCCGGGGAACCGCACCTGCGGACTGCGGTCGCGTACATAGGCGGTAATCTCGACATCTTTCAGCAGCGTCTCGCCATTGGCGGCAGGCAGGCCCCGGCGAAAGGTGACGCGATACCGCTCGCCGTGCCGGACGCCGTCGATGCAGATCTGCCGCCCTTCGGCCTGCACCACAAGACCGGGATCGGTCAGGCGCACATAGGGCGCATAATCAGTGCCGGCCTTGATCAGGTCCTCAGTAAATTCCGCGCAGATACGCGGCGATGCGCTGTCATTGTCGGTCGTGTTATCGGCGATGCGAAAGCCGTATTTGCCCGCCGCATCGTCAAGCGCGGCCACCACATCCGCGCGCGGATCGATATCACTGGCGAGGCGCAGGGCGCTGACCGCCTCGCGGCCCCGCTCGCCGCGTTCCAGCGCATCGGCCAGAACAAGCAATGCGTTGACGCGGGAAGCATCGGGGATGCTGCGCAGATACCCGTTCGTCGCGGCAAGAATTGCCTGTTGGACATGCCGGGACTGGTCCTGCGGGATCAATAGAAGCAGGCGGGCATATTCCGTCCATTGATCGCTCGCATCGCTTGCCGAAACGGCAGCGCCGGTCCAGCGCATGGCGTTGAGCGTTTCACCCTCTGACAGACGGTCCTGCGCGGCCTGCATCATATCCTGCGCGGCATAGCCGTCTGCAGGATGGGCGCGGCCGATGCCATCCGCTTGTCCGCGCGCCTCGCCCAGCGTGTGTTCCCCCAAGAATTTCATATCTTCCGCCCGCGCGCCTGATTGTGCCAGAACGCGCGGATCGGTGTGTGCAATGCGCGCGGAAATCGCGCCGTCAAAATGTTGCTCATTGCTGACCGTGGTTTTGGGAAAGCAGGCAGTGGATTTCTGATTGAACGTGAATGCCTTACATTCGGGATTGGCAAGACAGGCCGTCTGGCAGGCCTCAAGGGTCGTATCAAACAGCGCTGTCAGGTCCGAGCCGTAGAAATCGACATCGCGTGAGATGATCGCACGGCGTTCGGGCAGGGCGTTCTGGGCAATAAGGGGTGCTGCGATCAGGGCAAGGAAAAACGACAGAAGAAGACGGTGCAGCATGAAACCCTCCGCAGCAAAACAGGTTTCACCCTGCCATGCGGCCTTGGTCGGGGCAATGATTCAAAGATTTATGTTGAATGGCTGTTCACCTTTACCGGCGATGCAGTGAATCCCGGCGGCGCTTCGCATATGCAGGCGGTAGCGACCAAGCCTCTCCGTCTGGCGCTGAACGTCGCTGCGAAAAAGATGCAAATGGCGGAGCGGCGTTGTTGCATGCGGCAGAAGCAGGCGGGTAGCCAAGTGCTGATGACAGCCCATCTGAGAGGGGGGGAAGTTTCAGACATCATGGTCGCCGGACCGGATAAATACCGGACCAGGCCTCTGTGCATTCGGGCCCGACATCTCCAGTCGCCGAAGCCTGCGATGGGGCGCACTTGACACCTAGCACCTGACACCTCGCACCTGCGCCGGGAGCCTCAGATTCGGCCGCCCGCAGGTCCGAGGTCTCAGGCGCGCAGGAAAACAGGGCGCTCGGGGGTGGATGCCTCAGGGTCGAAGGCGTAGCCGCCGGTATCGAAACCGGGCAGATCGGCCGGATCGGTTACACCGTTTTCCAGCACCCATCGGGCCATCATCCCGCGCGCGCGCTTGGCGGAAACCGAAATCATCCTGCGCAGGCCGCGCCTTTCTTCTTCAAAGCGGGGAGCGATCATGCGCAGCCCGGCCAGTGCGGTCCGGTCCACGGCTTTGGCATACTCGTCGGATGCGAGGTTGAGAATCGTGTCGGTTCCGACATTGGCCGCGTCCTCGGCCAACGCCGCTGCGATCTTGCCGTTCCAGAAGTTGTAAAGCGTTCCCGCCGGATGCCCCGGCAGCTTGCGCCCCATCTCGAGCCGGTAGGCGCGCACGGCGTCACTGGGCCGCAACAAGCCGTAAAGCCCCGATAACAGCCTGAGCCTTTGGCCCGCCTCGGCGCGGGCGGCATCATCCAGCGTCGCCATTTCAAGATGTTTGTAGGCGTCGCCATCGAACATATCCCCCGCCGCCTGCGCGGGACCGGTCGCGCTGGACCATTTGGCGAAACGGTCCACGTTCAGACTGGCGATGGCAGGCGATACCTTCATCAGCGCGGCGATGTCGGATTCCGTCCAGTTGCGCGCTACGGCGACCAGATCCCCGGCCTCCTCCAGAAACCGGGGGGTGGTTGTGGCGCGCCCTGCGGCGCGGGCCTCATTCAGGTTTTTCGCAGGCGAAAGAAGGATCAGCATTGGCGATTTTCACTTTTATTGCCTCGGCCCGACAGGGCCAAGGTGATCTTGCCCCCCGTTTCACCGGACACTCAGGCGGTTGTGGTTTGGGCTGCGA